>QBYK01000122.1 GCA_003282865.1 SAR116 cluster bacterium AG-325-I21 | reverse complement strand
AAAACATCCTTATGTTTTGTTGAAACGAACTCCAACCCATCCCACTCAAAAACAACAAGATCACTGCTCAATTGACGCAAAAGCTTCGCTTTTGCATAACCTTCGATCGTAGACATCGGAACCTGATATTTGGGGATTGGAACTATCACATCTTTGCGAATAGTACCTGCAATCACTTTTACCATCGAACATGTTAGAAACAATAAAAAAATAAGGGACGTTGTTAAGCAGTAACACCCAAAAGTTTCTAGCTGTAATTTTTTTCTAACTGCAAACACTTCAACTCTAGTAAGTATTTGGTGTCACACCGCCAGCAGCGCCACCTTGATAGCCAACTTTTGGTTTCGGTGCAGATACGGCACCACTATCACCTGTACTGCTAGATGAAGCTGACTGACCAGTGCTTGTCGTTGGCACAGTGTTCATTTTTTTATACTGCTTTTTGGCGCCCTCCATTGAAACAGGACTCCATTTCACGTAGACGCCAATTAATTCATTTTCAGTCGTTGGATGGAATAAACCAAACGTGCTACCTTTAATTGCACCACTGATATCCATTGACTTCGACTTCGACTCGATAAAGCTTTCATATTTTGAGAAGAACTGATCATCACCGCCGCCTGCAAACTGATCAGAACTCTCATCAAACTGCGCCATAGTATCCATTACCGCCTCTTCAGCCATGAATGTTCTTAAACCGCCAAGCGCACGTGCATGGGCGCTTTGGGCCGCAATCTGACGTGCCTTTGCATTATTAGCAATCGCCGGTGCTGCATGCGCATAGGAAATCAACCAGTAATTGCCATTCTCATCAACACGCATATCAACCCCCATTGTGTTGACAAGAGCGTTGCGACCCTCATTCGTATCATCATTTGGAATCTGTGCAGCAAGCGGCGCACCAGGCTGGGCTGGTGGCAGCAATGATGAATTCTGGGTAAACATTGCATTGGCCACCTTGCGTGTTTTATCAGAATAAACTACCGCTACACAGATCTTGCCTTTATCTGTTCCCTTGGGAGAACTATCAAACACAAACATACGGCGAATGCCTGAAAGTCTGCTTCTTGCAGCAATATTGATCTTGTCTGAAAAACGCTCACCAAACAAACGAAGTTGCTTCTCAGCTGCTTCCTCAAGCGTCTTTGGAGCAGGCTCTGCCTTGGCTGGCTCTGTCTTCTCCAATTCAGCGTCAAGTTCCCGGTTCAGCAACTCAAGGCTTTTGTTCCAGGCCGATTGCAAATCACGCTTACCTTCATAAAGAGTAATCTTCTTCTGCTCTTCAGGAGATGCTGACTGCTTCAAACCCTGCTTTTGTTCAGCAGGCAACGTCTTGTATGCAACCTCCCGTCCAACCTCGACTTTCATCTCCTGAAGAATATTACGCTTTGAGTCGAGAAGAGCCTTCTCATAGGCATTCATGCGTGCAGTGACGTAATCCTTGCCACCAACAGGCCCATTGATAATACCCTCACCAACCTGAATCCAAAAATCGTCTCCATTTGGCTTGAAATTCTGACCAACAATAAGCCCCAACTTCTTCTCAACATATTGCTGACAAACATTAGCAAAATTAGGGATCGTCTTAACGGTGTAAACCGGCTCAGCATCAAAATCAAATTCCTCGTTAGATATCGCCTGACCCGATACTAATGACATCGACAAGCCAAGAAAGACTGCAGAGATTAACCTTCTGTAAGAGCTAATTTTACCAGTCATTTTTACTCTCCTCTTTGAGTTTTTTGAGAGCGTTATTGCCAAACGTCTCGACCTGTTTTACCGATGTTTTTTTACTTTCAGGTTGTTTTGGAAGGGGCATCGAGTTTGGGTGAAATGTGTTTACAATCCCAGCAACGACAACTTTTGAAACATATCCAATAGCGGTTTCAATTGGGTGCTCGCCGGTGAAAGACGGCTCACCCGCGTAGACTATTTGCGAAGTTGCGTCATCAATCACCCGCACTGAAACCCGCAAATCAGTAATTTTAGAATGAAACACCTTGCCAGTTGTTTTCATTTTCATCGTTTTCACCGACTCA
>QBYK01000121.1 GCA_003282865.1 SAR116 cluster bacterium AG-325-I21 | reverse complement strand
CGCTATACATTGACCAGTTATCATTTTTGACAGGGGTGAGCAAAAAAACAAAACAGCAGACGCAATGTCTTCGGGCTCTATCAATTTTCCAAGGGGTATATCCGCTGTGCGTTTTTTTAGAACGGCATTTAAATCAGTATCGGACTCTTGCGCCTCACGCTTGAATATTTGCATTATTCGATCGGTTGCTGTGTAACCTGGATGGACACAATTAACATTTACACCAAATTGTGCAGCATAATTGGCAAATTGTTTCGTAAAATTTGCCACTCCAGCATTTGTGACCCCATTTGTCATTCGTAATGGGGCTACAATTCTTGCGGTCATACCTCCTATGTTAACAATCCTACCATTACCTGCTTTTTTCATTTGCTCTAACGCAATTCGAGCGATCCGAATGTAAGCCATTAGCTTGACCTCAATATGATAAACAAATTCCTCATCAGTTAGTTCATCGAAACGGGCACTTGTTGATGTAACCGCATTGTTAACCAAAATGTTGACACCTTGGCCTATTGTTGAAACTTTTTGAAATAACATCTCTATTTCGTGGGTCTTACTTACATCTGCTTGAAACCCCCAAGCTCGGCCACCTTTAAGCTGAATGTCTCTAACAGCGCTATTCAATGTGTCCTGATTTCGCCCACAAATTATTAAATCAGCTCCTTGATCAGCGAGCATGAGAGCAATTGCTTTACCGATCCCCCGACTTCCGCCAGTCACCAGAACGAGCTTGCCCCTCAATTCAAAATTCATCACACGCTCCTTACTTAATTACCGCAAACAATTAAAGATGAGGCATTTAGTTACCGTTGCATATTTATTTTATGAGCCAGCTGACAAAACCAACAATCAAGCCAAACAACATGAAACTCCATAGATAGATAAGTATATTGGCAATCGTTTGTGGTTGGCGTTTGCCATCACCAAACACCCAATAAATGCACACAACTATGAGGCCAATGCCGAAAGCTCCTATAAATATTTTAAAAATCAATTTTTATTACCTCCATCAGACGTTGATAAAAGAGGGGAACAGTTGGTGATAACCTTTTCAAATGTAACTGCTGCTAATGTTGCATTTGGACAAAAGTGAATTATCGCCAGTTTGAGAAGAAGCCCAGACTGGTGAACATAGCCCCTGGCCTAGATATTTTCCATTCTAAGCGGTTGGCAAAAGCACCTTGTCGATGACATGGATGACGCCGTTTGACGCCTCTATGTCTGCTTGAATAACTTTTGCACTATTCACGAAAACTGCATCGGATTTTTTAATACTTACTGGTGAGCCTAACACTGTTGATATTGACGAGCCGCTATTTAAATTGTCAGAAAATACATTGCCTTTTACAAGGTGAAATTTGAGCACTTTGGCAAGTTCAGTTGGACTTTTGACAATGTTTTCAACAGTGTCATCAACCAATTCACCAAAGGCAGCATCTGTTGGGGCAAATAAAGTAAATGGCCCATCGTTGTATAATGTGTTTGTCAGATTGGCGGTCTCGGCCGCTGCCAAAAGGGTTTTAAAAATTCCAGCGTTTGAAGCTTGCCTTGCCAAGCTTGTGCTGTGTTTGGAACAGTTACTCGCAATGGCTGGTTGAATTGCTCCAAAAAAAATTAGCATAGTTATTGCACTCAAGGTTTTAATCATAAACGACTCTTATTTGTTTTAGAAATACGTCCAAAGTTACTTTGAAACATACGAATTTACCTGAGATAGGCTTGGTTGTTGTTACCCAAGCCAATTGATTTCTGCCGTCAGTATTTTCTCTAATTCGTTGAGCGTATAGTCGGCCTCACGGTATTTAAGTGGACTGCCTTTTAACAAATTCAACCTAAGCAGCGTTTTAAGTAGTTTGTTCATGTTTGGTCTCTCCGGGTTTGGTTCAAGTCAGTTTTCGAACCCCCGGATGGCATGAATTGGGTGTCACCCAAGCAAAAGAATAGGCAATATCAATTAGCTTATTATGTCATTTAGCCCAAACCTGACCAACAGCAAGCACCCTCGTCCTGCTTCCCAACCCCTCTAATAAAGCCCAAATCTGACTCAGAAACGCCT
>QBYK01000120.1 GCA_003282865.1 SAR116 cluster bacterium AG-325-I21 | reverse complement strand
GGAAAACACTGTGATGGTGGGGGACTCTGGCTCAACAAACGTGGAGACAGTAGTAACTGGTTTTTTAGATACACAATTGCAGGACAGCGTAGAGAGATGGGACTGGGAAGCCTGAGAGCGGTCAGTCTTAAACGTGCTCGTGAACAAGCAGAAAGATGTCGTGCCTCTGTTCAGGATTGCAAAGATCCTATCAGACTCAGGGACAATAGCAGGCGCGCACAGGAACATTCTGACATCTCACTCAAAACTATAGCCCGGCAAGCATTTGACGCAAAGAAGGCAGAGCTAAAGGGAGATGGTAAAAATGGGCGCTGGTTTTCATCAATCAAGTTACATGTACTGCCGAAACTTGCGAACTATCCAATCGATGAAATCACTCAGCGTGACCTTGAGAGGTGCTTAAAACCTCTGTGGCACCAACAACGTGATACAGCTAAAAAAGCACTCAGCCGTCTCAACGTTATTATAAAATACGCAGCAGCACTCGGCTTGAATGTTGATGTTGGCGTCGTTGACAAAGCTCGACAGCTACTTGGCCCAACAACTCACCAACCAAAGAGGATGCCCGCTCTTAGCGCGGAAGATACATCTGCATTTTATCAAAGTCTAAATGATCTGAGTCCAACCCACTTATGTATGAAGTTAGTTATACTTACAGGACTGCGATGCCGGCCAGTGCGGTTCGCAAGGCTGGAAGAGTTCGAGGGGGATGTATGGGTAATACCCGGTAAAAAGATGAAAGGCAAACGCGGCAAAACACCAGATTTCAGAGTGCCACTCAGCACAGAGGCTAAGCAAGTCATTGCCCAAGCCAGAACCATTTCACGAGACGGATTTCTTTTCCCTGGTATTCGAAAAGGTGTGATCAGCGACAGCACGCTATCAAAATATATGAGAGAGCATAAACTAGCAGGTGTGCCTCATGGATTTCGTTCAACTTTAAGAACATGGCTTACTGATCATACAGATATAAGTTACGAGATTGCCGAGATGATAATAGCCCACCAAGTTGGCTCCCAAGTAGAGCGTGCTTAGAACCGGACAGACTATTTGGAACAACGCCGTCACTACATGGAGTTATGGAGTGTGTTCGTAACCTCCCAGGCACAAACCAAAAAAAGCCTGCCTTGCAAAGACCACAATCAGGATAAGATTCAGACAAAATCACCCACTAAAAATACAGAATAGAGTTTGAATTCCTCCCTAAACTCGGACCGCCTTTGCGCGGTCCTTTTTTTGTGGCAGGGTTTAACAAACGATGATGCTAAAATATGGCAACTCGACCATTGTCATGCCGGACGCACAATCTTTCCAATCTCTTCGTCGTTACTCTAGCAAAACAAGAACAGGTTGTTTTGACATATTAGCCTGTGCCAGCATTGCAGTGGCGGCTTGATTGAGTATTTGCTGTTTAGAAACTCCACTGGTTTCAGTTGCAAAGTCTGCATCTAAAATACGGCCAACAGACTGTTCAGCCAGCATAGAGCTTTTAGAAAGATTGTTGATATTATGGATTAACCGATTTTGGATTGCACCTAATTTAGACTGGGCAGTTGACACTTCCTCAAGAGCTTTATCCAGTATGCCAATTCGCCCTACGCCGTAAACCACATAAGCTGCGCCCGAGCCAGCTCCATTTGGCGCGGCACCGCGCGCTCCAATAACTAAGTCGGAATAGCCGTCACCATTTATGTCGCCGCCACCGTTGGAATGCAAACCGAGCAGGTGTCCTGCCGAGACACCATTTAAAGCAAAGCCACCTGCTCCCTCTTCAACCTTCGAGAGTTCTACAGCCGACGTATTTTTTTTACCAAATATCAGATAGGCTGATCCTGAATCAGCACCTGATGTGTCTGCCTCAGGAGCACCAACCAAAATATCGTTTAATCCGTCACCGTTGAAGTCACCCGCTGTACCAACAGATGCGGCATGATCACCAGCAACTTTTCCGTTGATAACAAAACCACCAGTGCCAGACTCAACATTAGACAACTCTACTGCAGCTGTGTCTTTTTTCCCAAAGACCACGTAGGATGCTCCTGCATCATTTCTCCCGCCTGGATCA
>QBYK01000119.1 GCA_003282865.1 SAR116 cluster bacterium AG-325-I21 | reverse complement strand
CGGATCAATTCCTTGGCTTTTTTCCACGCGGCGGTTGCGGCAGCAATATCACGCTCTTTATCCTGAGTTTCCCATGTAAACCCCTCGCCCATCGTAAAAAACTGGCATAAATCGGGGAAATGCGCGGTGATCAGATTACGCTCGCCCGTATCCATGCCTCCTTTAATAAATTGCACAACAGCACAAGGCATTTCATGGGCGATGCAGCGAAAGATCATGCCAAAGGCCGAACTTGATTTGCCTTTCCCTTTGCCGGTATGAACAATCATCAGGCCTTTTTGATCGGTTTTGCTGGCCATAATCTTATCACGCGCCAGCTTTTTCTTGGCCATCTTGCTATTGTGACGTTCAACATCATCAAGATTCTCCAGCGTCTGATTTTCATTATTGGTCATCGCGGCTGACTCCTCTCGTTATCTGGCGATCTGGCACGGCTTTTCTTGGCTTATGCCCTATGATTGCTGTGCTTTATCTTGAACGAGTTTTTGTAATCGTTCTAACTCAGTTTGCACGCTATTGCGGCGCGGTGTCCATAGCCCACGGTCAATTGCCTCGGCAAATCGCGCCAGCATTTCAACATAAGCCGCATCATTGCCCGTTTGCAAAAACGCCCTAACAGTGTAATCTTCAACATAAGCCTCATAAAGCGCCGTAAAATGATGCGGCTCGACCTGCCGTGTTGTGGCGGCAAAGGCGAAAAGATAATCCACCGTTGCCGCCATTTCAAACGCGCCCTTATAGCCATGACGCATCGCACCTTTGATCCATTTTGGGTTGCTGGCACGGCCGCGAACTACTCGGCTAATTTCTTCGGCAAGACTGCGCGTTATTGGGTTTTCGGCAAGGCTGTGGTCATTATGGTAAATTGGTACATCACGTCCCGATATATGCGACACTGCCGCCGACAACCCACCGGCAAATTGATAATAATCATCACTATCCAGGATATCATGCTCGCGGTTATCCTGATTATGCAACACCGCATCAGCCTCACCAAGGCGCGTTTCCAACACGTCACGTGCCGGACTTCCCACAACCCCGTCACCATAGGCATAGCTTGACCAGACCAGAAAAGCCTCGGCAAAATCTGATCTGTCGTCCCAAATGCTCTCATCAATCAAGGTTTGCAAGCCCGCGCCATACGCCCCGGGCTTGGCGCTGAACACCCTCAAGGTGCTTTTCCGCGCAGCAGCATCAAATGACAGCCCTGCAGCCTGTGACCGCGCCGTTTCCCGCTTTACCGCAGCTGCCAGCGGGTTCATATCATCAGGTTCGTTCAATTTGGCAACTGCCTGTACTGCACGATCAATCAGGCTCATCTGCGCAGGAAACGCATCACGGAAAAACCCCGAACAGCGAAGCGAAACATCAATCCGCGGCCGATCAAGGACATCAAGCGGTATGACATCAAAACCGGTAACCCGCCGACTTGCCGAATCCCAAACTGGCTGCACCCCAATAAATGCCAATGCCTGCGCAATATCATCGCCGCCGGTGCGCATATTCGATGTTCCCCAAGCCGATAGAACCAGCGCCTTTGGCCAATTGCCATGATCTTGCAAATAGCGCTCAATCACCGCATTTGCCGATGCCCAGCCAAGCCGCCATGCAGTTGGTGTTGGCAAGGCGCGGCTGTCGATTGAAAAGAAATTACGACCCGTTGGTAAGACCTCGGGTCGGCCTCTTGTTGGCGCCCCTGATGGGCCAGCTGCGATAAAGCGACCAGCGAGCGCCCAATGCAGTGCCGCATCTTCTTTTGGCCCGCAGCGCAACAGATCACGGTTTAGCCGCCCTAAAGCCTCGGTCAGAATCAAACGGCTTGCCGGCCCGGGGATCGCATCCAAAACACCATCAAGTGCCGCATTAATCAACTCACGCGCGAGCTTATCAAGCCTTTGTGTTGTATGACCATTGCTGCGCCATGCGCAAGTTGATTGACGTGCCAAAATTGGCGGGGATGGACCGGTCCAATTTTCACCGGCAATTGCGGTTAAGGGATCGTAATTAATTTTGTCATCATTATCATCGGCATGATTTGTAAGTTCCAAATCACTGGCAAGCGCGCGTAAAAGTGACGCATTGGCACCGTCACCATCACCACGCGGCGCTCTTAAGATCTGCGCCAGCAATTCACCAGTTTGCTTGGTG
>QBYK01000118.1 GCA_003282865.1 SAR116 cluster bacterium AG-325-I21 | reverse complement strand
TGGATATTGTTTGTCTTGAATTAGAACTTTCATCATTAGGAAAGTAGGTCTTGGCAAAGGCGTTAGAGCAATCTAGCCCCTCCTCTTCTATTGCTAGGTTTACTATGGCTCTGATGGATGAGAAGACACGCTTTACTGTCTTAATGCCCATGCCTTTATCAATGCACCAATCACGGAACTTGGCAGCTTCATTAGATGAGTATGAGGATATGGGTCTATCACCCAAAAGCTTGGTTACATATTGGGTATTTCTATTGGCTGTTCTTATGAACACCTTGTCTTTACCCACACCTTTTAGCCGAAGGTATAACTCACAGGCTTGAGATAGGAGTAAAGTATCATTTTTATGGACATCACTTGATTTGACAACCTGAATGGCAGGTATGTCCATATTTTGCAGTCGCAAACCAAACCAGTAATTCTCAAGACGCTGAGTTACAGACTTTGAGGTTCGGATTGCGGCTTTGAGTGACTTGGTCTTAAGACTGAAACACAGCCTCGATACTGAGGAAATTGAGGCTAAATCACAAGGAATATGACGAACATAATAGTAAACACTATCACGATAAAGCACGTGATTCGCTTCACATTTGTTTCTCGTTATGTTGCACACCAATCGTCATGCAGACACATGAAGTGAAGCATTTCAATTGGTTACATCAAATATGATATAGAAAATGGTGCGGCCGAGAAGCCATCATTGCCTTGCTAAGGCGTCAATCCTAAATGCCCTCAAGCAATATCAATGCGTTATAGAGCTCTTGTTATTCGTCAACAGGCACGTTTGGTATACTGTGTGTACACCCCCCGTTAATTTCTCGGGGTGGGTGCCTGAACTGAACGTGTTCTCTGGGATTAGTCGTCAGAGATGCACCTAAAGCCAATATAAACAACAGCCATTCCTTCAGGCTTGGTTGCGCCGTAATTTGCCTGCATTTGACGCTTGCCATACCACCATGAGCCACCCATAGTCGCTCGATGTCCATTATCGCTGGGCAGTTTTGCCCATTCCCAAACATTTGCCCCCATATCATAAAGCCCATTAACGCCTTGTTTGCTGACACCTACTGGAGCATGGCCTAACCCTCTGTTTAGTTTATCGCGATAGTTGTTTTTCTTATCGACAAGAAGTGTTTCGGCATCGCAATCTAACAAACAATTTGCTCCCGCCGGAGACTCCCCCGTAGGATATGGGTAAGTTCTTTCCGTTACGTAGCCATCTGTTGGCTTCACTCTTTTTTCAGTATACCCCGCCTCTACCCATTCAAGCTTTGTTGGCAGTCTTTTCCCTTTCCATTCGCAGTATTTCTCAGCTTCTGCGTAAGTCACGTGGACAGCCGGTTCATCAAATGCACCAATTTCTCCGTATGGTGCGCGCCAATTCCAGTTGGGTTTAACAACCCACCCACCCTCATATACCATTCCACCATATTGCTCTGCATGCGTGGTCAGTCCAGATGACGCTACAAATTCAGAAAACTCACCTATGGAAACTTCAGTGCTATCCATTGTGGTTGCATAAGCAAAATTTCCCAACAATACCCCGCTACAAAAATACAAAAAAAACTTCATTAAAATACTCGTTTATCAGCAAGCATAAGCACCTGCGGCTGAACTGGACTTGTCTTTTCGTCTTTGAAAGTCGTTCCCCAGCTTGGAGAAGATGCCAATACTATAAGACCTACCAATATTTCAAAGACCGTGTTCATAATAATGAGGCTATCAGGAGATGTGTGAGTTGGGTAGTGATGGCGATGTAGTGATGAGTTTATTTGTCACTATCTTTGCCATGAAGTGACTCCATGATGCTATAGCTAGAGCTTTATCCTCTGGCCTTTTTTTCCAAAGCGAGCAATAAAGCTTGAATGGCACGTGAACTGCAGCGTATAGTGACAAGATGTCGCAGGGAGAAGTAAGATGGCTCGTATCTTAATTAATCTTACATTTGTTTTGCTCTTACCATTTTTTAAAGCCGAACGAATGTTAGCTGAAGCAGCACGTGGACGGAGGATTGCAATGCTTAAACTTTATAATTTAGTGATGGACAGCCGCCACAATCCTCTGTCCCACATACCGGACACCAACACACGGCATCTGGTGATGCAGGTTCTGGCATGGATGTGGTGCATCATCTTCAGTATGTGGATGGGTTCAATCGTGGTGTTTGGCGTAAGCGCAGTAGTGCACGCAATTCTGCTTGCTGGTATATTCATTACAGTTGGTGTGTTTGAAACAGCCAAGCGTAAGCCAAGCTATTTCGGCGG
>QBYK01000117.1 GCA_003282865.1 SAR116 cluster bacterium AG-325-I21 | reverse complement strand
ACACGTCCGGGCGCCGCACCGGTCACCTGTAATCAGGAATTAGCGCGCATTTTACCGCCTATTACCGGCCTAGTGCGAGATAATATACGCATATCAGTTGATACGCGCCATGCGCAGGTAATGACCCGAGCTACCGCAGCGGGAGCGTCGATTATTAATGATGTCGGCGGATTACAAGGTGATGGGGCCATGGCCGCTGCCACTGCTAGTGGGGCGCCGGTGGTGATCATGCATATGAAGGGCACGCCTAAAACTATGCAGCAGAGCCCCAAATACAATTTTGCACCTATTGATATTTATGAGTTTCTTCACAAGCGAGTCAACGCTGCAATTGACGCTGGCATTCCGGCATCGGCAATTGCCGTTGATCCTGGGTTTGGCTTTGGTAAGTCGGTGAGGCATAATTTGCAGCTTGTGAATTGGCTATCCTTGTTTCAAGGTCTTGGTGTCGTGGTGTTGTTTGGGGCGAGCCGCAAATCCACAATTGCTAAACTGTCCACAGGAGAGCCGGCCAAAGATCGGCTCCCTGGATCGCTGGCCTTAGCGGCGGCGGCATGGCGACAGGGAGTTCATATTATCCGTGTTCATGATGTTGCCGAGACGGCACAAGCCCTCAAAATTGAGTTGGCGTTGTGCACTGCAGATTGCTAGGGTCCTAGGCTCATTTAACGCACGTGCTTTGTACACTTGTGAAAGAGTGGAGAGCTATTCTATTGTGGTAAGAGATTAGTAGAAGCAAATATGCTTTGCAAAGAGGGGTATGCCAAGCTGTTTAACTGGCAGCAATTGCAGTCCTATTATTGTGAGGGTTATGTGGAAAGAGCATGGCAGGGTTGTTTGGAACCGATGGAGTGCGGGCACGGGTAAATACGGGGCCTATGACAGCAGAGGCGGTCGTGCGTTTGGCTTTGGCGGCTGGCCGCTGGTTTGCTGATCACAATAACCGGTCCACCAATACGCGGCCAATAGTCGTTATTGGTAAGGATACGCGTCTATCCGGTTATATGCTGGAGTCGGCTATGGTAGCCGGCTTTAGCTCAATTGGTCTTGATTGCCGTTTACTTGGTCCCATTCCAACGCCTGCTGTCGCCCATTTAACCCGCTCGCTTCGAGCCGAATTAGGGGTGATGATATCGGCCAGCCATAACCCTTATCATGATAATGGAATTAAGCTATTCGGTCCGGACGGTTTCAAACTTGATGATCGGATTGAGTCTGAAATCTCAGTTCTTGCTGAGGTGCCGATTGCACTTGCGAAGCCGCGCGAGTTGGGACGGGCACGCCGCATGCTTGATTCGGTGGGCCGCTATGTTGAATTTGCGAAATCAACACTGCCGGGTCGCACACGTCTGGACGGGTTAAAGCTTGTGGTTGATTGTGCAAACGGGGCTGCTTATCGTACGGCACCAGATACCCTCTATGAACTTGGAGCCGAAGTGGTGCCGTTGGCGATAATGCCAGATGGATACAATATTAACGAGGATTGTGGCGCGGTTTGCCCGCAGGTAATGGCCGCGGCGGTTATTGCGCATGGTGCTGATGCTGGTATTTGCCTTGATGGTGATGCGGACAGACTGATTATGGCAGATGAAAACGGTACCATCATTGATGGTGATCAAATTCTGGGTTGCCTCGCCCTTGCCATGCAGGAAAAAGGCACATTGTCCACAAACGCCGTGGTGGGTACTTTGATGAGCAATCGCGGACTCGAGAAGATGCTAGGAAATGCAGGTATTGATTTGCACCGTGTAGCTGTTGGGGATCGTTATATTCTTGAAAAAATGCGCAATGATGAATTGAATCTTGGTGGTGAGCCCTCAGGTCATATTCTAATGACTGACTTTGCAAGGTCCGGCGACGGGCTGCTAACCGCCCTCCAAATGCTAACCCTATTGGAAGGCAGCACCAAAAAGGCTAGCACGCTGTTTAATGGCTTCAAACCGAACCCGCAGCGCCTCGATAATCTGACTGGGATTGACCCAATTATTTTGCAGCGTGAGCCCCTGCAAGCCGCTATTCGTGAAATAGAAATCGAATTAGGTAAGCGGGGACGTGTTCTAGTGCGCCCCTCAGGAACCGAAGCCTTAATCCGGGTAATGGTCGAGGCGGAATCCGAACAGCTGGTCAAGGCTACGATCGATAAGTTAATTTTGCGCATTAAAGCGGAAGTCGAAAAAAATATCTAAAAATCAATTAGTGAACACATGGTAGTTTATTTTTGCCTCCGGCCCCACAGAATGTTGACTTGAGCTTCGGTTTTGTGCGACTTGTTTTGGCGG
>QBYK01000116.1 GCA_003282865.1 SAR116 cluster bacterium AG-325-I21 | reverse complement strand
CGTGCAGAAAAATCTGCAAGAGCAAATGTTGATCCAGGACCAAGTCTCTGCCAGCCTAGTGTTCAACGTGACCAGCTATCTGAATATCATTGGCATTGGAATGGACCCAGACAAGGATTTCACCTGGTATCCGTATGGTGCCTCTGGTCTTGATATTTACTCCAATGGTGTGATGGTCTCGCCTAAGCTGTTGAAAGAGAAGCCCGAAGCGGTGCAGGGCCTTGTGAACGCAATTGCCAAAGCAATGGAGGATGTGCTGGCGAACCCGCAGGAAGGTATCGACATCATTACGGCTACAGAGCCATTGTCCAATGGCGAACTGGAGATGAAGCGTCTGCAATTTGCCCTCGATAACCTGATCTTCTCGGATGAAAGCAAGGCGAACGGCATTGGTGCGATTGACACAGAGCGTTTGACCCGCTCGATCACCACGATCAAAGAGTTGTATGACCTACCTGGAACGCCCACTGCCGAGGATGTTTTTGATGCATCCTTCTTGCCGCCGATGGCCATGCGCTCATTCTAAGCGTAAGAACAGAATGAAAGAACGGTGATGACACAACTTCACGTTAGTGCCGCACTTTTGGGGCCGGATTACGCAAGCTCCGGCCCCGCTACAATTTGTATTGAGGATGGGCATATCGCAGCAATTACGCCAACCGGACCGCCCGATGGTCCGGCACGGCTTGCGATGCCTTCCTTAGCCGACGCCCATAACCATGCGCGGCCTTTATCGACTACGTCTTTTGGCTGCGGCGGCAAACCTTTAGAACAATGGTTGCCGCAACTGGCTGTGACGCCGCCAGTCGATGCCTATACCGCTGCGGTGGCGTCTTTCGCGCGGTCCGTGCGGGGCGGCGCGACTGGCGTAATGGTCCATCTAACCCGCGCAATGGGGCAAAAGCCTTTGCCCGAGGAGGCGCGGGATATTGCGCGCGCTGCAGCAGATGTCGGTGTCTCCATCGGCTTTGCCATATCTCTACGCGATCGCAATCCTCTGATTTACGGTGACCATGACGCCCTGCTCGAGGTACTGGCCCCGGAGGTTGCGCAATTGGCAAGAAACACTTGGTTGAAACCACTCCCAACAATTACTGAGCAACTCTCGCTTGTAGATCAGGTCGCTTCTGCCTTGGCAGACCAACCGCATGTTGATGTGCAATACGGGCCGACTGGCGTTCAGTGGTGCAGTGATAAAATGTTACTGGCGATCGCTGATGCCTCAGCCCGAACTGGGCGCCGCATTCACATGCACTTGCTCGAAACCCAACCGCAGCGCCAATGGCTTGATCAGACCTATCCGCAGGGTGGAGTCGCGTTCTTAGATAAGATCGGCTTCCTCTCACCCCGACTGACACTTGCGCATTGTGTGTGGGCCCGTGGGACAGAGCTTGTTGAGATTGCTGCCTCCGGCGCACGGATTGCTGTGAATAATTCCTCGAACCTGCACCTATATTCCGGCCGTGCTCCGCTGGCTGATATGCAAGCCGCCGGTGTTGCGGTGGCGATGGGGCTTGATGGCTGCGCCCTGGATGAAGACGATGACGGCCTTCGCGAGTTGCGCCTGTTTCACCTGCTTGGGCGGCGTCCGGGTTATTCTGACAATGAGGGTGTAACTCACGCAGCAGCCTTGCGAGCAGCCTGTTGCACAGGGCGTGCTGCCCTTGGCCTGCCAGATGGTGGAGTACTTGAGGTTGGGATGCCTGCAGACCTGTTAATCCTTGATCTTGATGGCCTTGACCGCGATACGCTGATGCCAGTACCCGCTAAAGACCTGTTGTTCGCCCGCGCCACCGCGGCCCATGTGGTCGAGGTTTGGGCGTCTGGTCGGCAGGTCGTTCGAGAGGGCCACGTGCTGGGCAGCGACCTTGAAGCTGCTGAAACATCACTGCGCGCGGCCTATCGCGCTGGCCTGCCGGCGACAGAGCCACTTCGCGCCGTGTGGCTCCAGATAGAAAGAGCCATTGGCGCGCATTACCGGGGCTGCTGCTAATGTGGTCAGCTTTTTGTATAACCTGCTGATGAGCGGCCCCGCTCCAATGGCATGTAACAAGAAGAGCTGCTCGGTGGTGGTGGCGTGGCAATCATTTAACGAAGGGAAACAGAAACATGACAGATCTGATTATCAAGGCTGGCAACTTCACTTTCGGCGCGAGGCTTGAAGAACAGGATGCGCCAAAGACCTGCGCGATGTTCCGCAAGCTACTGCCCTATACGGGTCAGATCGTACATGTGCGCTGGTCGGGCGAGGGTGTCTGGATCCCATTGGGCGACGAGGACTTCGGCGTGGAGTACGAAAACCACACAAGTCATGCCGGTCCCGGACAGATTTTGCTCTACCCTGGCGGCATCAGTG
>QBYK01000115.1 GCA_003282865.1 SAR116 cluster bacterium AG-325-I21 | reverse complement strand
AGCGCACTAGTCGCAGGCTTCCCATAACCAAAGAAAATTGTATCGATCATAAACCGACGGTCAATCGCGGTAGAGATCGCGCGACGGATTGCCGGATCTACAAACGCGCCTTCTTTGGTGTTGAATTCGATAAGGGCCATGGGGTTAATCATTGAATAACCATCAGTAGTGACATCAATATCCTTACGATCCTTCAACCGCACCGCATCAATATTTGGAATAGCATTGTATGCTGCGTACAAAACCTCACCATTTTCCATTGCTGCTGTGCGAGTAGACGCATCAGGAATAAAACGACCAACTATTCGATCAAGGTAAGGAAGACCTTCTTGCCAATAATCCTTATTTTTATCCAAACGGATATATTGGCCCTTTTTCCACTCAACAAATTTGAATGGTCCAGTTCCAACAGGCTTATTTTTCAACGGCGCATCTTTAACGTCTTTTCCCTCAAGCAAGTGCTTTGGTACAATCGGGGACTCATAAGCCGAGAAAGACCTCATCATATATGGGGCGGGCTTTTTCAAATTGAAAATAGCTGTATGCGCATCAGGCGTATCAATGCTACTAACTTCGCGGAATGAGTTAGGCCCACGCGGGTGCACTTTTTTTAGAACGTCCATAACTGTGAATTTAACATCGGCTGATGTGAAAGGTTTGCCATCATGCCATTTTACACCCTTACGAAGCTTGAAGGTGACGGTTTTGCCATCAGCACTCATGTCATAACTTTCGGCGAGAATGGGCACCATTGTTCCATCATTGTCATAATCAAACAGGCCTTCGTAAACCTTTGGCATCACCAGGCCAATTGGTCCCGATGTTGAGACATACGAAGCAAGAGTAGGCGGCTCAGGCTGAACAAGAAAAGACAGCGTTCCCCCTGATTTGTTGGCCTGTGCGGCAGCGCCACCAAGCAAACATGATCCTGCAACCAGGATCGTCGTAAGTATTTTTTTCATTTATTTTTCTCCCTCTAAGGTCAGTCAGATGAACAAACAATACTATTTTTTTAAATAAAGGCATTACCCCACCACTAATAAAGTGCAGCAACGCCGATAGATAGGGACAGATAATTTTTGATCAACAGGTACAACGCTAGAGAGGTAATGCAAAGAGTCAAGTACGTTGGATGACTTCTGGATACTATTCGTGGCTAAAGTTATAACTCCACCGTCATTTTATCAGGAGAGACCATAAAACGACAGAAATTGAATAAACAAAGGCCAAAGAGGCAGACCCATAACATTCCAGAATTATGAAACGGGCCACTTAAGGCCTTTCAGGCGCGCGGTAGTCAGTGATAAATTTTCTAAACATGTTTCTCTTTAGATAGCCGTTCAATTATTAATCTTCAGTTGTAAGATCTGTTTTATAGGATGATCCTCAGTCGTCTAAATCCTTAAGTGATAATAAGATTTTTTAATTAGTTTGGATCGTAAGACGTCGAGATTGATTTTGAATTATGCCGAAAAAAGTCAGATAACTCTATTAGAGGAGAAAAAGCACATGGACAAATCCCAATTTTATGGATCATGCCATTGCGGTACAATTAAATTTTCAGTGCCTCGCAGTCTTGATATGACCGCTGTCAGGCGTTGTGCTTTTAGCCTTTGCAAAAGGCGAGGCGCAATAATGCTGGCTTGCCCAATTGAGGAGGTCCACCTTGAAAAAGGCGCTGAATATCTGATACGCTATAAGCGGAACTCCAAAGTCACCACGCATCATTTTTGTGCAAAGTGTGGGATCATGGCTCATCACCAAAGGCGAACCACACCTGATATCTGCGGGATCAATATCGGTTGTATTGACCAGCTGGACTATCGAAGTTTCAGAGATTTACCTATGAATAATGGCATTGATTTTACGTTTATTGATGATTGAAAGCAGAAATGCTCTTAAGAGAAAATACTTTTTACTACATTGACCGAGGGTGCTCATGTCTAAATAGCTTTTTGGACTAACCCTTTTTATTTTATTTTTAACTGGTTCAAAGTAGATGGTCGCTGATTTAAAAATAGAAACAATCACAAAGGGAGACGGTGCCGTCGCATCAGTCGGCAAACGCGTTACAGTTCATTATGAAGGCATGCTGAGCAATGGCGATGTGTTTGATGCTTCTAGGCCTCGTGGTCAGCCGCTCAGCTTTGAAATTGGTGCTAGTCAGGTGATCCGTGGATGGGAACAGGGTGTCTCCGGCATGAAAGTTGGCGAGGTGCGGAAACTAACCGTCCCACCAAAACTTGGGTATGGCGCCAGGGGGGCGGGCAATGTCATTCCACCCAACACAACGCTAATTTTCGAGATCGAACTTCTTGACGTTAGCGAGCCAATTATATTGGGCCAAGCCAGTCCAAAAATATTTAAACAGGCCCAAAGTGAAGGTGCAATTATCATCGATATCAGGCGTAAAGATGAATGGATTGATACCGGCGTTATCGAAGGCGCAGAAACAATCACAGCCTTTCAACGAAGTGGCAATATCCATCCTGAGTTTCAAGAAAAATTCCAAAGCATTGTACCCTCACAAAAAGCACCAATAATGTTATATTGCCAAATTGGGGGCAGAACATCTAGTCTTGGGAATGCTCTAATTAATCAACTTGGGTATACGAATGTGAGCCACTTAACCCATGGCATTGCCGGCTGGCTTGCTGATGGCAATAAAATTGTCTCTTATGAAGACTAGGCATGAAGTAGATTTTCTGCGCATTATCTGAATAAGGAATTGCCAGTGCAAATTATT
>QBYK01000114.1 GCA_003282865.1 SAR116 cluster bacterium AG-325-I21 | reverse complement strand
TCGCGTTGGCACGCAATGTCCTTGATGATTTATCGTGATATTTAAAAAATGGATACTACTTCTAGTTATACGGCATCAAAAATTTCAACCAACTTTTTTATCGTGTTGCATCAGCAGGATTTTTCCATTCTTGACTGCAAGAGCAATTTCCCCCCGTTTCAACCGCAAGGCCAACTCTCCAAAGATTTCACGGCGCCAGCCAGCAAGTGCTCGGATTGGGGCATTGTCATCGGTAGCGAGGGCCTCTAGTTCATCAGCCGATGCAATCAGGCGCGGGGCAATTTCGTGCTTATCAGTTACATGTTTCAATAAGACGCGTAAAAGTTCCATCACTGCCGCTGGTGGACGTTTGCTGGAGCCGCGTTTTTCATGGACAGGCAGGGAAGATGCGGGTAGGGATGCGACTTTTTCAAGGATCTTTTGTATTGGGGCTACCAGCTTGCCATCCTTGCCGCCAGGAAAATTACGAATATTGGCAAATCCATTTCGGTCTTGTGGATTTGAGCCGGAAAGATCGATTAGGGTCTCATCACGAATAACACGGTTACGCGGTATATTACGAGTTTGAGCTTCAATTTCACGCCACGCCGCTAGATGCATTAACCGCAGGAGGGCGGCTGGCCGCATATTGCGCACCTTTAATTTTTGCCAGGCCAATTGTGGGTCAACAGAATATGTAGCTGGGTTGTTTGATTTTGCGTACTCTTCATCAAGCCAGTGATTGCGTTTTTCACTTTCTAGCTTTTCCAGCATTATGGGATATAGCTGGGCAAGATAGATCACATCATCAAGCGCGTAGAGAATTTGTCGGTTGCTAAGTGGGCGCTTTGACCAATCAGTAAAGCGCGATGTTTTATCAATATCTTGGTCGAGCATGGATTTCACCAGCTTGTCATAGCCTACTTGATCACCAAGTCCGCACACCATGGCAGCAATTTGTGTGTCATAAATAGGGCGCGGTAGATCACCCATCAGATGTAAAAAAATTTCCATATCTTGGCTGCCAGCGTGAAATACTTTCGTAATTTTTTGGTCGCGCATCAGCCCCCACACGGGCGCGAGGTCAAGATTTTTGGCCAAGGGGTCAATAGCTGCTGCCTTAACACCATCGCTAATCTGGATTAGGCACAATTGCGGGTAGTAAGTACGCTCACGAATAAATTCCGTGTCTACGGCGAGGAATTTTGCTTTCTTGTAATCTCTTATGATCGCATTTAACTCTTCATTTGTTGTGATTGGCGCCGCTGCTTCGTTGTCGATTACGCAGCTTGCATGTCTTTTCATTTTTCATCTCAATTCTGTCCAGAAAACATATGGTTAAAAAAATGCGGATCTAAAAGGTCGGCCTATTGATTTACCATATTACAATTCCCACTTCCACCTGCATGGCGCCAATTTCTTCTATCTCGGTATCAATGTCGATGAAACTCGTATTGCAGTTGTTGCTTGCTTTCGCTTTGATGCCTGTTGGGGCTGCATTGGGTGCGACGGTGACCCCTCACCGAGCGTTTTATGAGATGCAATTGGGCAAGGCTGACCAAAATTCAAACGTGCAGGCTGTGATAGGTCGGTCCGCATTTACTCTCGGCCGCGATTGCAGCGGATGGCAATCAAATGAGGATTATATAATTGAGTTTGAAGGAAAAGAAGGAGATACAAATCGTATTATATCGCGTTTTAAATCTTGGGAGTCTAATGCAGGCGACAAGTATAGTTTCGAGATCAGCGAACAAAGCAGTTTTCAAGCAAAAAAAGACTTCAACGGTTATGCCAACGTAACTTCTGAGGCAGGGAACGCATTTTTTTCAGTATCGGATAACACACCGATGAAGCTTCCTGTTGATACCTATTTCCCAATGCGGCATTTGAACGCCATCATTGATGGGGCGGAACAAGGCAAAACGATACTCGCAGCCTCTGTCTTCACAGGGGCTGATCCCGATGATGCGTTGCTTGCCACGAACACGGTGATTGGAAGCTGGAAGATTGAGGCCCCAGCGGCGCGCTTGGGGGAGTTTGGAAGAAAAGGATATTGGCCGGTTCAAATTGCATACTTCAAGCCAGCGGCAAAAGCCGCGGAACCGGAATATGAAATCAATTATTCAATGCAGCCCAATGGGGTGGTTCGCCGTTACGTTATTGATTACGGTGATTTCACTATCATTGCTGAGCTAATGAGGCTGGAAGCACTCACCGAGCCCAACTGCCCATAACAAAACTCAAAAACTCTGGTCTTTCTGGAATCTTGAATGGCACGTCTTGGTGCTATTAGCCTGGCCGCGCCCCATGCTAGTGCAAATAGGACATTGCTTGCTGGGCGAGGTTTTGTTTCGCCGTCCTGGCTCAAGGAATAGCAGGGCCACTTGCGCGGTACATTTAAATATTGTTGGCTTAACTCGGCAATGCGCCCACTAAGAGTAATTACGTCAGGGTCAACCAGGTTTATGATTGTGGTAGTAGCAACACTTATCCTATCTTCAAGTGCTTGGAAACCGCTTGATGCCACCAACTCTTTTGCATCGGCCGCATCGGCAATTTCCTGAATGTAAAGTTTTGTCTGGGCGATGTTGAAATATTTATTTTCAGTCCGCGAAGTGACAAAAACCCCTCGAGGCAACCATTACGCCCACACCAACAACCTTACCCTCCAAGTTCATGGTGCACTGGCCATAGCAGTGGCATATGACTCCAAGCCCCGATAATATTATTTTTGCCACGCAAAAGTTTTTGGCCAAAGTTTACCCCACCGTACACATGGTTATCCAGAAAGAGGCAGCATGTTACTTCGCTCTGCTGGGCTTTACCAAAATAGCTTTCATACAGGGCAGGAGCCTGCCCGGGCTCGCCAAAACAGCGGGGCGGCTGAGACTGGCTTTTAGATTA
>QBYK01000113.1 GCA_003282865.1 SAR116 cluster bacterium AG-325-I21 | reverse complement strand
TATGTTCCCTTATCCATAATTGGGGCAGTGATCCAGGCTGTACCACTAATGGTCACCGCTGCCGCAGCTTTGTTTCTTGGGGAAAAAGTAGGTCTGAAGCGTGTATCAGCCATTTTCATCGGTTTTTTGGGAACTTTATTAATCATCCAACCAGGTGCTACCACCTTTGACATTACAGCAACCCTTGTACTTATTGCTGCAATAGGTATGGCCTTGCGGGATATCGCTACCAAGTTGGTTCGTGAAAATTTTTCAACTCTGCTTCTTTCATTTTACTCGTGTTTTATCTTTATTTTCAGCGGTAGTATTCTACTCATTATTAAAGGCGAACCCACCGTACCCAGTTCAGAACATATCTTCATACTTACAGCAATGATTGTAGCTGGTTGTTTGGGTTTTTTCTTTATGACTGAGGCTGTGAGATTAGGTGATATGTCTGTTGTTATCCCTTTCCGATACACGAGGCTTCTGTTTTCCATGACTGCTGGCATCTTAATTCTTGGTGAACAAGTAAATGCAATTATGCTAATTGGCAGCGCTTTAACAATTTTGTCTGGGCTTTACATCTGGCACAGAGAAATTGTTTTGCAATCATTAAAATAGGCGGGGCAATGTCTATTAGATTGCTGTCCATTTGAAAATGAAAACAAATCGTATTGTTACGATGGACTTTAAATGACAAAACACTGAGGAGGATAGTGATGCCACAAGTGGTTATTATAGGCCGGTTTAGATACATTAATGCAAAAATAATGAGTGCCGGACATGACTGGGCAGAAGAAAATTCAGACCTTCGTGGACTAAAAGGTCTTATTAAAGTTGACACTTTTCACATTGCTCCCGATAGGGGAATGGCAGTGTTTTATCTTCTGACAGGTGAACACGCTAAAGCTGCCCTTCCACAATTGGAAAATTCATTTAGTGATTATTCCAAAATGTTTGACTGTAAGATAACGTGGGAGATGGGGGTTTTTAACGAATCTTTAAGCAAAAAACTGACCTCTCAGGTCAGTTAATGACCCACAGCCACCCGTTGCGTTTGATGATGGTTAACACCAAGACAGATAACTATTCTATCACGGAAATAATGCTGCCTGATATCGCATGGAGCCTGCTCATTAAAGTAGTAAACGCCACGCTTTTGATAGAGATTGGTTTCTGGATATGTTCCAATCAATCTTCAAAGGCAAACCAACGAATGGCTATCAAAGAAGACTGGAAAGACAACGGGAATATTTTGAGGAGACAAGAATTGCTGCGAGATGATTGTATTAGGTCCATTAAACAGTGGTGAATTATATGAGTACCAGCCAATTACTTGGACAAAATTTATAATGAAGGACAAAACTTCCAGAAAATGATACAATTAAGATATAAGAATATCTATGGATATGACTGGAGTTCAGTTTGCTGGTTAACATAACGATTCAATCGTTTAAGAGTGAGAATGAATTAGAGCTAAGTCTTTTGAAGTGGGACTCAGTAAAGGGTAAGTTCATGCCTCGTTTGGATAGAAATGGATTAAAGCGTTATTCAATTACCCGCATTTGGAATAAGAAAGACCAATTTCAACTTGGGCATATATTTGAGTATAAGAACGAACAGGCGATGAAAGAGTGTCTCCCGATATGGAAGGATATAGAACAGGAATTTAAAGATAAGATTCCGAATATAGCGGTTGGGTATAGAGGCATCTTATTAGACCAGTATGAATCTAAAAGTTAGTTTGTATACCCAAAAAGACCCTTCACAAAGACTCCTTAACACCTACCCATGTACCGTGACTCACACTAAATCTAATAGCCCTCAGTGACTCTGTATGCCCCGTTAAAATGGTTACCAGCTCTTTCACCTAATCTGTTTCACAGCACATATGTAATAGGTACGTAGGTGGGTATGGTCCCTGCCTGCCCATCTAATATATTATGTATTTATGTATTAGGCTTATTCCATTGCCCGAAGATTTCTATTCACTGTGAAACATACTGAGAAACATCTGTGCGCATTGACAGTGAGGCACGTTCACGTAAACTGTCGGTATAAGTGCATTTCCATTGGTAATGGTGCCTAATAGTAGCACAGACCTCCTTGTTGGCCGCACCATTTTCTATATCATATTTGGTATAACCAGTTGAAATGTTTCACTTCGTGTGTCTGCATGACGATTGGTGTGCAACAAAATGAAACTGGGTGATAAAATCACCTCTTTTGTGAAGCCTCCTCACCCAAAAGGCCTGTCTATACTCGGCAATTACGTGAGGTTAGAGCCATTAGATTCTAACAGACATAGTAAACAGCTTTTTATGGCTAATATGGAACCCGGCGGTAATGAGAATTGGGATTATTTACCATATGGACCATTTGATAGTGAGAAAGACTATTATCAATGGATAAACAAAATTCAATCAGACGCCGACCCGTGTTTTTTTGCAATAATCAGAATTTCAGACCAACGTGCTGTTGGTGTTGCAAGTTATCTTCGCATTAATCCAGAGGATGGGACGATTGAAGTTGGTCATATTAACTTTTCACCAACTCTTCAGCGGACAACTGAAGCAACCGAAGCAATGTTTTTAATGATGCGTTGGGCGTTTGAGGCCGGTTACAGAAGATATGAATGGAAATGCAATGCCTTGAATTTAAAATCTCGTAAGGCGGCCCAAAGACTTGGGTTATCCTATGAAGGTGTATTTAGACAAGCCACTATGAGCAAGGGGCGTAATAGAAATACCGCTTGGTTTGCCGCGATAGACAAAGAATGGCCAGTCTTGAAAACGCATTTTGAGCAATACTTTAGCATTAAGAACTTCACAGATGGCGGTATTCCCAGAGTTTCCCTGACAGGATTAAACAAGCCCCACCTCTACAAAGAGGATAATAATGAGT
>QBYK01000112.1 GCA_003282865.1 SAR116 cluster bacterium AG-325-I21 | reverse complement strand
CTCACCTTGGTGCTGGAAAATCCCCTTACACCGCAGCAAAATTCATAATTTATTACGGCTTCACCGCGGCAACAATCATTGCCCTATGGATTGCCTTACCGGGCGAAATGCTGACGGTATTTTTGGTTATATCAGTCGTTCATTTTGGCTGGGGCGATGCGAGTGCCAAGTCTGGATTGCCATTTTTTGTACAAATCGTCCTCCATGGTGGGGTGCCTGTTTTTGGCATCATCTATTTTCATCCAGACGAAGTGGCACCGTTATTTGCTATTTTAACCTACGGCGCACCGGACCTTGCTATGCGTTTAGGACAGCTTGCAGCCCCAATATTGCTGAGCTTTGGCATTCTTTATGTAATACTTGCAGTACGAGAGCCAGCTCTACGAAAAAGGTTTGCAGAGATATTAATCATCACCGCGCTTTTGGCAGCTTTACCTCCGCTTGTCGGCTTTGCATTATATTTTTGTATTATTCACACTAGTAGGCATATGGGAAGAATTTGGCGAATATTGACGGCCTCCGCGGCACCAAAGCGCCTCATAATGCAG
Organism: SAR116 cluster bacterium AG-325-I21; assembly: GCA_003282865.1. Lineage (GTDB taxonomy): Bacteria > Pseudomonadota > Alphaproteobacteria > Puniceispirillales > Puniceispirillaceae > UBA3439. The sequence goes on along the minus strand of QBYK01000112.1, from coordinate 2,339 downwards.
GCAGCGGGTTACACCATTGCCAGCTGGGTCTTAGGCGCGTTCGCATTTTTATGGCTCAATGAGAGCACTGTAGAAGCCAAGCTCATACAAATTATTTTCATTGGCCTTGCAGCACTAACAGTACCACATATGATACTCGTGGACGGGTTTTTTCGAAATGAAGAAAAGGACTGCGTAGAATGACATCAAACTTAATTCAAGCTTCATCACGGAAAGACGCACATATTGACCTCTCACTTGATCCTGAAACAAATTCTAAAGGAGAAAATTCATTTGATCGCATGCGGTTTATGCATTGTGCCCTGCCAGAACTTGATGTCAAAACGATTGATATTACCACTTCATTTTGTGGGCGGGCCCTCAGCGCACCAATGATGATTGGTGCCATGACCGGTGGAACCGCGCGCGCGGAAGCTATCAACAGGGCACTTGCGACTGTGGCCCAAGAACGAAAAATTGCGTTTGCCGTTGGGTCGCAACGCGCGGCATTGGAGAGCGGGCAGAGTGCGGCCTATTTGCGAGACCTTGCACCTGACATTCCAATCGTTGGCAATCTTGGCGGCATTCAACTGGCGCGGCCCAGCGGCCTTGACCTTGCCAAAGCTGCGATTGATGATTTACAGGCTGATGCAATCGCAATTCATCTCAACCCACTTCAAGAAGCCGTGCAACCCGAGGGCGAAAATGACTGGCGCGGTGTGCGGGACGCCATTGCGACCCTCGTAAAGGCTAACATAGCCCCGGTAATTGTTAAGGAAGTTGGCGCGGGCATTTCTGTTCCAGTTGCCAAAGAGCTATTTGATTGCGGTGTTATGGCAGTTGATGTTGCCGGTTTTGGCGGCACAAACTGGGCAAGGATTGAATCTGCACGCCGTGATCATGATGTGAATCTTTTTGTCCCATTTCTGGATTGGGGCATTCCCACACTTGAATGCTTGCTCAACATGCGCGATTCATTTTCAAACCGACATATCATTGCATCGGGTGGAGTGCGGCATGGGTTAGACGCCATGCGTGCTTACTGGCTTGGAGCTGAAATGATATCACTTGCTGGGCCATTGCTGACTCAGCTTCTCAGACACAATAAAACGCCATCGCCGGACAGTCTCTCAAACCTTGTGGTTCAGTTGCAGCGGCAAATGTCACTCACTCTGTTTCTCACCGGAGCATCAGACCTTGCTGCCTTTCGAAGCAAAGAAGCCCTGATCGATAATAAATTGATATTAGATCTCAGTCGATTGAGCTGATATTTTGTCTGCTTGAAAAGTACGCCCGTCCACTAATAATGGTTAAAGGGACAAATCCATGAGAAAATCAAAACAGGTAAACACTATCGCTATTCTAATGCCCGGAGATATGGGACATGGCTGTGCACTTGTTTTCCAGCAAAACGGATTTCGGGTCGTCACTTATCTCGCTGGTAGAAGTCAACGTACAAGAAATTTAGCCAAAAAAGCGGGACTTGAAATCATGCCTAGTCTCGGTGAACTAGTTAAAACAGCGGATTTAATCTTGTCTATACTCCCACCAGAGTATGCCGTTGAACAAGCTGGTCATGTTGCAGCAGCAATGAAAGCCGTCAATACCTACCCCGATTACGTTGATTGTAACGCCATCTCACCTGCTACCGTAAGAAAGGTCGCAGCCACCTTTGATGGTTCGGTAACAAATTTTGTTGACGGGGGTATTATTGGGCTAAACCCAATAAAAGAGGCAGGATTGACCCGACTGTATGTCAGCGGCGCAGAAACCACCCTTGTACGCCAACTTAATGGCCAAGGAATGGTTGTACGGGATCTGGGGTCGGAAATCGGCCGAGCGTCAGCAATGAAAATGGTTTATGCCAGTAGCACCAAAGGCGCATTTTCCCTATTTGCCGCAGTCGCAGTGATGGCTGAATTAACCGGTCTTCGTGATGAGTTATTTCAAGAGTTCTCCGAAAGCCAACCAAACACGCTGGCTACTATCAAGAGGATGGTTCCGCGTATTCCGCTAGACGCAAATCGTTGGATTTTTGAAATGGCAGAAATTGCCAGCACATATGAGGCCGTTGGCATGACATCCCATTTTCACAAAGGCGCCGGGGACATCATGCAACTTGCCAACCTTACCCCTCTTGCCGCCGAAACACGCGAAACAGCCAATACCAGCCGTGCCCTATCGGATGTATTGCGACATTATGTGGATGCACTGAGCCAGAGCAAAAACCGGACTAAAAAAATGGCAAATAAATAATTTAACAGATTTTGTTAGAGCCCTTTTGAGGACGTTCAAACCAATAAACTGTGACCTTAGTCCATTCATCAAGACCTCGAATCAGGGCCGTAATTATTTAGCCA
>QBYK01000111.1 GCA_003282865.1 SAR116 cluster bacterium AG-325-I21 | reverse complement strand
TTAATCATCGTTGATTTGCCGCCAGAGGAAGACTCAGAGCTTTGTATTCCGGCTCGTGATTCTGGCTTGAATTTTATTCGGCTTATCACCCCAACGAGCAATGAACAGCGTTTGGCCGCTATTTTAGCGCAAGCCAGCGGGTTTGTTTATTATGTCTCAGTTACCGGCATTACCGGTATGGGGAGCGCGGTTGCAACCAGCATTGCGGATGCGTATCAGCGCATCCGTAAACAAACCAACCTTCCGATTGTAACTGGATTTGGCATCCGCACACCCGAACAGGCCGCCCAGTCAGCAAACTTAAGTGACGGGGCCGTCGTCGGATCTGCCGTGGTTGATATCATTGCTGGTGGCTTGGCAAACCCAACAAGCCCAAATTCTGCTGAAAATCGGGCGGTGATTGTCCGTAAAGTTGCCGCATTTGTCGGCGAACTTAGCGCTGCAATTCGCGCATAGGGAGATTGCAATGAATTGGATTACAAATTCTGTCCTTCCCAAAATCAAAGCATGGGTTCAAGCCGACGATGTACCGGATACTTTGTGGGTCAAATGCAGCGCCTGTAGCCAGATGATTTTTCATCGCGAATATGAGCAGGCTTTTTACTGCTGCACCACATGCGGTCATCATGCCCCGCTTCAGCCCGAACACCGCTTCGCTATGTTGTTTGACGATGACAAATATGATGTTATAGCGCTTTCGCCTATCGAGGATGACCCTTTGAAATTCCGCGACAGCAAAAAATACACTGACCGGCTTCGTGACACGCGAAACAAAACCGGCCTGAACGACGCGATCGCCGTTGCAGCGGGACACATCAGTGGATACCCTTGTGTTATCGCCGCGTTTGATTTCCGCTTTATGGGCGGATCAATGGGGCGCATGGTTGGCAATGGTATCGTCCGAGCAGCTCAGGAAGCGGTTGCCCGCAAGGGAGCGCTGATCACTGTGCCATCAACGGGTGGTGCACGAATGCAAGAAGGCGTTTTATCACTCATGCAATTGCCACGTACCATCGCCGCTGTTGAGCAGGTTCGTGATGCTGATCTTCCTTATTTTGTATTATTGGCGCACCCTACAACCGGTGGTGTCACCGCATCATTTGCCATGCTTGGGGATATTCAGATCGCAGAACCCGGTGCCATCATTGGCTTTGCCGGACGCCGCGTGATTGAAGAAACGGTTCGTGAAAAACTGCCTGAGGATTTCCAGACAGCCGAATATCTAATGGATCATGGCATGGTTGATGCTGTTATTCCACGATCTGAACAACCTGAATATATTGGTAGGCTTCTTGATTTCATGATGGGATCGAAAGACAGCAGAAAGCGCGCCTAATGCCACCGTCATCAACGGCAGAAATGGCCGCCGCCGACCGCGCCGCAGCGGCGCTTGACCGGTTGGCACGACTACATCCGAAATTAATTGATCTTGGTCTTGATCGCACCTTTGCCTTATTGGAAAAGCTTGGCAATCCGCATCATCATTTGCCGCCAACAATCCATGTCGCTGGCACCAATGGCAAAGGTTCGACAATTGCGTTACTAAGAGCCATGGCCGAAGAAGCCGGCCTCAAGGTTCATGTCTACAGCTCGCCGCATCTATGCCGGTTTAATGAACGCATCCGGCTTGCTGGTGGGCTAATTGACGATGGCGGGCTTGCCGATTTACTTGAAGAAGTCGAAACCGCTAATGGCGACATGGCAGTGACCTTTTTCGAAGTCACCACAGCGGCCGCGATGCTGGCATTCTCGCGGGTGCCAGCAGATTTATTGCTTTTAGAAACTGGGCTTGGTGGCGCGCTTGACTCCACCAATGTATTGAAAACACCGCTTGCCACGATCATCACCCCGATTGCCCAAGACCACGAACATTTTCTTGGCACTGACCTGGGCCAAATTGCTAGTCAAAAAGCTGGCATCATGCGGGCGCAGACAGCCTGTTACAGCGCCGATCAACAGACTGAGGTCCTGCATGTTCTAGCCGCCCATGCCAAAAATATCGGAGCTTCACTAAAGGTCGCAGGTCGTGATTTCCGTATCGCAGAAACCGATGATGGCGGCATTCATCTATCCTGCGCGGGCGAAGATTTCTTTCTTCCGGCACCGGGGCTGCATGGCCAACATCAGCTTGAAAATGCTGGCTTAGCAGCTGCATGTCTTTTTGATCTTGCGGCAAAAAACCGATTGCCATCGCGAGGCCAGTGCCAGATGGCAAATGCGTTTGCCATCGGCATCCAATCAGCTGTCTGGCCCGGGCGGGTGCAGCCACTTAATGACGGCCTATTGGCAAAATTATGGCCGCATGGCCCAATCTGGATTGATGGCGCGCATAATGCACATGGGGCGCGGGCTTTGGCCAAGACACTTGGACAAATTGGTGATGGCAAATGGAATATTATTTGCGGCGCGTTAAACACGCGCGATCCGGCTGAATTCCTGGCACCACTTGCCGCCCTTGCTGGATCGGTTCGCTGTCTTGCCATCCCTGACCAGCCAGCCAGCCTAAGCGCCACTAAAATGACAGATACCGCCTTGGCACAGTGTCTGGACGCCGCACCAGCAAAAAGCATCATAACGGCATTCGACAACCTAGATCCCGCCTATCCGGTTATTATTTGCGGCTCACTTTATCTCGTCGGTCATGTTCTTGTGCAAAACAAAACGCTGCCCGACTAGAACATTTGCTTTACAGCATCTTTATGTAAACTGGCTTTAGACTAATTGATCAATCCAACTTTCCAACTGCGATTTTGGTAAGGCACCCACTTTTTCAGCGACAACTTCACCATTTTTGAAAATCAGCAATGTTGGAATGCCGCGAACGTTATATTTCTGCGGTGTTAGCGGGTTTTCGTCGATATTTAGCTTGACGATTGACAGGCTATCTTTCTTATCACCAGCGATTTCTTCGAGCGCAGGGC
>QBYK01000110.1 GCA_003282865.1 SAR116 cluster bacterium AG-325-I21 | reverse complement strand
CTGTTCTTGCAGATGCTGGCTAAGCTCCAAATTCGACAATTGCAGTAATTTAATTGCTTGTTGCAATTGTGGCGTCATCACCAGCGACTGTTTTTGCTTTAGTTTTACTGACTGAGTAAGTTGCATGATCCCGTCCTCCTGCGAAAACTCTGGAGTTCCGGCACACAATTTGCAAAATAATCATTTGACAAGCACTTTTGTCAAGATATCGACAGTAATATCGTTATAATTCAAATATTTAGTAAATTTGCAAGATTTTTGTTATCCGTAGATGTCAGAATTAAGACATGAAATATGTTTCGAAACACATGTTGATAACCCGCAAAATAAACAATAAACTGTAAGTGATATAGATTTTATCAACGAAATCGCAACAAAGGGTTTCATGCTTATAACACGCACAAACGTAAAATCAGGCCCCTGCCACCGCTGCAGCATTATTCGGTCATTTGTGCTTTTTACGTTCATGTTGATAATTTTGGCTATTGTAGGTGGCGACCGGCTTGCCGTGATCGACTTTCTCACTCCCGCTTGGTTTGCCACGGCAATCATTGGGATTGGTGTATGCGGATTTTTTGTCAAGCTAATAAGCTGGAAAATTTTTAATAAGCGTATTTAACGATCGCGAACCAACCTAAACAAAACCTCCTGGGTTGGAAAGAAACGCCCATAAGTGTGACCCGTCATAAAATTTACAGTCCAAATATGTCTTGGAGCAAACCCATTTACTTCGCCAGTCCAATAAGGTTCAGCTAGCGTATCTGGAAAGCTATCGAGCTCTATCTTAACCGGCGCGCATTCCTTACAAACCAGCCCCTCTAGCTCAACCCGGGTTGGTAGTCGCCAACCCGGACCCAACTGGTCGTTGGCGATGACAATCGCTTTTGACACATCCTCCTGAGATAATTTAAGTGCTTCGCCTTCACAGCCACTCCCATTCCAAACCTGGCCAACAGAGCAGCGCATCCATTCAACGCCATTTTGTAAATCAATGACTAGATGTTCACGCGCCATAAACTTCCCAGACTTTATGATAGTTTTATCAACTGGCAATTCGCTCTTCGCTGTTTGGCTAAATACAAACATTGGCCATATAAATGTCGCAAAAACAGTCAATAGGCCAAAAAGGGGTCGGGAATTTTGCATTGTCATTTTACACCAACAAACAATCTTCATAATTTATTTATTCCAAAAGGTTCTATTTTGCCAAAACTTTCGTATTAATCTTGCATTGGCGCCACGAGGCATTAATCTGCTAAATAGTCATAAGCATATCTTGCGCCATAATCGTGGCAAAAATTAAACAATTCTTTTATTTTTTGTTTTTACAGCAAATTTTTTAATCCATAGTTGCTTTGGTATTGTTTTTGCTTAGACCCCTCAAAGTATACGGTCAACTGAGGAAAAGAGTAACTAAATCATGGATATTGCATCCCTTATTGGATTTCTTGGCGCCGTCGGCATGATCATAGGCGCAATGATATCAGGCGGTGGCGTTGCGCCATTCATTGATGTACCCTCATTATTGATTGTTTTTGGTGGGACCTTCTTTGCAGTTATGTACACCTGTCCACTCCCTGTTTTTTTGGGTAGCTTTGCCGCTATGGGCAAAGCGTTTCTTCCACCAGTCAAAAAAATGGACGAATTGGTTGAACGAATGGCAGAGCTTGCGGCCATCGCTAGAAAAGACGGGATGATGGCACTAGAAGGCCAAGAAGTGCCAGATAAATTTTTCCAAAAAGGACTGCAAATGCTAGTTGATGGTGCCGACGAGAATAAATTGGTGACACAATTGAACCAGGAAATAAAGGCGATGAGGGCTAGGCATGAGTCCAATCAACTCGTAGTGAAGGGCTGGATCGACATCGGTCCGGCAATGGGCATGATTGGGACATTGATTGGTCTTGTTCTGATGCTCGGCAATATGGCCGATCCGAAAGCAATTGGCCCCGCTATGGCGGTGGCACTTTTGACCACGATGTATGGCGCGATCATCGCTAACATTATTTTTATGCCGATGTTGGTGAAGCTTGAGGGTTACACAGCTTATGAAACAATCTACCGCGGTTTGGTCGTTATAGGGTTGCGGAACATAGCTAGAGGCGAGTCACCCCGCAACATACAAGATCAAATGGTCGCCAACCTTCCTCCAAAAATGCAAGCCAAACTCGAAGCTGCTTAACGGCGCATTTCATTAAACACTAAAATAATCAAAGACTAAAATAATCGTTTCTGTGTAAGGGTATAAAAATGGCTGAACAAGACGAAAATGAAGTCATCGAAGAAGAGGAAGAAGAATGTCCTAAATGCCCACCTGTCGGGGCGCCAGCTTGGATGGCAACATTCGCTGATATGGCAACCCTGTTAATGGCTTTCTTCGTTCTTATTCTGTCATTTGCTGAGTTTAACGTTCCTAAATTCAAACAGATTTCCGGCTCATTAAAAAATGCCTTTGGTGTACAGAAGATTGTCCCAATTGTTGAGCAGCCGAAGGGAACCACTGTCCTATCCCTAAATTTCAGCCCCTCACCAGCAAAGTCGGTCACAAATGAGATGACCCAACAGACAACCGACACAACTAAACCAGACCTAGAATCACAGACTAAGACCAAAGATAGCGACGGCAATGGCCAAAAACAAAGTAATGCCGATGATCTTGTTAAAGCCTTACAAGAGGCGATTTCGCGCGGTGATATAGAAGTCGAGACTCTTGGCGAAAACGTTGTAGTAAACTTTACTCCCACCGAAGCCGAACAAAAAGACCTTCCGCAACTGCTTCAAAAAACGCTAAATGCGATTGAAAAGGCAAAAGCAGCTGCCGGAAAATCAGAACAGGATGTTTTGTTTGGCGGCATTGAGGGCCAGTTAGCACAGCTTGCAAATGCCGCTAGCACGGCTGCACAGAGCAGCCAGCAACAAGCCGAAGCGAAGGCAGAGTCAAACAAAAAGGCGCAAGTT
>QBYK01000109.1 GCA_003282865.1 SAR116 cluster bacterium AG-325-I21 | reverse complement strand
CCATTGCCATCATATGACGAGTCGCTTTCGTCGATGTCACTATTAACCCCATAATCTATGGTTTTAATATCACCATTTAAATTAGTCTTTACATCAGCCATTCCACCAAGGTTTTCATCTTTAGCCGAAATTTTCGTAACGCCAAGAGTAGCCTGTTGAAGAGTAAAACTCTCTGATGCTGTGTAAAACAGTTGCCCGGAGAACCGCGCGCTTTTAACTCGCTCACCACCAACTACACTTCCCATTTCTATCACCGAATTGTTATCGAGACCTCCGACCGTTATTGTTAGATTATTAGCTCCGTCCGTACCACCAAGTGCTGATCCAAGGACAGTAAAGGTGTCACCGACTTTGTACCCATTGCCTTTGTCATTTATTGCGAGGGTGAGATTTCCATTGTTGAGTGTGACATCAGCCGTTGCACCCACACCTTCACCAGAGCTATTGCTGATAGCAAACGTTTTGGTTGCAAGGGTTAATGTTCCAAACGAACCAGCGCCCGTCAAAGCTCCAATTTGCGTGATGGCTGGCAAATTATCTTTGTCAATGATGCGCATTGAAAATGTTGTGCTAGCCTCACTTAACTCACCTAAGACAATATCTTCCCCCTCTGAGCTTTCCAATATCAAGCGGGCTTTGTCAGTTGAAAGATACGCTGTCACACCTGTAGAATTTGAGGTTTGATTAATGGACGATGCGAGGTTCGTCAGATTTGTACTGGTAACATCCGCGCTGATCTTAACTGGCATCCGGTTCTCAGACTCAATTTCAAACTCTACAGTTCCAGAAGCAAACCCATAAAGTTCGGTCACAAGCCTTGCCTCAACGCTCACTCCAAGTTTATTAAATGTTTTATTTGCGGTTGCAGCCACCGCCTTTGCTGAAGCTCCAGCGGACACTGCAACACTAGCCGTCTCTGCATTTGCCATGGTGATTTTTAAAGTATCTGCGGTCGCATTATTTACTGGTATACCTGACGTTCCACCAACTGACCTAGCTAGAGAACCATTACTCCCGCTCTCAACAAGATGCAAACCACCGCTTCGACTGACGTTTAATGAAATATCTCTATACGCATTGTCCTCACGATTTAAATAGTCTCCCCGATAGACAGCTTCCGGCGAGAAGCCGTTTGTAGTGCTTAAAAGGTTGGTTACAGTATCTGCAGACAATGCGGTGCCAGCAATATGCCGACCTTCGCGCGTAAACACTTGAAAGTCAGATGCCGCGGCGGCATCACTTATAGCTGCTTGAACGGCTCCAACTCCTGCAGATACAGAAGCAATTCCACTTCCGGTAGAGACAAAATTTCCACTACCTGAAACAAGCGTAAAGTTCCCTTCCCTGCCGGAAACACGAATGCCTAAATCAACCATTGAGAGATTTGCTGTGCTTTTGAGGACCCCACTATTTAAAAGATTGGCCAGTTCGGCGCTATCAGTCCACTTTGCCGAAGACGATGCGTTTGGAAAGGCTGTACCATACTTAATATCAAACGTGTGCGGACCATTGTTATCTGATCCAGTGCGTTGAAACGACAACTGCTGAAGGTTGTTAAGAACCAGCCCCTGAAGCTGGAACTTAGCTGAGGACTGCTTTTTAAATGATGCAATCTTGGCGCTAGGAGTTCCAGCAGGGATTACACTAACAAGCCCGCTAGACAAAAAATTGGTGGCTTCAATTGGTGAGAGTGAATTCTTTAATGTCTTGGAAATATCAAACGGTTCTACTTTTTTAACATTGTTGAGACTTGTGGCAACAACAGATGCGTCACTTGTGTTTTTCACCGCAGCTTCAACACTCAGTTTACCAGAGGCTGCAATTTCCTGGGGCTTAGAAAGCAGTAAACTAATATTGGAAGCCGCTGATGACCCACGTGTGACTTCAAAAAAATCATTGTCTCTCGGGGTGCCCGTTACAATAATATCAAAACCCTGACCTTGAAGCTGTGTCCTACCCGTAATTGGTGTTGCCAGCCCCTCGCCATTTAAAGTCCAAATGTTTGATGTCTTATCATACCGCGCTGTTAGGGGTCCAGATGGCAGTGACATCGGATCGCTGACATCAATTTGAACTCTGAGGTCGGTGCTAGCTGAAGGACTTAACTCTACGCTTAGGCCAAATACAGAAAACATAGATTTACCTGTATTTCCATTGAGGTCTATTCCATTCTCGTGCTGTTCGTTGACAGCGCTAGACAAAAGAAACGCTAAATTATCAAGGTCGTTTTTTACCTCTTCGATAAGTGAATACGCGTCAACTGCTCCGGCTAAGGACCCAGCATCAACCTGGCTGGTTGGGCGAAAAACCGATCCAGAACCAAGGGTCACTTGAAGTTTTCCGAATGCAATGTTATGCCCCGCAGTATTAAATGTGCTATTATCCACTAAAATAGGCCCCATACCACTAGAGCCAATACTAACCTTCGCAGAGCCGACATCCGAATACTCTACGCTTAGAGAAGTTAGAGATGACATTTCACTTATAGTTTTGTCTCTCAAGTCCAGCAAAGAGTTTGGCGTCTGCCCGCTTTGCCCAGAGGATAATATTCTAGCGTTTATGGATGCTAACTCTTTTGCAAGAATTGATAGTGAAGAAGTACCAATTTTTGTTTGCTCTAAGGCACCATTTTGGAGTTGGTCAAGTTGCGCTGCGAGACCGTTAAATGATGATACCAGAGATTTACTGATCTCAATCGCCACAGATCTTGAGGCAATGTCGGTTGGGGCTGCCGCGACGTCAGACATAGCAGAGAAAAAACGTCCCAATTGTTCGTTTAAACCGCCCTCAGTTGGCAGCAGTGTATTTTCAAGCTGGCGTAAATTATCGAGGAATATATCCACCTTTTGATAACTTGCGTTAGTTGAATTAGTTCGGCCTAGTAAAAACCCATCAAAGGCCCGACGAATATCGGCAACACGCACACCCAAGCCAGATTGATTTGCGAGACTGGTGATACCACCCTGGCTACCTGAAACTTCCTCGAGGTCGGCCTCGCGGCGCTTATAGCCATCTGTAT
>QBYK01000108.1 GCA_003282865.1 SAR116 cluster bacterium AG-325-I21 | reverse complement strand
AAGACAGTTATCCTCGAATTGGCGTTTAAGCAAAAACCTCTAGGCTAAAAGCAGCATATACCAAAGCGACCAAACCAATAAACCTCTTGGAACTTTCCCCATAAAAAAGGTTGGTCTCAACAAACATCATGACCGTTAAGACCAGCATTGCAATAACATTCATTAAGCCAAAGGCAAACATGGTTAGCATTAAAGGGCCACAACTTATAGCGCACGAGATGCCAAACTTTGTTCCGGCTTGCAAGTTTAACTCAATGCCACCCGATGATTCTACGCATGAAACCAACAGTTGATTTCGAGAAATACATGACCGCAATTTAATTTTTGAAAATTGATAAATTCCTACCAGAGCTAATACGAGGGATGCAAACCATGAATGCGTTATCAACATATCATCACTAAGGAGACCATTGGTATGCAAAACCCATTGAATAAAAATGCAGCCAACACAAAACAATAGCCAAACTGCCAAATAGCCCAGCAAAAACTCACAAAATTTTTTTAAGCCTAAGATTTTGGAGCTAAGGGTGGGCAAAAGGCTTGGGAGCATCATTGCAAAAATCATAAACGCCCACATTAAAAAAGACTCCAGCCAAGTTTTTACGCTCCATCCGGCCTCTAATGTTGTGCATATTGGCAAATAAAAGATAATTGATTCAGGTCCAAAGAAGATCTTGTCTCTATACTTGTCAAAAAATTGCATTCCAGGTCCAAGAGCACTGAACCCAGTGCCAACAGACGCAAAAATTACTTGAAACGTTGTGTAAAGCCAGCCAAGAAAAACAAAAGCCAGGCCAATCCAGATCGGCTCGATGATTGGAAATTTATTTTTCATTTGTTTTTTTACTCACGCCATTTTTCGTCTTTGATTCTGGTAAACAATGAAGGTTGGTACATTCATGATGAATTCACGCACAAACAGTGCACATTGACAATCTTTTCTAGGCTGGTTACTCCTAGTAATGTACCGTTTGGTCTGTACATCAAAAACAGCAACAAAATTAATAGGGGAAGTCCAGATGTCTCTCGCACCAATGAATTATGATTTTGGAAACGCGTCAAACTATTCATTCGCCACAACAATTACTTGCGCCAATGAAGATGCTCGGAAAACGTTCGTTGAAGGCTTCGGACATATGCTGAATTTTAACCATGAACAAGCAATTGCTTGTTACATGAAGGTAGCTGAACTCGATTCGGACTGCGCGATGGCATATTGGGGCATAGCATATTGTGTTTCCTCAAATTACAACTGGACGCCTGGCTTGGGTTCAGGCTTTGATCCAATTCAACAGGCGATCTCTCTTAAATCGGGTTGTTCAGAATTAGAACAAGATCTTATTGATGCATTAGCCGCGCGCCACTCTGAAGAAGCACGTGACGCAGCTGACCCCTCAGTTCTTAACATGGGTAACACTCCGGAACTCAATGCTGCTTTTGCAGCAGCGATGGCTCCACTTTACGTGAAGTATCAAGGCAATTTGGACGTAGCTGCAATTTACGTAGAGGCTCTCATGAACCTCAAAGCATGGCAACTTTGGGACAAGAATACTGAGTCTGGTGAAATCACTCCGGCGGATGACAACACACTAACTTGCGTTAAAGTTATGGAAGATGCCTTTGAGAACATTGAAGGTGCAACAGAACATATTGCATTGTGCCATTTATATTGTCACTGCTTGGAGTTGTCTCCATTCCCAGAACGAGCCTTACCGGCAGCTGATGTGCTCCGTACTGCCATGCCTAGTATGGGGCACCTCGTGCACATGCCTTCTCACATAGATGCTTGGGTTGGACAGTGGAAAGAGGCCGTTGAATGTAATATAGCTGCTGTAGAAGCTGATGATAAATACGTCGCACTCACTGGCAATGAATCCCAGTTTTACAAATTCTATCGAATGCACAACCACCACTTTGTGGTTTGGTGTGCAATGTTTGAAGGCCAATATGAAACAGCCATGAAATACGCTCGAAAAGCGTCAGCAGCAAATCCTGCAGGCGATGAGAATTCAGGCGTGCAATTCATGCTTGCTGGGATCATACCAATGGGCGCAATTTTCCTTGAGTCCTATGTTGCCCTGCCGTTCCACGTCATGATTCGCTTCGGAATGTGGGATGATATAATTGCTGAACCGACTTTCTCTGACAAGGAAGTCTTCGCTTCTACAATAGTAACGCAGCACTACGCGCGTGGTGTAGCCTATGCCTCCAAGGGCATGGTTGCAGAGGCAGAAGCAGAACAAGTTCTATTTTATGAAGCACTCAAAAATCCAGCGCTTGCTGGCCGTGTATTGCATAACAACTTGATGTATCAAGACCCAAGCGATGGCCCGTGCATTCACTTGGTTAATGCTGCTGTTTTGGATGGTGAGATCGAATACCGTAAGCAGTTCCTCGCAAAGGCTCGAGGTGAAGCCTCTGACTTTACTGCGGCTTTTGACCATCTGCGCCGTGGTGTCAATCTCTCACTCAACCTCGCGTACAATGAGCCTTGGGGACAGATGCAACCTGTGCGCCACATCCTAGGTGCATTACTTTTCGAACAAGGGGAGGTCGAAGAAGCAGAAGCCGTCTACCGTGCCGATATCAAACTTTGGAAAGACAACATGTGGGGCTTATTGGGTCTCAAACTCTGTCTTGAAGCACGAGGCGATGCACCTGAGGAACTTGCTGAGGTCACTGCTTTATTCAATGAACGCAGCGCGCGCGCTGACATTGTGCCGGCAAAAACCTGTTTCTGTGCTCAAGACAGCGTCGCTAAGAGTTGTTGTTAATAAGCCGTTAGTGTTTCCGGTCTGGTAGCATATAAGGGGCGGATCAGTCCGCCCCTTATATGCTACGCCTTAAGCTTCCTGATTTCTTCGGCTAGGGCAGGCATGATTTCCTGAGAGTTACCCACTATACCAAAACGAGATGATTTGAAAATTTCTGCATTTGGATCAGAATTAACCGAAACAATGGTCTGTGAATTTCCACACCCCGCCATATGGTGACTAGCTCCAGAGATTCCGACCGCGATGTATAGTTCAGGTGCGACTG
>QBYK01000107.1 GCA_003282865.1 SAR116 cluster bacterium AG-325-I21 | reverse complement strand
TGATGCTCGGAAATTGCGTCGCCAATTCGCAAAGCGCCGAATAATTATAGTCTGTTGCCAGAATCTCAAACCGGCCAGGAAACGCCGTGATTAACGCTCCGCTATGACGACCACGCCCTGAAGCAAAATCTAAAACTTTAGACCCATTTGGCCAAAGTTTCGCTTGCTGCAATATCCAGCAAGATGGTGCCAAATTCACTTTGCTGCAACTAGCCATTTTCTCGTCATTTTACCTTTGAGAAAAAATTGATTAGTGCTTCTGCTGTTTCATATGGGGATTCTTCCGCCAGAAAATGACCTCCTGGAACGCTGTGTCCCTGAACATCAGTGGCGACAGCTTGCCATTCACCAATTACATTGTAATTCTGTCCAACAAATCCAACATCACCCCATAGTGCAAGAAGGGGCATCTTGGATTTTTTGAGTATATCGTTTTGATCATGCTCAAGATCAATACTCGCGGAGGCACGGTAATCCTCACAACTGCCGTGAATAGTTGCAGGGTCTGAAAAACACCGCAAGTATTCTGAAAAAGCTTCATCCGTGATCGCCCCTGCGGTCCGTCCCCAGTGATTGGTTTTATGTTTAAGAAAAAACTCTGGGTCGTGCTCAATCAAAGTTTCCGGAAATGGTGAAGGCTGAATTAGGAAAAACCAGTGATAATAGGAGCTCGCAAAGTTTTTGTTAGTCTTTTCATACATTGCAAGAGTTGGTACGATGTCCAATAGAGCAAGTTGAGTGATGGTGTCTGGGTAGTCTCGTGCCATTCGGTGTGCAACACGTCCCCCCCGATCATGTCCGGCGACCGCGAATGTTTGATGGCCCAATTTACGCATGACTTCTCGCATATCTCCAGCCATTGAACGTTTCGAATAAGGACTATGCTTGTGATCAGTTTTTGGCTTGTCACTATCCCCATATCCGCGGAGGTCAGCGATCACGACACTGAAATCCCGAGCAAGTAATGGCGCTACTTTGTGCCACATGTAACCAGTTTGTGGGTATCCATGGAGTAACAAAATCGGCAACCCACTTCCAGCAGTGCGAACATGAATGCCAACACCGTCGTTCGTGATTCTTTTTTGTTTAAAATGTACTTTGAAATCCATTGAAAAGAACAAGCCCCGTGGGTACGCAAATATTTAATCCGAAGGGAAGCAAAGTGTCCTTTGTTTCAGAAATCACGTCAAGGTAGCAATTTGGGGACCTTCAGGTATTGGTTCAATTTGTTTTGGGCAGGGTTGTAATTTGCGCGGTGAGATTAATTTATTTTTTTCATGTGCGTGATGGCTTAGACCTAGATTGCTTGGATGTTCAGTAATTCTGTTTTTGGCAAATGGCAGCATGCAAAAGAACTCGCTATTTTCGGCGCAATAACGTAGAGCTTTATAGGATTTGAATACCATTCTTTTATTCGACAGGACTCAGACAAAAGCCATGATTAAGCAACTGAAAGATTTTCCTCGTGTCTCCCTCTGCCATAAACCAACTGCGCTGGAAGCGATGCCTCGCTTGAGCGAGGCGCTTGGTGGGCCGAACCTTTGGATTAAACGAGATGACTGCACAGGTTTGGCAACAGGTGGGAACAAAACCAGGAAATTGGAATTTTTGATTGCAGATGCTATTGAGAGTGGCGCTGACATGGTGGTCACGCAGGGAGCGGTACAGTCGAACCACGTCCGTCAAACTGCAGCTGCTGCATGCAAATTTGGTCTTGATTGTCACGCTTTGCTCGAACGCCGTGTGCCGGACAGACAGCCAGATTATGAGGAAACTGGCAACGTTCTCTTTGATCACATGTTTGGCACGAGCATAGAGTTTCGACCAGCGGGTTTGGATATGAATGCTGAGGCTACTGAGGTTTCAAACAAGCTGGCAAAAGCTGGGCGTAGACCGTATTTCATTCCAGGCGGTGGATCTAACGAAATCGGTGCCCTTGGTTATGTCTCATGCGCTTACGAGATACTTCATCAAATTAAAGAAAATAAATTGGACATAGGGTGGATTGTTTTAGCGACCGGTAGTACGGGCACGCACGCTGGCCTGCTTGCTGGATTGCATGCTGCCGGTTCGCAAATACCCGTAATGGGCATAAGTGTTCGCCAACCCAAGGACAAACAAATTGCTGCCGTTTACAAACTTACCACAAGTACCGCAGCCACCATTACTGAAAAGGCCATTGGCGTGGAGAAAGTGATGGTTGACGATGGATATGTCGGGGCTGGTTATGGCCAGCCCAACCAAGGAACATTAGATGCAATCAATTTGATTGCTCGAAGGGAAGGGGTGCTGCTAGATCCGGTTTATTCTGGCAAGGGGCTGGCTGGACTAATTGGGCTTATAGGCCAGAAATTTTTTGACACCCAAAAGGATGTTTTATTTCTGCATACTGGCGGTGCAGCAGCGTTGTTCGCTTATGGAAATCAGTTTTTGGCTGCAGCCGAATAGGCCCTGTTTCTTAGCTTTCAATTACTTGTTTGGTAAAAAGGTGCCGATAGCTTGTGTGGACATTATAACCCTTGATCATATTAAGGTAGCAATGAGTGAGTAGCCCGATGGTCTTTCGAACGATTTCATGGCTTTTATCGGCGAGTGGGCGTCATGCCCGCATTCTGCTGCCCCTTGGGGTAGTGATCGCATTGCTATTGCCAAGCAATGGTGCATTTTTTAAGCCAGCAACTCCCTTTATCTTGGCGATTTCAGTGGGATGTGCGCTTGTGAGGCTTGACATTAGCGCCGCATTAAAAGCTGCACTTCGCCCGCAACGCCTTCTCCGCAATTTTGCCATTTCTCTTGGTCTGCTCTTAGTGTTACCAATTTTGCTTTTCACCATTGTAACGTGGTGCGGTATATCAAGCGAAATGTTGCCCTTGGTCACCTGGTATAGTGTGGCACCACCGATTGGCGCAACGATTTGGATGTGTGTACTGTTGGGGTTTACTGCACCGATTGCGATGGAGATCGTGTTGCTGACAAATATCCTTGCTCCATTCACCGGCCCCTTAATTGGCGAATTTCTGTTGGGCGCTTCTGTACCTGTCTCCTCAGCAACCTTGTGTCTAAGAATTTTAGCTATTCTGGGCAGCGGTTTTTTACTGGCGCTTCTTGCCAAATATACGTTAGGAGAAGAT
>QBYK01000106.1 GCA_003282865.1 SAR116 cluster bacterium AG-325-I21 | reverse complement strand
CCGATGATATTCATTCCCCTAACCGCATGCATAAGCTCAATCGCCTCATCAACCGAAAAGCCATTAACGCCCGGCTCAATGTTAGAAACAGCTGGCGCTGCAGAAGGGTCAAGACAATCCAAATCAAATGTGATGTAAACAGGCCGACCACCAAGAACAGTTTTTACCTGTTCAATTACATCGACAGCGCCCCGTTGCCGATACTCTTTCATAGTCACAATGTTATAGCCATAATCATATGACGGCTGCAGCCAATCAAGCGTTCGGGGGTGACCACGTAAGCCGATCTGCATCGAATGTTTTGGATCAACCATCCCTTGATCAGGCAAATACGCACCCCAATGGGCTGCAGATTTTTCAGCACCCAAAAAATGATCTACTGTAGTAAAAACATCAGTGTGTGCATCTAGATGTAAAAAACATACTTTCTCTTGTTGTGTCAGAATTCCATTGGCAAGCCCCTGAATGATGCCTCCAGTAATCGAGTGGTCGCCGCCAATCGAAACAGGACGAGTATTGGAGTTATCAATCGCTTTGAAAAAATTTGTTATTTGTTCAATGCAATGTTCATTATCATTGGCCCGAGGGAACGGAACGTCACCGGCATCTATGATTTTTACTTCATTCCATGGATCAATCTTGAAGTCACCATGCGTTCGCCGTTGGAGCGCGGATACATTCCTGACAGCACGTGGGCCCAGGTGTTGATCACGTTCAGTTGTTCCATTACCTGTCGAATGAGGAACCCCAACAAGGGCAATATCAGCCTTCTCAAGCTTGTCTTGTGGACACCGAAAAAGAGTTGGTATGCCCCACCAATAGAGATTTTCCATCATGCTTAAATCATGTTTTTCAGCCATTTTTCGAACCCATTCAGCTTATTAAAACGTTATCGATATTTTGTATTGGAACCCATTCATTCTGAAAAGCTCACTGGAAACGAGCGTGAAAGGCTATATTGCCGCGGTAACAGTGAACTCCACTAGAAGTTCCTCAGAGGCCATTTTACTTTGGCCGCAAGCTCGGGCAGGCGCGCAACCTTCTGGCACCCAATTTTCATATGCAAGATTCATAGCATCAAAATCATCCATTGTTTTTAGCCATATAATTACCTGCAACATGCGTTCATTTGAAGTGCCAGCCTCAGCAAGCAGAACATCGATACGGCGGAACGCCTCAGCACACTGCGCCTCAATAGAGTCGCCTCGATTACCTACCTGCCCACATAGGTAGACTGTACTATCATGAATAACAATTTTGCTCATCCGGCGGGTGGTGTGCCGCCTGTCAATTGTTGACGCCATATTTCTTTTGCTCCCTAAATTGAGTCATTGTCGACGCATCAAGCGCAATAATGAGGTTTAGATTGGCCGAAGTTGTTCCCCATTGCTAGCCTGATAATACTTGCCAATTTTTGAGGGGAGTCCACCCCCCAATATAGACCATTCCTACTTTGGTTTTCAGGCCAAATAACTCGACAAAATGTTAATTTGCCGGCCAATACCATTCAGTCGCCTTACCTTGCGTTTATTCAAACACTAGCATACGTTAGTGGTGGATGAAATTTAGTCATGATTTCCAACTACTACTATGTGCATTTCATTCGAAAAACCAACTGACGGTGGCAATCATGGAATTTGTTTTTGACGCGTGGTATGTAGCGGGCTGGTCACGCAACTTTCAGCACGAACTTTTTCCCCAAACTATTCTTGAACAAAATCTGGTTTTCTTCCGGCAAAGCGACGGCAAACTGGTTGCCTTGGAGGATCGGTGTCCGCACCGGCTTTTACCACTAAGTAAGGGCAACCTTGTTGGTGATAATGTGGAGTGTGGTTATCACGGCATGACTTTTGATGGCAGTGGAAAATGCGTACGCATACCAGCACAGGATAACTTGCCGCCAAGTGCCTATGTTGACACCTACCCAGTTGAAGAACGGCACGGCATTGTTTGGGTCTGGATGGGTATTAAAGAGAAGGCTGACCCAAATCTAATTTTTAAGATGGATGAATTTAAGGATGCTTCTTGGCATAAGCATCTTGGCGATGCCTTACATATCGAGGCGCATTATCTAAATGTCGCAGAAAATCTGGTCGATCCAGCACATGTCAGTTTTGTGCATCCGACAACTCTTGGGAGCGCAGCGTCCCAAGATGTTCCAGTTGAGGTGTCGACAACGGATGACCCTATTGCCGCTTGGCGCTGGATCCGGAATGCACCACCAGTTGGTTTCTTTCAAAAATTTGGTAGTTTTTCTGGCGACGTTGACCGATGGCATTATTATTATCTTCATCTACCATCAACTGCTGTAATTGATTTTGGCAGTGCAGCAAGTGATCTACAGCTAAAAGAAGACGAACGTCACAAAGGGGTGCGCATTTTCGCGATCCATTTTGTGACACCAGTTACCCGTGATTCTACAATTGATCACTGGATGCATATGCGCAATGCCGCGGTTGGTAATGATGACGCCTCGAAGCAAATCGATGACCTTTTTCGCATTGCATTTGAAGAAGATAAAGAAATTCTGGAAGCAATACATAAAGAAGAGCAACGGGAACAGACCCGTGCTCCCATTCGGATTGCGATTGACCGTGCACCGCTTGTTTATCGAAAACGTATCAAGGAGTTAGTAAATCTTGGAGGCCAGAAACGATAACTATCCGTCACTAAGCAATACCAGGTTCGGCTATCAAAAACCTAAAACTAAAATTACCAGAGGGTTAAACCTTTCTCTTACTGCTTGGGGTGTACCCTTACATACGGCCAACCAAGTATTTTTATTAATGTAATTCTACTCAGCACTTTATTTTGTTCCATACATTCGGTCACCAGCATCTCCAAGCCCAGGCAAAATATAGGCATGATCATTAAGTTCCCTATCAATTGCCGCCGTTACAATTTGAACATCTGGATGCTGTTCTGAGAACGTAACCAAACCCTCAGGTGCAGCAAGTAAACAAACAAATTTAATCCGTTTTGCACCAGCATCTTTTATACGTTGTACACCCGCGACTGCTGAATTTCCTGTTGCGAGCATAGGGTCAACTACTACACAGAGGCGCTCTTCTAAATTATCTGGCAGTTTAAGGTAATATTCCACCGGCACTAGAGATTTTGGGTCTCGGTAAAGACCAACATGGCCCACTCGTGC
>QBYK01000105.1 GCA_003282865.1 SAR116 cluster bacterium AG-325-I21 | reverse complement strand
GCTCCGTGTGCGGTCGATAATAGCGTTTGTAGCGGGGCTGTCCATGTCTTGGCGTAACTGGTTAAGGTCGAGTTGAGCGGTGCGCGCTGCTTTCATGATTGTCGTTTTACTGATTTGCCCACGATGGATCATCATCTCCCTGTGGAATGCCGGGAATTTGCCCTGTTTCTGCGCGGCCACTCCCGCCCGAGCAGCGATTAGTGATGATTGGCTTACGATGGGAAATTCTTTTACCACCAGTCGGATATCATCATTATTGGCCAACAGTTGCTGAATGGTTGGGAACATTCGTTTGCAATAGCCGCAGTTATAATCAGAAAACTCATAGACCACCAAACTGCCATTAACATTACCCATAACTGGGTCACCATCATCACGCCTTAACTTCGTCAGACCCGCAGCAATGATAGCTTGTTTTTCTTTAGCGGCGAGTTCCATCAAGGCATCACGCACCACTTCGGGGTTATCCATGATATATTGTTTGATAACTTGATGAATCGCGGCTCGATCAACCTTGTCGAGGTTGGCGATGGCTGGCGTGTTAAATTTGGCAAAAGCCAACAACAACACTAAAAGCATTACGCGTGTTTTCAGCCCCTTATTGGATTCAAGCGCCAGAATATTAAACGAAAAAACGGTTTGGATGAAGTTACGAAACATCTGTGTAAGTCCTTGTAAACGTTTAAGAAGAATGGGTTAAAAACCCAGCACTTAGGTCAGTAATCAATAGATGAGGAGAGACCCCAACACGGGTTATAATCAGGCGACTTATTTGCACAACTTTTCCGTTGTATGCCCACCACGGACCTTTGTATCGGATAAAGCGGGCTTTTGCATAGTGTTCAAATATTTTAATGACCAGTGCTATTTTTGGATAGCCCCAAATCGAAACAAAATATCGTTTGCGCGATTTTTTACATCATCGGCAAGATCAGTACTTGCCAGGACCCGCTTGGCCATGCGCGCCGCCTGCTGTTCATTGCCCAGCAAGATGGCTTCTTCAGCAAGGTTCAAATTTGCATCAGCAATAAGTCCGGCACGCCCATAGGCTATGGCCAATTGTCGGTGGATAAACGCCCAATCTGGTTCGTTCTTTTTTGCTGCAAGCATCGCCTCAATGGCGCGTGGAAGATGCTTTTTGTTATTTGTGGCGATCAGTGAACGCCCAAGACTCAGCTGCATTTGTGGACTGTTTGGGCGTAATGCCAACGCCTTTTCATAGGCTATGGCTGCGGCATCTGGCTTTGCCATTGACAATAAAATATCGCCGCGAAATTCATGATAAAACGGGTCATCTGGCATTGCTTCGGATAATCTGTGCATCAATCCATAGGCAAGTTCTAGGTCGCCGCGCCTATAATGGGCAATGGCATTGCGATACTGCGTGTTGGCTGCAGCGGGGTCATCGTTGTGTCGAATAATGTTCTGTGCCGGCTCACTATAGGCTCGCAATTTATTGATAAGTCGTTCTGTGAGGCGTCGTTTATCTTCTGCAATTAGGGCGGTGTTATGGCTGGTTTGTTTAGTGTGATCCTGATAGATTGCAAGGCGCTGTGCAGCATCAGGATGTGTTTGGTAATACTGGCTTTGATAACTTTCGGGAAGGGCGCGTTGGCTTGCCAACCGTCGCATCATCTGCTCCAGACCAGCCGATGTGATGCCTGCCTTTTCCAAATACTCTAGCCCAAGCTCATCGGCGACCGCCTCATCATAACGGAACGATTGCAGCATTGACCGGCGTGCTCGATCAGTGCCGCCAATCGCCACCCCTACCACCGCATCACCCGGTGCGCCTCCGGCGGCCAGTGCAAATGCCGCCAGAGCTGCCAATGAACCAGCACTGCTAGCATCACGCATGGCCTGATCTCGCCGCGGGACATGACCCGCCTTTATATGACCCAGCTCATGCGCAATCACGCCCAGAATTTCTTCAGGAGATTTTGCATCCAGCAAGAGGCCAGAATGCAAATAAACCGCCATTTTTCCGGCAACAAAGGCATTATAACTGCTATCAATAATAATGCGGAAGTCAATACTATTCGGCGCAAAGCCAGCCGCTTTCACTAGCGGGGCCGCGAGCTCTTGGAGTCCTGTTTCTAGCTCCGTATCGCGTATCAACCCTGCTGCCGCAGATTGCGAAATCACAACAAAAAACAGTAGTGAAAGCGTTAAACGAAATGAGTATAGATAGGACATTAATGAGTATATATAGTTCATTAGGTGGCTTTTTCTGATAAATATATGGCCTGTTTATGAGCGCTCTGCTATAGCCTTTGGTCCAAGCAATGCCTTTAGCTCTAAAAAGCTTTTAATCCATTTGTCTGGATTAGATAATGGCATGGATTTAATGGGATGGACAATGGTCTTTAAAATAAGTCAATCAAGCAAAATCCCTGTCTTCCTAGCGATGCAGGTTATGGACCAAGCAAATCAGATGCAGGCAGCTGGAGGCGATCTGGTTCACCTTGAAGTGGGCCAGCCATCATCACTGCCACCAGCAGCAGTATGCACTGCCTTAGAGGCTTCGCTCGGCCACATTGCATCACATGGTTATTCCGTTGCCATGGGCAATCCCGCCTTGCGTCAGCGGATTGCTGAGCATTATCATGACTGGTATCAAATATCCGCAGATTGGCAAAAGATTGCAATAACACCTGGATCATCACTTGGGTTTGTGATCGCTTTTTTATCTGCCTTTGATAAAGGTGATCGCATTGCTATTGCAAGCCCGGGATATCCCGCTTATTTCAATTCAATGCTGGCGTTGGGTATTACCCCACAACTGTTGCCCGCGAGGGCCACGCAAAACTGGAAGCCTAATCTTGAAGCGCTGGTTGCCAATGGTGACATCCCTGATGGGCTATTGCTGGCAAGTCCAGCCAACCCAACTGGCGTTGTAATGCGAGATTCTGAACTAGAAGCTGTATGCCGCTGGTGCGATCAGCATGGTGTTCGGCTGATTATGGATGAAATTTATCATGGTCTAAGTTTTGATGAACGCGCGCAGTCAGCGCTCGCTTATACTGATAATGCCATTATCGTAAATTCTTTTTCCAAATATTTTTGTATGACGGGGTGGCGCCTTGGGTGGGTTGTGCTTCCCGATGATCTGGTTCAAACAGCAGAAAAGTTGGCGCAGAATCTTTACATTTCAGCGCCAACGATCAACCAAA
>QBYK01000104.1 GCA_003282865.1 SAR116 cluster bacterium AG-325-I21 | reverse complement strand
TCTCCAGTCCAGTCTTGCCAATAGGACCGGTGCCCCCCGCTACATTGATCAGGATGTCGATCCGACTTCTGAATGCCGCCAAGACGCCGGCAATCGCGGCGTCGACGGACTCGCTGAAGGTGACATCGCAAGAGAACACCTCTGCCTGCACGCCCAACTCCTTTGCCTGAGCGCAGACCGGAACAATAGCCGCCGTATCTCGGCCAAGCAGGGCGAGATGGGCACCCTCACGGGCGAAACCCAGTGAGATGGCGGCACCCATACCTTTAGCCGGGCCTGTGATAACCACCACCTTATCTTTAAGGTCTAGATCCATCGGGTTCACAGCAACTTGTAGATGCGTTCTTCTTCTGCTGGCAGGAAGGCATCAGAATAGATCTCAGACGGTTTCGGCGTGCGCGGCAGGCTGTTGGCCTTGACAACAAGGTCGATGGCCTTTTTGAACCGACCCGGATCGACATTGCCAAGGCCGGTTGTCGCCAGCTCCGGATGGTTCATTTCATCTTGCAAAGTGGCGATCAGCCGCTCTTTCTCAATGTTCTTGTTTATTAGGGGCTCCCGTGCGGCAACGGCATCCACTGCCGCATCCAGATCGGCCAGCGTGTCTTTGACCCCCTGATTAACCGCCCAGACCATACCTTTGACCATCTCTGGCTCTTCAGCGGCCATCGTTTTCGGAATGATCAACCCGTTGGAATACAGGTCCATCCCGTAATCACCGTAGGAGATGAACCGGATGTCTTTGTCTGGGTTCATGCCTGACAGCTTGGCGGAGAAGCGGATGGTGTTCACATAGCCAAAGACACCCTCGACTTCCTTGTTCATCAACATCTGCTCGCGCAAATTTGATTTAAAGTTCAGTATTTCAATCTTACCGGTGTCAAGCCCGGCAACATTCGCAAAAGCAGGAAATAACTTGAGCGCGCCATCATTGACGGCACCACCCAGCAAGCGCCCCTGAAGATCCGCGGCAGTTTGAATATCACTGTCAGCCAGAACCGCGACCGTGAACGGCGGCTTGTTATACATTTGATAGACGCAGATTGGCGCCTCTTCCGGCTTTGTTCCAGCCAGTCGGATCAGCGCGTTCACATCCCCAAAGCCCACATCATAAGCCCCGCCGGCCACATGGCCAACAGCCGCACCAGAGCCGTTGCCCTGATCCATGGTCAGGTCGATCCCGGCTTCGTCAAAATAGCCCTTGTCCTTAGCCAGAAAGAACCACGATTGCGGCCCCTGATAGCGCCAGTTCAAGATCATCTTGACCTTGGTCTTATTTTTCGCGAAGGCTGGTGCTGCAAACATGGTAGCCGTCACGGCCCCTGCGAGTTTTGTGAAACGCCGTCTTGTGATGGTCATGATCTTGCTCCTATCTGAGTTTGTGTGGAAAAGGCTGCTAAAATATCTTTGGACTCGGCTGTAAATCCATAAAGTAGACGGATGAGGTAAAGGATGGCCTCCGTCACATAGACAGGTGAGACTGTCGTAGAGGCGTCTTCTACAAGTACCGCGTCAAAGCCATTGAAACACCCATCGGCGAGGGTCGCAAAAACACAACGATCGAGGTTCACGCCAGAAAAGAACAAGGTTGTAACGCCCAAGCGGCGCAGAATGCTGTCCAATTCATTGTCTCGAAAACCAGTAAGCCGGGTCTTGCCGACGGTAATGTCGCGGCTATCGACGTCGATAGCCGCAACCGATTGTGTACCCCAATCCCCGTCCACAAGCACCTGGCCTGTGGAGATTTGGTCGCCGTAACCGGGCCGTGCGCCGCAATCTGACCCTTTGTCCAACACGTTTGCAGGCAGATTGGCCACGTCAGGTCGCACTGCCCAATTGACATGTATCACGGGTGCACCAAACTTGCGAAAGGCGCCACTCAAGGCGTTGATCTGCCCGACCACGTTAGACAAGCAGGAAACATCCACGTCACGAGAGGTGGCAAACCAACCCCCGGCAGCGAGAAAGTCGTTTTGCATATCGATTATTAATAGAGCAGAGCGCGCGATATCCACCTCAGTCGGCTTTGGCTTGGCATCAAAATAAACCGGCTTTGGCGTGACCGCTGGCCGCAACAATGAAACGCTCGCGCCATCGTTTAATGATGACCAGCGATCAGAATGTAAATAAGTCGGTAAAGTATGCATTTGCCCTCCTAAATTGGAACCATGCTGCATTGAATCTATGTTGCCGTCGTCTGCTATTTTTTCTGCATACTGTTGCCAAAAATCATACACCCATCTAAGGTGTTGTTATGAAACACCTCACCACTTTCCGGGTTATAGATGCCATCGCCCGAACCGGCTCTATCCGGGGGGCAGCGGATCACTTGGCGTTGACTCCATCCGCGGTCCAGCGGCGGCTACAGTCTTATGAGGCGGAAATTGGATTTGAGATTTTCGACCGGCGACCACAGGGGGTTGACTTAAATTCGGCCGGCGAACTAGTAATCATGCACATCCGCGAGACCTTTTCCGAAACTGGAAAGTTGACCTCACGCCTGGCGGATTTATCCGGAATGCGCCGCGGAGAGGTTCGGGTTGGCTGCAGTCAAGCCTTGGTTCCTTACTTTCTGCCGCGCCACATCAGCAGCTATCAGACGACCTACCCTAATGTGATTTTTGAGGTCGTAGTGATAGATCACCGCATCGCACAAAGCGCCTTGGCCAACCATGTCATTGATTTGGCGCTTGTGTTTGCGGCCGATGAGGTGCCGGAGTTCAAGACTCTGCTGGGTGTCCGCCAACAATTGGCGGCAGTAATGGGCCTGAATCACCCTCTTGCGCATTTTGAAATACTGCGTTTGCGCCAATGCTATGAGCATCCCTTGGCGCTACCCAGCGTTGGCTTCGGTAGCCGGGCCATGGTGGATGCGGCGCTCCAAGAAAAGTCGTACTCTCGCCCACCAGAGATGGAAAGCAATTCATTTGAGTATCTTAAAGCCCATGTAGCGGAGACCTTATCGGTGACCTTTCAGATTGAGTGTGGTGCCCCGTTGCCTCCGATTAAGGACTCCCATCTGACCGCCCGACTCATCGACCAACGAGATGTTGCTCCTGGGACGTTATGGATAGGTCAATTGGCTGGGCGCAGCTTATCTGTCACCGCTTCCCGCTTTGCAGAGCAGATTGGACGTGACTTGTCAGAGCGGTATCAGCATGTAGAATTCTGAGAGCATATCGGAATCCTTGGGATCGTCTGTGGGTAATTCTGTCCCCGGAGAGCCGGGCAAAGTTAGGCTAAAAACTTTTGACTGGTCAAAAGCAGTGTTGAGCGTTCTGTGATACTCTAACTTTATGTTTTAATAGTTTAACTTTGATTACTCTCTCGCTACCTCACAATTCACCCCCCCCACCTGGTTATGCCGGGCGTAAAGCGACAAATATTTTGGTATTAAATAACACCCATATAGGGGTGTTTTAAATGATAAGACAAGGCAACGTTACAATTGAGTTGCAAACTCGTTTTGGGCCAGACTGGATTGGTATTCGTTGTGGCGCGCGGACAAA
>QBYK01000103.1 GCA_003282865.1 SAR116 cluster bacterium AG-325-I21 | reverse complement strand
GCATTTACTCTACCGCATGAGGGTTTTAATCGTAGTATCGGAGTGTTCTCATCGGTTAGCATTGACCCGAAAGGCAACATCATTTCAGTCGATGAATGGGCATCGCAATCCAGCAGTTGGCTACCAACCAAATCTGATGGCGCGTTTATTCAGTCGCTCATGAAGCCTTGCTTTGAAGCTGGTGAATATGCGAGTTGGATAGCTCCTCCCAAGGTTGGCATTAACAACCAGCCAGGTGATTTCGAGTATGTGCAGCTTCACATGGCTTAAGCACATGATGACTTGTTCGCCCCAATGCCCGTCAGGCCTAACCTTCGTCTTGAGATAGTGATGACCATAAACCCAAGAACGTAAGTTCATGGAGACAAATTAATGAAGATCAATATTGTTTATGCAACAATCTTAGGCACTTCGCAAATGGTAGCCGAAGAGCTTGAAGACGCCCTCTCAGACGAATATGAAATAGAAGTACAGGACATTTTAGAGGTTAGTCCAACCGAGCTTAGGGATGACGAATTTCATGTATTCATCTCCTCTACAACGGGTCACGGCGATATGCCTGACTCAGCATATGATTTCATCAATGCGATAAGCAAGACAGAGACCGACCTCTCAAAGATCAATTTTGCGATCTTTGGACTTGGTGATCAGGGATATGCCGACACCTTTAATATGGGCAGTGAAAAACTAACCGATTTGTTGCGAGGCGCTGGTGCAACGCAAATTGGTGAACGCGGATTGTTTGATGCTTCGACTGTCGATATGCCAGAGGACATTGCTATTCCTTGGCTAAAAGATATTCTTGCAAACATGCCAGCGCTCAATGAAGTGGTGTAGGTGCAGTGTCTGTGACTTTACCACCCTTTGAGGCCAACCCAGGATTTGTCGAACTATCACTACGTATCGGTGATCATGTGCGCACGCGGCGCCAAGCTCGAGGTATGTCTCGTCGAATGCTGAGCAAAAATTCGGGCGTTTCTGAACGGTATCTGGCGCAACTGGAAACCGGTAACGGTAATGTTACTGTTGGCATACTCCATCGCCTCTCTCTTGTTTTTGGATGTGCCGTGGAAGATCTGATTGGAGGTGGCGCGAGGCCAAATGTGGAGAAAGGTCATCGCCTCGCGCTTCTGGGGGTTCGAGGCGGAGGAAAAACAACGCTTGGCACAACAATTTCAGCCAAACGCGGCATACCCTTTATCGAAATCTCCAGTCAAGTTAGAGCTGTTAGCGGGATGGATGTTGGCGAAGTAATTTCCCTATATGGTCATGAAGGCTTTCGCCAATATGAAGAAGAGGCCATTGCCCGTATTATAGAGGACTACGAAAAGGTGATTATTGCAATTGGTGGTGGCATCGTTGAAACGGCCGAAAACTATAACCTTCTGTTGGCTCATTTCCATACTATATGGGTAAAAACTAGTGCCGCAGAACATATCAGTCGTGTGCGCGCTCAGGGTGATGAACGCCCAATGGCGGGGTTCGCCGCAGCAGAGGAACATCTGGCCAATATGCTTTCACAGCGCGAAGCTGAATTCAGCCGCGCTGATCTTGTAATGGATACCAGCAGAGTTTCTGTTGAATGTTCTGTTACAAAATTGACGGAGTTAATAAGCAGCAATGCTATCTTTTAATTATCGTTCTTCGCAGGCCGACAAATCCTTTTACAGGTATTGATTATGAACCTGCATTTGGAGACCTAAATGGCTGTCACATGGCATAAACACCAAGGCTGTGGCTTTGTTGTTCTTAACAACCCACCGGTCAACGCAATCAATCATAATATGCGAGAAGGCCTTATCAGTGCGGTAAAATGGGCTGAAGGAGAGGAATTAAAACGCGTAATCTTATCGGGCTTAGGGCGTGGTTTTGCCGCTGGCGCCGATGCAAAGGAATTCGACTACCCACCCGTTTCGCCCCATCTGCCCGATGTTATAAAATATATTGAAGCCAGCACTATTCCATGGATTGCGGCCGTTCATGGAGCAGCACTAGGCGGTGGCGGCGAAATAGCACTTGGATGCCGCTATCGTATCGCCCGGGCTGATGCCACAATTGGATTTCCTGAAGTGATGCTCGGCATTGTACCCGGCGCGGGCGCCACGCAGCGTTTGCCACGCTTGATCGGGCTTACCGAAGCATTAAAATTAATCCCAACAGGAAGAACCATTTCTGGCAGAGTTGCTATGGCTATTGGATTGGTTCAGGCGATTGATGATGATCCGATTAATGCTGCAAAGCTAATTGATCAGAGGACATTAAGTGAGGCGGTTCCGTTAAACCTGACGAAGTTGGGTGCAGACAAGACAGTAAATTATGACGCCGCCCGACAAGTTGCCATCAAGCGAATGCGCGGTCAAGAAGCACCTTTAACGGCAATTTCATTACTTGAGATAGCGCAAACCGCTACCTTTGACGATGGCATGCAGAAAGAAAGAACCGCGTTTCTTGCCTTAAGGGCATCATCACAAGCCCGTGCCCTTCGCCATATTTTCTTTACTGAACGCGCTGCCAAAAAGCCGCCAACAGCCATTGCAACGCAAAAATCAAACCTAAAGCCGCTAGACCATGTGTTAGTGATAGGTGGGGGCACAATGGGAAGTGGCATTGCCTATGCGTTTTTGAATGCCAACATTAGAGTAACAATTCTAGAGACTGATGATCCCGGCATGCAAAGGGCAAATACCGCTATTGACAAAATCATATCCGCCAGCCTCGCCTCTGGCCATATTGACCCGCAGGCTGCCGCCGATCGGCGCAATCGTTTGACGGTGATGATGATCCAGCCCGATCCAGATACGGGAAATTTATGCAATGACAATCTAACTAATTTAAACCTTGTGATCGAGGCTGTTTATGAGAACCTTGCAATCAAGAAAGAAATTCTACAAGCCATAGAACCGGCGCTTGATCCTAATACCATTATAGCAACCAACACATCTTATCTTGATGTAAACAAACTTGCCGCATGCCTTGATAATCCATCAAGGCTTGTCGGGCTCCATTTCTTTGCCCCAGCGCATATTATGAAGCTTCTTGAGATTGTTAAAGGTAGCGAAACATCACCAGTGGCATTAGCAATGGGATATGCTGTTGCAAAATCACTCGGCAAGGTGCCGGTGGTGGCTGGGGTATGCGATGGTTTTATTGGAAACCGCATTCTTGCAGCGCTGCGCGAAGCCGCCGACGCAATCTTAATGGATGGCAGCACACCTGCCAAAATTGATGAAGCGATGGTTGCTTTTGGCTATGCAATGGGACCTTATGAAACACAGGATCTTTCTGGCCTTGATATAGCCCATGCAAATCGGCGGCGCCTTGATACAAGCCGCGATCCGTCCCGCCGTTATATTCCCATTGCCGATTACCTGGTCAAACAGAACCGGCTCGGGAAAAAAACAGGCGCTGGATGGTACCATTACCCAAATGGAAAGATCGCTATTGACCCCAAGGTTGAAGATATCATCTGCCGCGAGGCAGAAGCCGCAAACATCAAACGTCGGCATTTCA
>QBYK01000102.1 GCA_003282865.1 SAR116 cluster bacterium AG-325-I21 | reverse complement strand
TTTGTTTCAATTTTCTATCATCCGCTAATTAATGCCTAGTTCGTAAGTCGATTTCGTCCATGTATTGGGACGTGGTGCTAATCACTGCACAAATGCCCACGCATGATTTTTTTGAAGATTGATGGAGCAATGTCATTGGTTTGATCAGAGATCATTACGCTGCCAAGTTCGCCTACTGAGAAGTTTCCAGCAGTTCCATTTAACTGCTCAAAAGGGGTCTGGTTTGTACTAAAAACATAAACGACAATCATAGGAGCCCTTCAATTCTATGCAAAGTTATCGCGCCTTATGGGGCTTATATCAACCTGAGAACTCTTAGTGGCAAACATCTTGGACTGTTTCAAACTGCTCTCTCGCAATAGCAAGTTATTAATATAATTTCAACGTCCCGAACAAATGTAAGAACGTCCGAGTATAAAAAAGTGATTTTTTTGCTAATTGTTTTGTAATTAATACTTGTATTGTACCGATTGGTCCGTATACTAGTCAATGTCTTTGTTTTAAAACAGTTACGAGCCTTTATTACGCCCCCTTTTTGACCCAACTTTAGAATAAAGAAAGCGATTTAAATGTCTGCCGCAGAAAAAAAAGATGGTTGGGTAGGGGTTTTAAATGGCCAACCAAAAGTTGGTCAATTCAGTGAACGCTCTCGTACTACTAAGATGAGCGACATACATTCGTTCACTGAGATAACTGGTGATAAAAATCCAGTTCATTATGATGAGGAGCTTGCGAAGAAAACCCCATTTGGAAAACTCATAGTGCAAGGTGGTGTAACGACAGGACTCCTGAATGCCTGTGTTGCAGAAGACTTGCCCGGGCCTGGCACGGTGTTTTTATCAACTGAACTAAAATTTTTAAAAGCAGTGGGAGTAGGAGAAGAGCTGACTGCTCGGGTCGAAATTCAATCGGTAAGAGACGATAAACCCATTTGCAAGCTGAAAACCACCATTACCGATAGTGCTAATGACGTTTGTGTTGATGGCACCGCTACCACTTACACGATGGCGCTCAAAGGCCTCTAAAACGAAATAGGCTTCTCAAAATTGTTTAAACAGAAATACTACTAAACAGGAGTGATAATATGTCAGAAGAGATGGAACTTGAAGGTGAGTGGGTGATGGGATGGCCCGATCGTAAACGGGCCCGCGTGATGCCAAGTAAAGACTCTGAAGGACGAACTATATTTGCACGTTCTCCCTTACTTGATCTAGAGGGCGTGCTGACACCAACTGACGCCTATTATGTGATCGCTCAACTCAATATGCCTGATCCGGTTCATCCAGATGATTTCTCATTTTCAATCGGAGGAATGGTTGATAATCCAATTGAGTACACTCTTGAGGAAATCCGAAAGTTTCCGGGGCGTACAGTGCGTGCAGTGACCGAATGTGCGGGAAATGATGGTGAATTTTGGGACTATATCGAGGAAGGTAAAAACGTACCGAAGCCCTCTTTGCGGGTTGTCCAAGCTGAAGAAGGCGGTTGGCGCCAGTCTGGAGACGGCGAAGAGGCTCTAGACATTAATAATATCCTTCAGTCTATTCCAACTACGGGACTGGTCAGTGGTGGTGAATGGACTGGAGTGCCGTTTAAGACTGTGCTTGAGCTTGCTGGCATACAAGGAGGCGCAGAGTCTGTCGCCCTTTATGGCTGGGATGAGGGCAAACCTGATCCAGTGACTCAATACCTGTCAGTCGGACGTACCGACTTTGATGTGGTTGACCCTGGAATCATCAATTACGCAAAGGCAATGCCGATCGAAAAGGCTCTCCATGAAGATACAATTCTAGCATGGGCTCACAACGGTGAGTACTTGACACATGTGCACGGTGCACCATTGCGATTAGTTGTGCCGGGCTGGGCTGGAAATTGGTGGGTAAAATGGATTGACAAAATAGAGGTGCTGGATCACACGCCAGATTTCTATTACCAGACCCACTATTTTGTGAGCGGCAAATCTCCAGAAGATCCTGACAAGAAGGCTATGAAAAAGCTCGGTGTAAAAGCATTAATTACTTCACCTCGAGACGATGATGGTCCAATCAAATGCGGCGTGCACGCGGTAACTGGTCGAACATGGAGTGGTGAAGGTGCCGTGGTTCGCGTGGAAATCAGCACTGACGGGGGTGAAAGCTGGAACGATGCGACCATCGAGGAGTCGAACGACCGTTGGCTATGGCGTCGGTTCCACTATGTTTGGGATGTTGCTGAACCAGGACAATATAAATTGATGGCGCGAGGCACTGACGAAAGAGGTCGAGTCCAGCCGACTAGAGACTGGAATTTTCAGCGCAAGCATTTTGACGGTATCGTGCCTGAAATAATTACTGTTGAGAAAGGGTGATTTCCTATGAAGATTGTGGTGTGTGTTAAACAAATCCAGAATCCTGAGATTCCATCTGCTCAGTTTCGCATTGACGAACAAGCAAAAATTTTGATTCCAGTATCTGGTTTGCAACCTGTTCTGAGTCCATTTGATGAACAAGCAGTTGAAGCTGCTTTGAGGATACGTGACAGTGCAGGAGAGGACGCAGACGTAGAAATAACCATCGTGACTATCGCGTCAAAAGCCTCCCGTGCGCCTATCAAAGCGGCACTCGCTTTAGGTGCTGACAACGCCGTTTTGCTCGATGACACGACTTTTGATGGTAGTGGTGGGTATGTCACTGCCCTTAACTTGGCTGAGGCAATCCGCAGCATTGGTGATGTGGACTTGATTTTGGCTGGGCGCCAAGCAGCCGATGGGGATGCTGGTGTTGTGGGACTAGGAATAGCCGAAATTCTGGATATTCCAGCCATCACTTTCGCGCGTGACGTGCAGATTAATGATGGTGTCGTCACGGTTCAACGAGTGCTTCAGGATGGTATTGAAACAGTTGAAGCAGATTTGCCAGCGTTGGTAACTATCTCCAACGAGCTGGGTAAAGTCCGCCATGCATCAATGCGGGAGACAATGCGTGCTGCGAAGAAACCGGTGAAGGAATGGATGCCTGATGATATTGGCCTTGATAAGACGCAGGTTGGTTCTAGCGCCAAGCGTTATAACCTAGAGCGCCTCTATATCCCAGTGAACGACATAGAGTGTGAATTCATTGGCGGGGATACACCAGCCGATATAGCTGCCACTTTGGCTCAGCACATGCGTGAAGCAAAATTAATATAGGATCAAAAAATGACCGACAATAATAATGGTGTTCTTGTAGTTGTAGAGGTAGCGGAAAGCCAACCAATCGATTTAAGTTTGGAGATGTTAGCGTTAGCAAGGCGTCTTACTGACAGTATGGGTGGGACAGTCACCGCTGTAGCTTTCGGTACTGGCCTGGAAACCACTGGTGAAACACTGATTGCACACGGTGCAGATCAAGTTTTAATCAATGAAAGCTCAATATTTGCCAACTTTCATGCTGAAGCCTGGTTGCCAGATCTATCCAAAATCATTGCTGAGGTGGCGCCCGCTATTGTCCTTATTGGACATTCGGAATCGGGCACTGACCTAGCCCCCCGCCTAGCCTTC
>QBYK01000101.1 GCA_003282865.1 SAR116 cluster bacterium AG-325-I21 | reverse complement strand
ATATGCGCAGCATCGACACGGCTCATCTGGCCAGCACCAATGCCAACAGTGGTGTTATCTTTTGCAAAGACGATAGCGTTTGACTTCACGTGTTTTGTTACTTTCCATGCAAATAGCATATCGTTAATTTCAGATTTAGTCGGCTTTCGTTTAGTGACAAACCTTAAATCATCTCCATTGATCATCTTGAAGTCGCGCGACTGAGCCAAAAATCCGCCAGCCACTGACTTGATCCTGATGATACTGTTTGCACGATCAGGCATTTCCCCGGTTATCAAAAGGCGTAAATTTGGTTTGGCCTTCATAACGGTTTTCGCATCATCGTTGGCATCAGGAGCGATTACCACTTCTGTAAAAATGCTGGAAACGGCCTTTGCGGTTTCAATGTCAAGCGGCTGGTTCATCGCAACAATTCCGCCAAAGGCGCTAACGGGATCGGCGGCTAGTGCATTCCTCCATGCGCGGTGAAGAACATTAGCACTTGCCACCCCGCATGGATTGGCATGCTTTATAATGGCGATTGTTGGTTGATCAAATTCAGCAACGAGTTCAAAGGCAGCATCCGTATCATTTACATTGTTATAAGATAGGGGTTTGCCCTGAATTTGTAGGGCTGAGGTCACTCCTGGCCGGTTTTTACCGCCTTTATAAAGTGCGGCCTTTTGATGTGGATTTTCACCGTAACGCAAATCAAGGATCTTATGGCCTGGAAAAGATGTCATTGATGGCAAATCCTCACCAAGGCTGTCAGCCATCCAGCTGGAGATCGCACCATCGTAAGCGGCGGTACGGGCAAAACATTTGGCAGCGAGCCGGCGACGCAGGACGAGATCTGTTCCGCCATTAGTTGTAATAGCATCGGCAACATTCCCATAGTCAGTAGGGTCACAAAGCACCGTCAAAAAATCGTGATTTTTTGATGCTGCACGCAACATCGCAGGTCCACCAATATCAATGTTTTCAATAAGTACGTCGTAATCATTGGTTTGAGAAAATGTGTCTTCAAAAGGGTAAAGGTTGACCACAAGAAGATCGATCGCATGAATTCCTTGCTGCGCCATAGCGGCCACATGATCATCAACGTCGCGCCTTGCTAGTAATGCGCCATGAATATTTGGGTGAAGTGTTTTAACCCTACCGCCCATGATTTCCGGAAATCCGGTTATATCGGCAACATCAGTCACATCCAGACCTGCGTCACGAAGCAGGTTTGCCGTACCGCCGGTCGATAGGATTTCAACTTTGGCGACAGCCAGTGTTTTGGCAAACTCAACGAGACCAGTTTTGTTCGAAACTGATAAAAGGGCGCGGCGGATGGGAATAGTTGCGTTTAATTTCATGGTTAATGTGTCAATTCTGCATGATCATTTGTTTGATTTACGGTGGCTTTTATGGCTGAGCTCGACTAGGAACGCAATTGCTGATGTCGATAACGTCAAACTTAATGGAGGAAGTGGGTCAAACGATTGTAATCATACTGGATAAAATACCTGCCAAGCCAGCAATCCCAAGTAGCCATAAAAGTCCGATATTACGCCAGAGTGCAAGCCAGCCGCAAATGATTACAATTGATGTTACTCGTAGGTCAAGGCTTGTAAAATCTGGCACTAAAATTTGTGTGGTATACAAATCAAGCGTTGTAGTTTTGTCGAAAAATAAATGCAACGCAAACCAAGTCAACAAATTGGCAATAACCCCCACAACAGCGGCCATAATGCTTGCCAATGCCCCGCTAAGGCGGGGTTGCTGGGTCAGCCAATCAAGGTAAGTCGCTCCAGCAAAAATCCAGAGAAAACACGGTATAAATGTTGCCCATAACGCAATCGCTGCTCCGAAAATGCCATAAATCAAGCCGGCGGTTTTGAATCCGGTAAGAAACCCAACAAATTCGGTAACTAATATTAGAGGGCCGGGGGTGGTCTCAGCGAGACCAAGCCCATCCATCATTTCGGCAGGGGTAAGCCAATTAAGCTGATCAACAACATCCTGCGCCATATAGGCCAGCACCGCATAAGCACCGCCGAAGGTAACCACCGCCAGCTTACTGAAGAAATAGCCTATTTGTGCAAGAAGCGGTGCCCCTACAATCAAATCAACTGCCAATAGTGGCCCCCACCATAAGCAGATCCATGTAAAAACCGTTTTGATGGTATCTTGGGCTTTTGGTAACGCTGGTGCTGTTGGGGATAATCCTTCTTTGGTGTTGGCGCTGATTCTGGTAAAGCCATAAAGGGCAGAAAGCCCAATAATAATTGGAAATGGCAGTGCAAAAATGAAAATGCCAACAAACCCAAAACCAGCAATAACCCATTGTTCAATTTTTTTCAGTGATTTTTGAGCGAGTCGGATAAGGGCTTGCAGCACGATTATCACAATTGCAGCTTTCAACCCTAAAAATGCACCTCCTATAAGACCAACAGTTCCAAAGGTTACATAAATAAAACCGAGGCCAAGCATGATAAGCGCACCCGGCAAAACAAATAGTAATCCGGCGACCAGCCCGCCTAATACACCACGAGTACGCCAGCCCGTGTAAATCGCAAGCTGCATGGCTTCCGGTCCTGGAAGAAGCATACAAAAGCTAAGGGCATTTAAAAATTGAGGCTCGTTCAGCCAACGGCGCTCGGCAATGATCAGCCGGTGCATAAGTGCAATTTGTGCAGTTGGGCCACCAAACGATAATAGCCCGACTTTGCCCCAGATCCAGGCTAATTCAACTAGCGATGGCCGCACTGTTTTGGTGATTTTTCCCATGGTATTTTTTATGGTGTATTATTTTAGATCATTACGTTGAAATGCCCACTTAATATCCACTCTGCCGATTGACCTAATGGCAGCAAGCGGCACATTGACGACGATTTGCTGACAATTCATTCGACCTTCAATATCAAAAAACAATGATGTGTCCAGCGAGACGTTTGCATTCGCCCTAAATACCCAGCCAATGCGATTGCCTCTGATTTTAATCAAAACACGTTGATCGTT
Organism: SAR116 cluster bacterium AG-325-I21; assembly: GCA_003282865.1. Classification (GTDB taxonomy): domain Bacteria; phylum Pseudomonadota; class Alphaproteobacteria; order Puniceispirillales; family Puniceispirillaceae; genus UBA3439. The sequence continues at coordinate 677 of QBYK01000101.1, read as the reverse complement.
TAACATCGCGGCAGTAACGCGAGGATGTAAGTGGAAACGGACAACTGCCAAGCGCGCAATTTCACCGGGGGCGCCCGAGTATTCAAGGTGGTCTGACCCGCGCAGGTTCCCGCCGCCTGTGGAGAGGTATAATTTGCGGTGATGAATGATGCCGTGTGATGGCTCATAACCATTATGACTTGCAATGGCCAGGAGTCCGCCATTGGCTCTACCAAGCTCTGCATCGGATATTTTTGCCAGCCGATTGACTCTAAAATCTGAAGAATCTTGTCCGTCAATTGAGACAGTAGAATGGGCCTTGGTAGAACATAACAGGCGTTGCAAATTCCCGTCTCTTGCGTTTTGGCCTGGGTTTATCACAAGCAAATTCTGCCCTACGGCGAATTCAAAACCAAGCGTTCCGAACGCGGCAATCCTCGCGTCTTTGGCAGGTTGTCCTACATCCATAATTACTGTTGATCGCCCTGATGAGAACCTCATAAATCCAGTGTTAGGTGCATGTTGCAGTAGTTTGCCTTTTTGCCCTGCGCGTGCGAGCGTTTCTTCGATAATATCCAAACTCAATGTCCCGGCTCCATTAAACCGCGCGAACTGGCCATCGGCATGCCTCCACATACGGCAAATGGCACCCATCTTTGCAATTGTTGTATCAAGCCATGCAAGCTGCATTAATTGGT
>QBYK01000100.1 GCA_003282865.1 SAR116 cluster bacterium AG-325-I21 | reverse complement strand
TTGCGCGCTGACGTTGATTACGGTGAAGCGACCGCGTTTACCACGTATGGTACCTGTGGGATAAAAGTTTGGGTATTTAAGGGCGAGGTCATGGCACATGATCCAATGGCCCAGGACAAGCGGATGACCGAGCAGCAGTCTGGCCAAGCGTCTCGCGGTAACGGTTAAGCCTTAGGAGAGAAGCCAATGCTTTCGCCAAAGCGTACAAAATTTCGGAAAGCCCACAAGGGCCGGATCCGAGGTCTCGCCAAGGGCGGGACGCAGTTGAACTTTGGCTCATATGGCCTAAAGGCCGTTTCGCCTGAGCGTGTAACGGCGCGCCAGATTGAGGCAGCACGTCGAGCCATTACGCGCCATTTGCGCAGGACTGGTCGTGTCTGGATCCGTATTTTTCCTGATGTCCCGGTTTCGAGCAAGCCTGCTGAGGTACGGATGGGCAAAGGTAAGGGGACACCAGAGTTTTGGGTGGCTCGAGTAAAGCCTGGCCGCATCATGTTTGAAATAGACGGCGTGCCCTGGGATTTAGCAACGGAGGCGTTTACTCTTGCGGCGGCCAAACTACCGCTAGATACGCGAATTGTTCGTCGCCTTGGCGATATTGATTAAGGGGAAGCACCGATGGCAATTGTTAATGCTGAAGCGCTTCGCGCAAAGACCGCAGACGAGCTGAAAACTCAGCTGGTAGACTTAAAGAAAGAGCAGTTCAATCTTCGCTTTCAGGCTGCTGGTGGGCAGGTGGAAAACCCAACTCGTGCTAAGATTGTGCGCCGTGAAATCGCACGTATAAAGACTGTGCTCGGTCAAATGACCAGCTCGGCACATACTGCTAAATAAGGAAGAATAGTTATGCCAAAACGTACCCTGCAGGGAACTGTTGTAAGCAATAAAGCCGATAAAACAGTTACCGTCCGTGTTGAACGCCGTATTATGCATCCGGTGTATAAAAAATTTATCACCAAATCCAAGAAGTTTGCGGCGCATGATGCTGAAAATCGTTGTAAGGAGGGTGACTCTGTGCGTATCCGTGAATGCGCCCCAATTTCCAAATCAAAGGCCTTTGAAGTGGTCTATGATACGGCGGCTAAGAGTTAGGAGATTTGAGATGATACAAATGCAATCAAATCTTGAAGTAGCGGACAACTCTGGAGCCCGTCGCGTTCAGTGCATCAAGGTGCTTGGCGGGTCAGGGCGCAAAGTTGCGGGCGTTGGTGATGTAATTGTTGTTTCGGTCAAAGAAGCGATTCCTCGTGGAAAAGTAAAAAAGGGGGACGTTCATCGTGCGGTGATAGTTCGTACTGCGAAGGAAATTCGCCGGGCCGATGGTAGTGTAATCCGTTTCGACCGCAACGCCGCGGTCCTTTTGAGCAAACAGGATGAGCCAATCGGCACGCGGATTTTTGGCCCGGTAACGCGTGAGTTGCGGAGCAAAAAGTTCATGAAGATCGTTTCTTTGGCACCGGAGGTGCTGTAATGGCTGAGAAGTTTAAAATTAAAAAAGGTGACAAAGTTATTGTTGTGACCGGTCGTGAAAAGGGTAAACAAGGCGAAGTCATTGAAGTGCTTCGAAACGAAGCTCGTGTCCGAGTTCAGGGAATTAACATGGTTAAGCGCCACCGTCGGGCGACGCAGGGAGATCCCGGGGGCATCATTTCTATGGAGGCCTCACTCCATATTTCGAATGTTGCGCACATTGATCCTGAAAACGGCAAAGCCACCCGTGTTGGCTTCCAAATTAAAGATGGCAATAAAATCCGGATCGCTCGTCGGTCTGGAAAGGCTCTGGCGTAAGGCCAAGGTTAAGGAGTGGAAAAGCTGAGATGAAGACGCGTTTAGAAGAACATTATCTGAAGGCAGTTCGCCCGGCTCTGATGGAGCAATTTGGTTATGCCAACGTTATGCAGGCGCCAAAACTCGAGAAGGTTGTCATAAATATGGGTGTGGGAGAGGCCGTTCGCGACTCGAAGAAAGTTGAACACGCCGCCCGTGAACTTGCTGCAATCAGTGGTCAAAAGCCAATTGTTACTCGTTCAAAGAAAGCCAATGCGGCCTTCAAATTGCGGGAGGGCATGCCGATCGGCTGCAAGGTTACGTTGCGGCGGGAACATATGTATGAATTTCTTGACCGGCTAGTGAATGTTGCCCTCCCACGGGTTCGTGATTTTCGCGGGTTGAACGGCAAGAGTTTTGATGGGCGTGGCAATTATGCGATGGGTGTCAAAGAACAGATTATTTTCCCGGAGGTTGATTACGATCAGGTGGACGAGATCCGCGGTATGGACATCATCGTGGTGACATCAGCACGATCAGATGATGAGGCCCGCGAATTGCTCGTTGGGTTTGATTTCCCATTTGTTAAAGCTCAAGAGCAAAGAGGTTAGATATGGCAAAGAAAAGCGCCGTTGAAAAGAATAATAAGCGTAAGCGTATCGTTGCCGCCCGTGGCGCTAGGCGGGCTGCGTTAAAGGCAATCGTGGCAGATAAAAACGTTTCTATGGAAGAACGCTTCCAAGCCGTGTTAAAGCTGGCCAATGAACCACGTGATAGCGCAAGAATCCGTATTCGTAACCGTTGTGAAGTCTCTGGGCGTCCGCGTGGCTACGACCGTAAATTAAGAATGTCTCGTATCGCTTTGCGTGATCTCGCCTCTATGGGGCAGGTTCCGGGCGTTGTGAAGTCGAGCTGGTAAAGAGGAGATAAAGTTAATGTCTATGAGTGATCCTCTTGGAGATATGCTAACACGTATCCGAAATGGCCAGAATGCGCGCAAACGCGTTGTGTGTAGTCCGGCGTCTCGGTTCCGTAGCAATGTTTTGGAAGTTCTAAAGCGCGAAGGTTACATCCGTAATTATTCAAGCGTTGATATTCGCCCTGGCCTAAAGGAATTGAAGATCGAACTGAAATATCATGAAGGTCAACCAGTTATTTCTGAGATACAACGAGTATCTCGGCCGGGTCGACGTGTCTATTTTGGCCTTCGTGATCTGCCGCGGGTTTATAATGGGCTGGGCATTGCCATATTATCCACTCCGCGTGGTGTCCTTTCAGACAATGAGGCGCGTACAGCCAAGGTTGGTGGTGAAGTCCTCTGCCATGTATTTTAGGGAGTTATTTGCATGTCTCGTGTTGGAAATAGTGTGATTACCATTCCACCCGATGTGACACTGTCACAACAGGATGGTCAGGTTATTGTTAAAGGAAAAAATGGAGAGCTTAGTGCCCATCTTCATGGTGAGGTAGAGCTTAGTGTCGCTAATAATTTGGTAACCTTAAAGCCAAAGCGTAAAACAAAATTTTCTCAATCACTTTGGGGCACTATGCGGGCGTCAATCAACAATATGGTAGTTGGTGTCAACTCTGGTTTCACCCGCAAGCTTGAAATTAGTGGTGTTGGCTATCGGGCATCCATGCAGGGTAATAAGATAGTTTTGAACCTTGGATTTAGCCATCCTGTTGAAATGGATGTGCCAACTGGTTTGAAAGCAGTTGTTGAGAATAACACATCAATCATCATTACCGGAGCTGACAAGCAATTGCTTGGCCAGTTCGCGTCTGAAATTCGGTCAAAGCGACCGCCGGAACCGTTTAAGGGCAAAGGCGTGAAATATGCTGAAGAGCAAATTGTCCGTAAAGAAGGTAAGAAGAAGTAGGGAACACATGTTTACAGCTAGAGAACTATTCGAACGTCGTCGTCAGC
>QBYK01000099.1 GCA_003282865.1 SAR116 cluster bacterium AG-325-I21 | reverse complement strand
CCAAAGGAAGGCTTATAAGCCAGCCATTTCATCGAGTTCGCGGTGATAAAGATGGATTGGATGGCCTTGCGCCTCTATCCACTTTGCTATTTGTGCAGCGGCCCAAACTGAGCGGTGCTTTCCGCCTGTACAGCCAAAAGCGAGAGTCAAATTTGGCCGCCCGTCTCCCTTCATCCGGTTGAGCATCAATGTCAGCATTTCTCGAAGCTGTTGCAAAATTATATTTGCTGCCTCATCTCGTGCCAGAAAGGCTGCCACATTGTCATCCAGCCCAGTAAGTTTGCGCAACTCGTCATCCCAATGCGGATTTTTAGCAAAGCGCATATCAATTATTAGATCAGCCGTTTCAGGCAAACCATGCCGGTAGGAAAAAGATTGAATATGAACCGGCATCGGCGCTGCTTCAGTAAGATCTAGCGACTCCAGCATGGCACGGCGCAGATCTGCCGGGGCTAAGCCACTACTGTCAATAACAATATTAGCCAAGGCCTCAACATCTCTCATACGCTTCATATCGGCGCGCACGGCTGTGTCAAGGTCGAGGTCCTGACCCAGCGGATGTTGCCGCCTCGTTGCATTATAACGGCGCATCAAATTGACATGGTCGGCACTTATAAACAGCATTTTGAAGCCGTCACCAAGGCGTCTGGCAAGATTATGCACCAGACGAGCAACAGCATCCTCCTCAAAACCGCTAGTCCGAGCATCCAGCCCGATTGCAATTGAGCGTCCTTCAGTCTCAACCTCAAGGGCAACCAGAGGCTCAACTAGGGCAAGCGGCAGATTATCCACGGCGGTAAATCCATAATCTTCCAATATTTTCAATGCTGTTGAGTGGCCAGCACCTGATACGCCGGTAACCAAAACAAGTTTTACAGTTGGTTCAGCTTTTGACATGAGTTTACTTTACACCAAGGATTATAAAAAATCAGCACGAGCTTTCTAATGGCAAGGCCAGCCGGAAACATGCCCCTCCCTCAGGCTGGTTGTGCGCTGTCAACGTGCCATCATGCGCACTGGCAATCTGCCGCGCAATTGACAAGCCAAGTCCCGAATGTTCGCCAAATCTCTCGTCACTTGGTCGTTCTGAATAGAACCGATCAAAAACAGTTTCCAGTTTTGTTTCTGGAATACCCGGTCCCGAATCAATTATATCTACCACAATAGTGTTGTTGGTTGCTTGGCGGCGCAAGACCAATTTAACCGTACGCCCCTTGGGGCTAAAAGAAATGGCATTGCTGAGAACGTTATCAAGCACCTGAACGATGCGGCTTTCATTTACTCTCAGCATTAGAGGTAATTCTGGCATATCAAAATGTAGTTTATGCTCACTGTAAGTCTGGCTCCGCATCTGCACGAAATTATTGATTAGGACGGCAAAATCTACTAATACCAGGCTTTGTCCCATAATTTCATTATCTATTCGACTAGCTTGTGAAATATCAGTAATCAGACGGTCAAGGCGTTGCACGTCTTGCAAAATCACGCCCATTAATTGTTTTTTCTGAGCGGCGGTTTTAGTTCGGCTAAAGGTTTCAGTTGCGCTGCGAAGGGAAGACAAGGGGTTTTTTATTTCATGGGCCACATCAGCAGCAAATGAGGCGGTAGCTTGAATGCGTTTTTGTAATTCATCAGTCAAATCAATTAACGATTCGGATAATTGACCTATTTCATCATTACGGTGTGGTAAACGCTGCAACCGGCTTGACATATCTGCACTCTGCCGTAATTTATCTGCCGCTTCAGCGAGGCGTGAAATGGGTGCTGTAATTGAACGAGCTAAATACAGGCTAAGGCCTAGGGTCACAAGCAAAACCCCAACAAATAGCTGCAAAAACACAATGTTTACATTTGCAAGTTTTTGCTCAATTTTTCCACCGCCAATTGACACCATTAATGCTCCACGCACAACACGCAAATCTTGAACGGGAACAGCTACCGACAATACCAAATTTTTACGCCTATCAAAACGCAGTGCACGGCGAGGTTCACCCGACAGAGCAGCAATCACTTCCGCATAATGCTTGGCACTTTGGCGCCGCTTCTCAATGTATTGTGGCAATTCGTCATACGGGCTAAATATGCCAGAAGCAAGAGCCACCATACTATTAAGGTGATCTCGAGCTTGCCACCACCAATTTTTCTTTTCACGCCTCCGGATCTCCACATTTGGAGGCAAGCCACGACGACGCGCGGTGTCAGCAAGAAGCGACCCGTTTGGCTGAAAAACACGCGCACGAAGGGAACTGCCAAGCCCAACAAGCGGCAAAAGGTGTGTCATGGTTTCAGGTGAAAGCTGGCGACGAGCAGCGCGACCATCGCGGGCTGCTTCAGCAAGGGCGAGCGACCGTGCAAGCGTGAATCCCTGACGTTCAAGGGCAACAAATTCAGATTGGATCAGCGTCGTACGATATTGATCTAACGAGAGCAAGCCTACTAGAAAAATGGCTAGTGGGAAAAGCATAATTGCCATGATACGCGCAGTCAGGCGACTCATTCGGCGTCGTGTCACAAGCCCATTCGCCTTGCCACGGACCCACGTTAAAAAATGCTTCCATAGTGAAATCCTGATAATACCGCTCCCCAATATTTGACCAAAGCCCCACAAGGGGTCAGGAACAATTACAATATACTTAATTAGCGTTATTAAAAATCATCCAAGCCCAATACGATCGGAGCTTCCCTATTCTGTCTTATATTTGTAGCCAATGCCATAGAGCGTTTCTATTTGATCAAAGCTGGGGTCACTCACGCGCAATTTACGTCTAAGCCTTTTGATGTGGCTATCAATTGTGCGATCATCGAGAAAAATGCTTTCACCATAAGCTGCATCCATGAGTTGATCACGGTTTTTTACCATTCCCGGTCGTAAGGCCAGGGCCTGCAGAATCAAAAACTCAGTTACTGTTAATTTGACCTCCTCACCCTTCCAACTGCAAAGATGGCGGTCTGGATCCATCAGCAATTCACCCTGGCAGGTGATATTTGGACCAGATGTTTTCATTACCCCACCAGCAGCACGTCGAAGCACTGTACGAATACGGGCCAGCAAAAGGCGTTGAGAAAACGGCTTAGTGATATAATCGTCAGCACCCATGCCGAGGCCAAGCGCCTCATCAAGCTCATCATCCTTACTTGTTAAAAAAATTACCGGCATTTGTGACTGACCACGTACTTTCTGCAAAAGCTCCATACCGTCCAAGCGCGGCATCTTGATATCAAATACCCCGAGACTTGCCGGCCTCCGAGCAAGGCCAACAAGCGCTGCCTCGCCATCGTGATAACAATCCACCTCAAACCCTTCGGACTCAAGTGTCAGCGATACAGACGTCAAAATATTCTGGTCATCATCAACAAGCGCAATACGATCTGCCATTTTGGTCTCCTACTTCCTGCCATAAAGCTTTACGACCAAGGTAACCCTTACCTTTTTCTTGGCCCAATTATGTCATTTTATCCTGCAAGCCAATCAAGGCCAATATAGGGCAGAAAATCGACAACATGCAGCCAAAATTTCCCTAATGAGCGTCGGCCCAGCTATCCGCAATACCGGCCTCAGCTACAATGGGGACAGCAAGTTTCAACACCGGATCCGCGGCTGTTTCCATCATACTGGTAATCAGTGCAGTGACGGATTTTGCTTCTGCTTCAGGGCCCTCAAAAATCAATTCATCATGCACCTGGAGAAGCATTTTAGTAGCAAAG
>QBYK01000098.1 GCA_003282865.1 SAR116 cluster bacterium AG-325-I21 | reverse complement strand
TCTAAACATGTAATGTTATAGAGCAGGGTGGTACACGTTATGGTGTGGACAAGGTCTCCGGTATATTTTTATCAAAGAAATGACATTTATTGCTTTTCTCGGGCAGTTCCTAAAGATCTGCAGGCGCGCTTCAATAAACGCCGTGTTGAAGTATTCCTCAAGACAAAATCGGCAGATAAGGCTCGCAGCTTATCAATGACATTGTCCGATAGGCTCGAACGCTACTGGGATAGCTTAAGGCTTGAGCAGATTCACTCACGTGAACTCGGGTTATCTGTGATAAGTGTTGATTTGCGCCCGAATGATAGGAAAACTTCGTTAAGCGTGGATGATGCGCTTCGCTGCTATCAAAGTCTAAAGAGAGCAGGGAAAGATGATTTGTTTTTCCAAAGTTCTTCCCGAAACATTGGGTACTCAAAGGATTACCTTGATAATAAGAGCCTCACAATGATTGAGACTGGTGACTCTGGAAAGTTTCGGGATTATTTTTTCGAACGAGGGCTTAGTTCGTCCTCCGTGAAAAGGGTGCTTTCGTCTATCAGAGCCATTGTTGTGCTAGCCATTAAGGAAAATGGCATAGAGATTACCAACCCATTCGTTGGAACACTCATCCCAGATGACCAAATCAGAAAAAGACGGTTACCGGTGCCGGAGGATGTGCTTTTAGAGCTTCAACGTATCTGTTTTGACTTGGATGATGAGCCGCGCTGGTTGATAGCTTTTCTAAGTGTTACGGGTATGCGGTTAGCTGAGGCTGTTGGCCTTCTGCCGGATGACATTAATCTTTATGGCTCTTATAATTCATTTTTACCTAAGCTGCTGACTATCGGGTAATTTGCGGTAAATTTGAGAAATTTCATTCGGTGTTGTAATCCAAATTTCATCTCGCCTTTTACAGATATGATCAAGCGCCCGTTTGAGATGTTTTTGTCGAAATGGTTGGCCAACAATAAATGAGTGTAACGAAAGAGGAAAAACAATGGGGTGTGTTTCTTTTAGATCCATCAGGACATCGAACTGGTCAATTAGCATGTTTGCATATTCTTCTGCTGAGACACGGCGACCAACTATCGCAGGCTGATCATTAAGTTCAATAGGATATGGAAGCGTCAATATCTCACCATCGTCAGTCTGCATCCAGAATGGCTGCTCGTCACAAAGCCCCCAATCTAACAAATATTCATATCCTGCAGCACATAGAATATCGGGTGTTTTTTGACTGGGGGTAAGGTAAGATGATAACCAACCCGCTGGTCGTTTACCATCGGCTTTGAGCATTGTTTTGGTGACCTCAGCAACCATTTCAGTTTCTTCTTCAATGCTCATATCAATTGGCCTTGCGGTGCCGTTTGAGATACCGTGGCCAATCATCTCATCACCACGTTTTCGATAACGGTCTAAAAGCTCTGGGCTATGCGAGTAATTTGCGGCGTTTACAATAACGCCAACATTCAATTCAAGATCATCAAACAAATCTGCAAGGCGCCATCCACCCACTCGGTTTCCGTATTCACGCCATAGCCAACTTCTCTGGCTCCACGGTTTTGTTTCACGGTCTAAGTCAATGCCGCCACCTTCACCGAATGGGAAATGTTCGATGTTCAAAGCGATGTAGAAGGCTATGCGTTTTCCCCCCGGCCATTCAAAACACTTTCTTGTCGAAATGCCAGAATATGAAAAGCGATCGTGATCTTTTAACATTGCCTATCTCCTCCAAACAAAATCGTGCCACAAAAAAAGACCAGCGCAAAGGCTGGCCGAGTTTAGGGAGGAAACACAACTTGTGTGCCAGTATGTGTTAACCCTCAAATATGACCGCCATGTGTCGAAGGTAGGGTTATTTTTTGCGCACCAGCTATTTAAACTGCGATGGACGACATCTAAAACTTGTTGTCCCAAAGGAAACACTAAATAATTTTTTGTCATAGAAGAATCACTGGTAAGTTGAGATGTCACTGGCATCACCCGATGTTTTGGCAAGCTAACACCTTTTTCAATTGCTTTGATGCATTGTGAGACTGAGGGATCTATTCGCTCTAATTGAACGCGGATACTTGCTTCACTTGCAGTTGAAAACAACAACAAGCCAATCGTTAATGTTGTCATGAACTTAGGCATGAGCGGCTCCTCTTGGTTGGCTTAAAAGTTACTTCGAATATGAATAACTGCCGGGCACTAATCAATGCATCCCATCTTTTCCCACAAAATATAAAATTAAATCATATACTTGACATATTTATCGGCGGTCAGGTAATGCTGAATTATGACGAGGTATGAGCACCCGTCGAAATCGGAATACATGATGCCGTAAAGATCATGCCAAAGGTGGAGTCGTATGCGTCCACCGCTCACCAACTGCTGCGCTCAAGATAAATTGTTTTCATCCCCTTTTGCGTTGCGCCGCAAGGAGTTTAGTTATGCTTGAAATAAGCAAGATCATAACGCGTGAACAGTTGTGTGAGCAGCTTGGTATTAGTGCCAACACTCTACGCCGCTGGATTAAAAAGCGCGATTTTCCCCATCCCCTTAATGCCTCGGGTCGTCGTCCGTTTTTTGACTGTGAAGACGTGTCTGTTTGGCTTCAATCCATGGAGGTCTCCAATGACCATTAGTGTAGATAGAGCCATTAAGTTGGCAGATGACTTTGGCTGGAGAGTCTTTCCAGCTAACCCCAAGAATAAAAGGCCGTTGATTTCAGGCTGGCAAGACAAGGCAACATCTGATCCTGAGGAGAGTAAAAAAACTCTTCCGACCATTTCCAAACGCAATGATTGGTCTCCCCACGGGGCCAATCAATGGCATCACAGTTGTTGATCTGGATCTTAAAAACGACGTTGATGGGTTTCGGTCAATCATGTCACTGGGCATCCAAATGCCTACATCTGCCATTGCATCTACCCCTACTGGTGGTATGCACTTGTATTACTCAAATGATGGTGATGAGCATCCATGTAGCGCAGGCAAGATTGGCCGAGGTGTCGATATAAGAGGCGTTGGAGGCTATGTAATTGCGCCCGGCAGCGTTGCTTCATCCGGCCAATATCGGTGGAAGAATGATCTACACAAAACAAAGTATGGCATGTTGCCGTTCACTTTGTATCTGACCAACGCCATTCATGGATATAAACCTACACGTTTTGGCGCTATAGGTCTCTGTTCCAGAATCCTAGATCCTGTTGAAAAAGGTCAACGCAATGTCGAACTGGCGCGGCATCCTTGGTTACCGGTTTGTTTAAGTTGTTAAGCCCAAGAGGTGACATGGTCGATAAAGAGAATAAAAAGGACTAGCAAGTTGGACCCTTTTAAAGAAAAGTTATACAAAGAGTTCGAAACCAACTCCCTAAAACTACTTGGCGTGCCCGGTAACAGAGCACGCGAAGTCTTATAGGATAAAGGTGAAGACATAGACGCGGAATTTGAAGATGCTTAGGACTTCGGTGGGGCGGCCTTTATGCAGCAATGCATGAGCTTGACCTTACGTAGGCTGGAGCAGATTTATCATGAACGCGATCTAGGACGGCACTTAACCCAAGGTGAGGCGGATGAGTGTTACACCGCTTGGGATATCGGGCTCGATATTTAGACCATCGATGAATATTATTTGAAGAAGCTTCAATAGGACAAAATTACTCAGTGCATTTAAGAGCGCAGGCCATAGTTGCGGCATTATTAAAATGAAAACCGAAAAAACTGAAATGATCATGAAGTATTTTGATGTCACTTATAAAGTGGCAAAACAGTACGAGGTTATTTTAAAGGAAAAGCAACTACGGCAAATTAAAGCTTGGTATGA
>QBYK01000097.1 GCA_003282865.1 SAR116 cluster bacterium AG-325-I21 | reverse complement strand
GCCATTTCGCTCTAACTTTAACTCTTTTAAATTGTTGAAATTCTTTACTGTGGAGTCTTTTCAAGGCCACACGCTTTGCTTTGATTGGCAATGCGCTGAGGGTTTCGCTGAGTGACGCAATATCCTTGTCGTTTTCATTAAAAAGTTTTAATAGAACAAAATCATATTTATCAGACATCTGCTTACTAGAAAAATCGACGCTCGCGACTAAAGCAGATAAGTCTTCTGAACCTGTATTAACGATATAGCAATATTTAAATTGTTCTAAGAATATTCGCTTAACGGAAAAATCGTTGATGCTAACAATTATCTCTAGAGCTTTTTTAAAATCATTTGAAGTCAACGTAAATAGAGCGAGTAGTAAAGGCTGAGCAATTTGGCTCGCCTTATCTCTACCAAACACTAATGAGGCCGAAAGAGACACAACGGCATTGCTAACCCATTGCTCCAACTGTTCAGGTTGAGTGGATTTAACGCTTCTGTTCTCCATAACGAATGCCTCCTTAGTTTTTTCTTCTCCCAATATCCTTTGAAATATTACTCTACATCAGTCGGCGTTGAAATTGGAAGTGATGAACATCACACTCGTTGTCTATCTACTTGTTACCTTTACGAGCATTCGCAATTTTTTTATAGCCCCCTTCGCAGAGGACCTTGGCTTTGCAGGTTAAAATAATTTTGTCAGAGCAATGCTTGCTGATAGACTCAGAAATCTGGATTTTGTATTTCGCGTGTATTTAGAGGGGCAAGTCAAAGTGGGTTTCATTTTTGGAATTTTCAGATTTTTTAAAATGCCAATACAAATGGCTATTGGCCTCTACCTGGCGTTTATGATGCTGATAGGCACAGCTGGAAGCATCGCCTATTTTGCTGAAAGCATTGAGTACTGCAATGAGTTTAAGTTCGAAGTAAGTGCAGAAAAGCTGCTACCAATTGTGCGGGGATTTTAATGAACGAGCTATCATTCGATGAGCAGGTTCATGGGCCACCCGAATACAGTGAGTGGTAAGATGGGAACAGTTAAATGCGCTAATTTCGAATATTCGCCTTTTTCTTAATCTTTCTTTGTATATCAAATACGGGATTTCTGAGAGTTGACAAAGATTTAAGAGGCTTTGAAGCACTTGAGCAACGGGATTATAAAACAGCGTTATGTTATTTGAGCTTTTTCGCTGCAAACGGGGATACCAAGGCAAATTACAACCTCGGTATAATGTCCCGTGAGGACCTGGGGGTAAAAAAAGATGATTTGCAAAGCCTAAACCATTTTATCGAGGCTGCAGAAAATGGCTATATGGTTCGAAATTACGCTTTTGGATTAGCTTCTCTAACGGGAAAAGGAAGTGATATTGATGCTAAAGCAGCTATTCATTAACTCACAGCGGCTGCGTTGCTTGGTCACGCAATCTCGTTGGTTGAAATCGGCGGTTTGTGTTTTCGAGGGAGGTAAGTGGAGGATGATTTTGTCTCTGCACATTTTTGGTGGTCGCTGCACGAAGTCTATCACGCATAGAATGACGGAATGGAGGCACTTGCCTTTCGCTTCCTTTTGTCTTCAATGGCCGCCATGGGTGAGGTCTGATGTCTACGCATGGTATCGCCTCATTTAGACGGAAGTCATCAATATTCAGACCAGCTGCTTCTGCTAATCTCATCCCAGTGTCCGATATAATTGCTATCAGCCAGCGTATATCATCATCAATTTGATTACACGCTTGTTGTATTTCACGGATGGTCTCAATAGGGATGGACACTCTTTTCTAAATGTCAGTATCTGGCATGAAGATAGAAGAGAAGGGGTTTCGGATGTCCAATCCATGCTCAGCAATAGCTAAATTTATGATGGCCTTAATAGTGATGAAAGTTCGCTTAACTGACAGGACAGCGAGACCTTTAAAAATCATCGCATTACGCACCTTGCCAGCATCAATGGTGCTGTAATCTGTAATAGGTTTATCGCCTACAACGCCAACCACAACGCCCACATTTCGCATCGCTGCCTGATAAAAGGTCTTTGCTTTGCCAACGCCCTTGAGCTGAAGATACTGCTGCCTTGCTTCAGATAGCGTGGGCGAGGGGAGTGACTTCACATCATTCGCCATCACATTGCCTAACCCCAGCGCATCCAGTCTCATAGGCAGCCATCGCTCATCTAATCGCTGACAAATGACCTGAGCATATTTGACAGCTTTAGCACGACTTCTGGTGTTCAACGCAAGCACGATGCGCTGCTTCGAATGGCAATGCTGCACTTCCTTTGGAACACGCCTAGAGAAGTAGAAGAAGCCACGCTTCTGGTAAATATAAGTACTAAAATGGTCTACCATATGGTCTACCCGCATCAATCAAAATGAACAACAACGCTTCAATTTCAATGTGTTAACACATGATATGATGGGGAAATGGTGCTGGCGGAGAGACTCGAACTCCCAACCGCCCGATTACAAATCGGGTGCTCTACCAATTGAGCCACGCCAGCGCTTTCGGGTTTTTTAGCAGAGATTTCTGCTTGGTCAATAGTTCTAACACGTTAATTCTGGTTTTTAATGAAACTTATGATGTCAAATCAGATTACGGTACTCAAGTTGAATTGGCGATGCAAAGCCATCGTTTAACTGCTGGACCGACTTTGCAATGCCTGAGTGGGTCTTTCTAAAATTTAAAACATCTGGTTTTTTAGTTTATCTACATTTGCAAATTAGTGCAGACTTGCAGAATACAGAGCAATCGCTGCGGCGTTTGATACATTTAAGCTCCCAGAATTGTAATCGATATTGATACGAACCAGCGCATCACAATGATCACGGCTGAGGCGACGTAGACCACTACCCTCTGCCCCAAGGATTATGGCCAGATGTTTATGCAAGCCAAGGCTGCTCACGTCGGTGTTGCCATCGCCAGCAAGACCGGCGACAAAAAACCCTTGATGCCGTATTCGTTCTATTGTTTGGGCTAGATTAACAACGCGGATCAATGGCACATGATCCAGCGCGCCCGATGCGGCGCGGGCCAGCACGCCATTTTCATTGGCAGCATTGCGGAAGGTAGTGATAACGCCAGTAACACCGAAGGCTTGCGCAGATCGCATAATCGCTCCAAGGTTGCGTGGATCTGATATTCGATCGAGTAGCAATAACCTTACTGTCGACGGATTTCTGTGGTCCAGTCTGCTCATGATGCCATCGAGGAACAGGTCAAAATGCGGTGGATTCAGTGGCCAGACGGCCGCTGCGATGCCTTGGTGCACCGCCTTTTCACTCTCCCCTCCAATCGCATTAAGGCGGGCACGAACGATCACTTGGACGCGCGGAAGTTCCGATTTTCGCTGCAAGTCTAGGTCGCCAAGCACACGCTCTAATTCATTAGTGGCTTCGGCTATGGCATAAATTTGTTGGATGCGGCGCTCTGGATTCGCAAGTGCTGCGAAAACCGCATGACGTCCCCAAATAAAATATCCGTTTCGGGGTGATCTTGGCCCTGTTTTATTGTTGAAAGTAGTCATCTGTTCACGGTGTGACACGCGTTTGTTGGTGTCATTTTGCTCACTTTTACCGCGCACCAGATTACGATTTGCATTTGTCTTTTGCCTTTTTCGATGCGGGTTTTTCGCCGAATGATGTTTTTTATCGTTTTTTGGGGCCATAAGATGAGTTCTTTGTTGACAAATTAGCTGTGCCTTTTTATCTCGCAGAACCGTCGCAAATTCGCAAGTGAAAGAGAGCACGGCGTAAAATGGCAATCCGGTGGGGTGGCCGAGTGGTTAAAGGCAGCAGACTGTAAATCTGCCCGCGTAGCGTACGTAGGTTCGAATCCTACCCCCACCACCACTGTCATAGGAGTTTGACGTTGATGCGGTGATACAGGTTGGCAGTATCATCGCATGGGTTGAAATTAACAGGGCCGTCGTGAGTAG
>QBYK01000096.1 GCA_003282865.1 SAR116 cluster bacterium AG-325-I21 | reverse complement strand
GAGGTAAAGCAGTTATGGAAACCCAGAATATCAGAATTCGATTGAAGGCATTCGATCATCGTATTCTTGACCAGTCCACGGCAGAAATCGTGAATACGGCCAAGCGTACAGGGGCTGAAGTGCGTGGGCCAATCCCGCTGCCAACTAATATGCGCCGCATGACCGTGCTGCGTTCGCCGCATATCGATAAGAAGAGCCGTGAGCAATTTGAAATTCGTACACATAAACGGTTACTGGATATTATAGACCCAACACCTCAAACCGTTGATGCGCTGATGAAGCTAGATCTTGCGGCTGGTGTAGACGTTGAGATAAAGCTCTAGGGAAAGGACCAGAGTTATGCGTAGCGGCATTATCGCCCGTAAAATGGGAATGACACGCGTATTTAACGAGGATGGGCACCATGTACCTGTTACTGTCGTTAAACTCGATGATGTTCAAGTTATTGCGGTTCGCAATAAGGTTAAGGATGGTTACACAGCTGTTCAACTTGGTGCGGGCATGGCGAAAGCGAAGAACGTATCAAAGCCAATGCGTGGCCATTTTGCTAAAGCCAATGTTCTGCCAAAATCGAAGCTTGCGGAGTTTCTTGTAGGGGAAGATGCGATTCTTGATGTTGGTGCAAAGCTGGCGCCATCGCATTTTGTCGTGGGTCAGAAGGTTGATGTGGTAGGCACTACTCAGGGTAAGGGTTTTGCCGGCGCTATGAAGCGTCACAATTTTGCTGGCTTAAGAGCATCGCATGGCGTTTCAGTGTCTCACCGGTCGCACGGTTCGACCGGTCAGTGTCAGGATCCCGGTAAAGTATTTAAGGGTAAGAAGATGGCTGGTCAGATGGGTGCAGTGCGGAGCACCACACAGAACATAGAGGTGGTTTCTGTTGACGATGATGAGGGTTTTGTTCTTCTGTGTGGCGCGGTCCCGGGACCAAAGAATGGATGGGTTCTGATCAGCGACGCTATCAAAGGTGCAAGACCCGAAGACGCTCCATTCCCTGCTGGCCTTTTAAACGATACCACCCGTACTGAAGAACTGGTGCCAGCCGAAGACGCCGCGGCGCAAGAAGCAGTCTCTGCGGATAAAGCATCAGTTGAGGAAGCTTCGAAAGGCGATCCTGTGGCGGCTGACGATGAAGTCGAAAAGGAATAAACACAATGAAGCTGGATGTGAAAACAATGGACAATAAGCCTGCTGGTAACATTACGCTTGCCGATGAGGTCTTCGGCGCCGCACTGCGCTCAGATATTGTCGCGCGCGTGGTCAAATGGCAACTTGCCAAGCGCCGCGCAGGCACGCACAAGGTCAAGTCACGTTCCGAGGTGGCGATGACTACAGCCAAGATGTTCAAGCAAAAAGGCACGGGTCGCGCCCGTCATGGTTCGGCTGCCGTTGTTCAGTTCCGTGGGGGTGGGGTTGTGCATGGTCCGGTTGTTCGTGATCACGGTCATGCA
Organism: SAR116 cluster bacterium AG-325-I21; assembly: GCA_003282865.1. Taxonomy (GTDB): domain Bacteria; phylum Pseudomonadota; class Alphaproteobacteria; order Puniceispirillales; family Puniceispirillaceae; genus UBA3439. Next base: position 2,492 of record QBYK01000096.1, on the reverse strand, counting down.
CTGCCAAAAAAGGTACGCCAACTTGGTCTGCGGTCAGCGTTGTCAAGTAAGGCCGCTGAGGGAAAGCTCCTTGTTGTTGACAATCTCGCATCAACAGGTAAATCAGCTGGCAAGACTGCAAAGCTACGTAACCAATTAACAAAGCTAGGTGCGGATAACGCATTGATTGTCGGAGGCGCGGAGCTTGACACAGCTTTTGTTAATGCGGCCCGCAACATACCGTTAGTTGATGTGTTGCCTCAGCAAGGCATCAATGTTTATGACATTCTGCGTCGTGATGTTCTGTTACTTTCAAAGGACGCCGCGGCCCACCTTGAGGAGCGTCTGAAATGAGTGTCCGTGCGCGCAAGCGAGTTACAACTGCGGTCTCAAAGACTGCCGCCTACGATACAATTCTTCGCCCGATCATTACTGAAAAGGCGACGATTGCAAATGAAAATGGGCAGGTTACCTTTGCTGTCGCAATTAATGCAACAAAGCCGCAAATAAAGGCAGCAGTTGAAATGTTGTTTAATGTTAAAGTCATGGCGGTTAACACAATTGTTCAAAAGGGCAAAACAAAGACATTTCGAGGACGTCCCGGTCGCCGCTCTGACATTAAAAAAGCAATGGTCACATTGGCTGAGGGTCAGAATATTGACCTGATGGGAGTGTAGATAAGATGGCGTTAAAGAAATTTAATCCAACCACCCCAAGCCAGCGTAACCTCGTCCTTGTCGACAAATCTTCCCTTTACAAGGCCGGACCGGTTAAAAAGCTGACAGAGGGACTTGCAAAGACAGGTGGTCGTAATAATTCGGGCCACGTGACGGCGTGGCAAAAAGGTGGCGGGCACAAGCGTAGGTATCGCTTGATCGATTTTAAGCGCGCAAAAACAGGAGTGTTCGCGATCGTCGAGCGGGTTGAGTATGATCCTAACCGTACGGCCTTTATTGCTCTGATAACTTATGACGATGGCGAGCAAAGTTACATTATTGCTCCCCAGCGTTTGACTGTTGGTGACAGAGTAATGTCGGGCATCGGGGCTGACATTAAGCCAGGCAACGCTTTACCATTGGCATACATCCCTGTTGGTACATTGATCCATAATGTGGAGCTAAAGCCAGGTAAGGGGGGGCAGTTGGCGCGTTCAGCTGGAGCATATATTCAGCTTGTTGGCCGTGATCGCGGTTATGCGATTTTGCGCTTGACTTCCGGCGAAGTTCGTCTGGTACGCGCTGAATGCATGGCTTCGATTGGGGCTGTTTCAAACCCGGACCAGCAGAATATTAAGATCGGTAAGGCTGGTCGTAGTCGTTGGCTAGGTCGTCGTCCCCACGTTCGTGGTGTGGTGATGAACCCCGTAGATCACCCGCATGGTGGTGGTGAGGGTCGTACTTCTGGTGGTCGTCATCCTGTGACACCTTGGGGTAAGCCGACCAAGGGCAAACGTACTCGTTCTAACAAAAAGACTGACCGCCTAATTGTGCGGCGTCGTAAGCCATAGGGGTCATTTTTATTCATGGCACGTTCAGTTTGGAAAGGCCCATTTGTGGATGGGCATCTTTTGAAGAAAGCGGATAAGGTTCGCGAATCTGGTCGAAACGAAGTGATCAAAACTTGGTCTCGGCGGTCAACGATTATGCCGCAATTTGTCGGGCTTACATTTGGTGTGCATAACGGTAACAAGTTTATTCCCGTATCCGTCTCGGAGGAGATGGTTGGACATAAGTTTGGTGAATTTGCGCCGACTCGAACGTATTACGGCCATGCGGCCGATAAGAAAACAAGGCGATAGAGGGACGTTATGGGCAAACAAGCAAATCCACGCAATTTGGCCGACAGTGAAGCGATGTCCGTTGTGCGCAATCTGCGTGTCAGCCCTCAAAAGTTGAACCTCGTCGCGGCTATGATCCGAGGTATGGACGTAAATAAAGCTGTAGCAACTTTATCTTTCTCGCGGCGCCGTATTGCTAGTGATGTAAAAAAGGGCTGCAATCAGCGATTGCTAACGCGGAAAATAACCACTCGCTTGATGTGGACCGGTTGTTTGTCAAAGAAGCGCATGTGGGCAAAGGCCTGGTGATGAAGCGTTTTCGAGCGCGAGCGAAGGGTCGTGGTGCAAGGATTTTGAAGCCATTTTCACACCTGACGATTGTTGTTGGTGAAAGAGGAGAGCAGTAGAATGGGTCAGAAAGTTAAGCCAATAGGTCTGCGAGTTGGCATCAACCGTACGTGGGACTCACGCTGGTATGCTGGCCGTAATTATGGGCAGCTCCTGCACCAAGATATCAAATTGCGTGAATACCTTATGGGGCGTCTAAAACAGGCTGCAATTAGTCGGGTGGTTATTGAACGCCCGGCAGGCCGTGCACGTGTCACAATTCACGCTGGCCGTCCTGGTTTGATTATTGGTAAAAAGGGTCAGGATATTGAAAAGCTACGTGTAGATCTGTCCGCTCGCATTGGCGGTGAAGTGAGCCTAAATATAGTTGAGGTTCGTAAGCCTGAGG
>QBYK01000095.1 GCA_003282865.1 SAR116 cluster bacterium AG-325-I21 | reverse complement strand
AATCAAGCTTGATGCCAAGTGACGATAGAACATCCGCTGCCCCGCTTTTTGACGACACGGCTTTGTTTCCGTGCTTGGCAACCGGAACTCCGCAACCCGCCACAACAAAGGCGCATGCAGTTGAAATATTGTAAGTACCAAATCCATCACCACCCGTGCCGACAATATCCATCGCCATATCGGGTGCTGTGATCGTTTGAGCCTTTTCCCGCATAACATTTGCCGCAGCAGTAATATCGTCAACCTGTTCACCGCGAATTTTCAAAGCGATTAAAAAGGCTGCGATTTGCGCGTCGCCGACATCTCCATCCATTATGGCATGAAAGCAGTCTTGAATGGCTGATGGCGTTGGGCGCCCTCCCGCGATTAGCGTCGTCAGGGATGATTTTACAATCTCAGACATGAAATAATATTTCCTTATCGCTGAATCACGGGGGGAGACCACATTATCATCAATACAATGACATCCTTACAATGAACAACACTTCATTTAATGTGATATAATGCCCATTTTACATACGTAATAATCATAACAGGAAACATGCAATTCAATACGCCAAACTATATTGTTCTGCGCGGCGCAATGCAAGTATAGCTGCCACGTGTTATCAGACAGCGAGTATATGTTGTTTTTATAGAAATTGCATTTTGGAGCTATAAAACCCTAGCCAAAAATTCGTTTAAAATCATAAATTCGAAAGTGACAAACGTTACGTAAGGTGCACAATACAACCACAGGTAGTTTCACGGGCTAAAAATTGCAAAAATGTTACGGCAAGACCGGTTGTTTTTTTAAATCTCATGCAAAACCGGCCTTCCATGCATTTGGCTATTACGATAACTTGACTATTTAAATTTTGGCTGAGCCTAAAAGGGGACAAAATTTGATTGGGGAGCCCAATAATTTTAGGAGTGCATTTGGTCGGGAAAGCGCTGGTCCAAGCGAAGAATTTGCGCCTCTAACGCATCAAGTGCCTCGCCAGATATAATACCATGACCACAGATTTGCAGAAAGCTGGCCAAAATGCGGTAGCCAGCAACTGATGCAATTGACTCCGGGTGAAACTGAACGCCATGCAAATTCTCCCCCACATGCGACAGCCCCATAATGGCACCCGCTGCCGTTCGTGCGGTGACCGTCAATTCGTGTGGAAGGCTCGCTTCGTCGACAACCAGAGAATGATACCTGGTAACTGGAAACTCATTGGGACAAAGCGCTAAAATGTCACTTTTTACTTCTTTGCTATTTGTTTTCTCCACGAGGGACAATTTACCGTGAACTGGTGGATCGACCCGCTTGATGGTGGCACCGAATGCGGCAGCAAGGGCTTGATGCCCAAGGCAAACGCCAAGAAGCGGTGTGCCAGCCTCTTTTGCGACTTGTATCAACTCCATCGCCATGCCTGCATTTTCAGGACTCCCGGGCCCGGGGGAGACAATAATGCCCTCGGGATTGCGGGCGACAATATCATCGGCAGATGCAGCGTCATTGCGCACGATTTCAACTTCGGCGCCAAGATCTGATATGAAATGCCATAAATTCCATGTGAAGCTGTCATAATTGTCGATCAGAATTAACAATGTCAAACTCCCAGGAGTTACTCTCGGCAAACTCGGTGATAAGATATTTCACGATCGATTTGTGTTACACAATTTTTTGCATATATCCAATTGGGGGATAATCACCTTGTATCATAGATTTTTGTTTTTTTAGCTAAAACGACAAAAAGTAATAAAAAAATATGTGGTAAAATGATACCGGTTACATAACCAATTGAAAATATTTTATATTTTCTTTTTTCTACGCAAAATTAAATTTGACGTTTAAAGTGATAAGTCTTATAGATCGTAATAACTACGGTTGCAAATAATTGATTTTCTTTGCAACAGGCCAAATAACTGGAGATGATAACATGCCTTTGCCTAGGACTTATGTTGCAACGCCAAAAGATATTGAGAAAAACTGGTTCGTCATTGACGCTGCTAATCTCGTTCTTGGACGTTTGGCATCACTCGTTGCCATGCGTGTCCGAGGTAAGCACAAGCCTACCTACACCCCGAATATGGATTGTGGCGACCACATCGTCATAGTGAATGCCGAGAGGGTCCACTTGACCGGCAACAAGCGTAGTTCCAAAATCTATTATTGGCATACAGGTTATCCGGGTGGCATTAAAGAACGCACAGCGGACAAAATTTTAGATGGTCGTTTTCCATCACGTGTTATAGAAAAGGCGGTAGAGCGCATGATCCCGCGCGGACCGCTTGGTCGTCAAGCAATGCGTAATCTTCATGTTTATGCTGGACCAAATCATCCGCATGAAGCACAGCAGCCTGTTACACTGGATGTTGCTAGCATGAACTCAAAGAATGTGGGGTAGCTATGGCTGATGAAACACAAAACATCGACGAAAACGCTGCGGGTCTCGCTGCATTGGGTGCTATTAGTGGGGACGCGCCTGCCGTTGAGGCTACTGCCCCTGTCGAACCAAAAATTGACAACCTTGGTCGCTCTTATGCAACAGGCCGCCGGAAAGATGCGGCGGCCCGTGTGTGGGTAAAGCGCGGCACAGGGCAGGTCACAATCAATGGCCGCAAGCTGGAGACATATTTTGCGCGTCCAGTACTCCAGATGATCCTAGCACAGCCATTCGAGGTAACCGAACGCGTTGGCGAATTCGATGTTGTTGCAACTGTTCGTGGTGGTGGACTCTCAGGACAAGCTGGTGCGGTTCGTCATGGCATTAGTCGTGCTTTAACCCTTTTTGAGCCGGGTCTGCGGCCAACCCTGAAGGCTAGTGGGTTTTTGACGCGTGACCCACGGGTTGTTGAAAGAAAGAAATATGGTAAAGCCAAGGCCCGTCGTAGTTTCCAGTTTTCTAAGCGATGATGTTTTACGATTACTTCTTTCAATTATAGAAATAAAAATATCCTTTTACAAATATGTAGCAGGTTTTTTATATGCCTTTTGATGGAATTAAAGACAACCAACGCATACTTTGACATTTTAATAATAAATTGTGAACGTCATTGAGTAACGGCGTTCCTTGCAAACGCTTACCTCCAAGTAGCCGATTTATGAGAGATAGGCCATGACAAGCGCAGGCAAAATACAGCAGCAGGATGTATCAGGATGGCAATTTTGGGTGGATCGGGGTGGTACGTTTACCGATCTAGTGGCCCGAAGGCCAGATGGCCAATTACTGACGCATAAATTGCTGTCGGAAAATCCGGAAGCCTATGAAGATGCTGCGTTACAGGGCATGCGGGATTTGCTGAACATTGCCAAAGACATCCCTTTGCCAGCTGATGCGATCGATGCGGTAAAAATGGGAACAACGGTTGCCACCAATGCCCTTCTTGAGCGCAAAGGCGACGCCACATTGCTTGTTGTCACAAGCGGGTTTCGTGATCAGCTTCGGATTGCCTATCAGGCACGACCCCGCCTGTTTGATAAGAAAATCATTCTGCCAGAAATGCTGTATGACCGTATCGAGGAAGTTAGAGAACGCATTGATGCAAATGATAATATTATCATCCCACTGGATCTTGATGATCTTGCGCCGCGCCTACAAACTGCCTTTAATGATCGCATCCGATCCATTGCTATTGTTTTGATGCATGGATACCGAGTACCACTACATGAATTGGCGATTGCTGAACTTGCCCGTGACATTGGTTTTACCCAGATATCAACAAGCTATGGCACAAGCCCGATGATTAAATTTGTTGGGCGCGGCGATACGACAGTCGCTGATGCTTATCTTTCACCCATTCTGCGGCGCTATATTGATCGGCTGGCGCGCGATATTGACCAGTCAAAAGGTGCAAAACTGCAACTGATGCAATCGAATGGTGGATTAACAGATGCAAACCTGTTTCAGGGCAAAGATGCCATTTTGTCTGGCCCGGCTGGTGGGATTGTGGGGGCCGTAAAAACGGCAGAGCAAG
>QBYK01000094.1 GCA_003282865.1 SAR116 cluster bacterium AG-325-I21 | reverse complement strand
GATAGCGCGGGGTCGTGGCACGCACCCACAAGAACACAAAAAGAACCAGAATGATTTTGATAATAAACCATAGTGGCCCCGGAATGACGTTTAGAGGCCAGATGTCAACTGGCGACAACCATCCACCGAGGAACAGAATAACGGTCATACTGCTCATCAAAATCATATTGGCATATTCCCCGAGGAAGAAGAGCGCGAATGACATTGACGAATATTCTACAAAATAGCCAGCAACCAATTCGGACTCACCCTCCGGCAAATCAAAGGGAGCACGGTTTGTCTCAGCGAGCGTTGAAATAAAAAATACGATGAACATCGGCAGTAAAGGCAAGGCAAACCACATGTCACGCTGGGCTTCAACAATATCTATTAAATTCAATGATCCAGCACATAGAAGAACATTAATGATAACTAATCCCATCGACACCTCATACGACACCATCTGCGCCGCTGAACGCAACGCCCCAAGGAATGCGTATTTTGAATTACTGGCCCACCCGGCCATGATCACGCCATAAACACCAAGCGAGGAAATAGCAAACAAATATAAAATACCAACATTGATATTAGCAATGACTAGCCCCTCCCCAAATGGAATGACAGCCCATGCAACAAGCGAGAGGATAAAAGTCAGCATCGGAGCGATCATGAAGACCACTTTATTGGCTCCTGCTGGCAGGATCGTCTCTTTTGCCATCAGCTTTAGTGCGTCGGCAAATGGCTGTAAAAGCCCAAATGGCCCAACTACGTTCGGCCCTTTACGTAGCTGCATGAAGCCGATGACGCGTCGTTCAGCAAGAGTTAGGTAGGCGACTGCGATCAATAGCGGTCCTATCACCACCATGATCTTAGCAACAATCCACCCAAGATCCAAAATCCAATCTTGCGTTATGAAATCCACCATTGCCGTCACTCCGCCGCAACCGAAGTGTAACCAGCGACACACTTTGCGCGAACACATTCCGCCATGGTTTCAGACGCGCGGCTGATGGCGCAGGTCATGTGAAAATTGCTAAACGCGTAGCCCACGGGCTCGGCAGAGAGCTTTCCGCGCGACCCGAATGAAGACCATTTTGCCGGGGTAATCTGGTCGACATCGGCAAAATGCGGGTGCGCAGCACATAGAGCGTCACGCAATTCGGCAAGGCTGTCAAAGCCAATGGATTTTCCAACAGCGCCAGAAACAGCACGTATTATTGCCCAATCTTCACGAGCATCACCGGGCGGAAAGGCGGCCCGGTTAGCATACTGAACGCGGCCCTCAGTATTGACGTAAATACCGTCTTTTTCGGTGTAGGCCGCTCCTGGTAGCACCAGATCAGCATGATGCGCACCAGCATCCCCATGATGCCCCTGATAGACAATAAAGCTTGATGAAAAAGCATCAAAATCAATCTCATCAGCACCGAGAAGCCATAAAAGATCTAGCTTATCAGACTTGGCTGCCTTGCCCATCGCTGCGATATCCATTCCGCCACGCCCCGGCACAAAGCCGATATCAAGGCCTCCAACACGTGCCGCCGCAGTGTGCAGCATATTAAAGCCGTTCCAGCTATTTGTGACGACGCCATAGGCTTCCGCAATTCGACGAGCTTTACCAAGCAAAGCCGCCCCGTCTGAGCGTGTCATTGCTCCCATTCCAATAATAATCATCGGTCTTTTTGCCTTTTTTAGCTTTGCGGCAAATTTGTGGGTTCCGTCAGCAAGCGCATCAAGATTTGATGGTGCTTCGCCAAAGAAATCGGCATCATAAGTCAGATCAATTTTTGGCCCTACAACACCGATTGGCATCCTGCTTGACAGCCAGTTACGTCGTATACGAGCATTTAGAACCGCAGCTTCAATGCGTGGATTGCTGCCAATGATTAACAGGGCATCCGAGGCATCAATACCGGCAATTGTCGAATTAAACAGATAGCCAGCGCGATTACCACCAATTTTGGCCCCATCTTGACGGCAATCAATATTAGAACTGCCAAAACGGGTAATTAAGCTTTTCAAAGCAAACATTGATTCCGCATCTACCTGATCACCGGCAATGGCTGCAATGGCATTTGGCTTAGCCTTTCGAAGCGCGTTGGCGAGGCTTTTCAACGCTTGGTCCCAGCTTACCGGATGCAAACGCCCATCACGGCCCCGTTCAAAGGGCGTGTCCAGCCGCTGACGACGAAGGCCATCAATCGCATAACGGGTTTTGTCTGAAATCCACTCTTCATTGATATCTTCATTGAGGCGGGGCAGAACGCGCATCACTTGCGAACCCCTGGCGTCTACACGGATGTTGCTGCCAAGCGCATCCATCACATCAACACTTTCAACCTTGTTCAATTCCCAAGGTCGAGCGGCAAAGGCATAAGGCCGTGATGTAAGCGCCCCAACCGGGCATAAATCAATTACGTTGGCAGACAATTCCGATGCCAGCGTCTTTTCCAGATAAGTGGTGATTTCCATTGTTTCTCCACGCCCAATCGCACCCAGTTCCGGCACGCCAGCGACCTCAGCCGCAAACCGCACACAGCGCGTGCAGTGGATACAACGAGTCATGACCGTGCTAATCAATGGTCCCATGTGTTTGTTATCAACGGCCCGCTTATTCTCAGAAAAGCGTGATCCGTCAAGCCCGTAACCCATAGCTTGGTCCTGCAAATCACACTCGCCGCCCTGGTCACAAATCGGACAATCAAGTGGATGGTTAATCAGAAGAAACTCCATAACCCCTTCACGGGCCTTTTTTACACGGTCCGTATCTGTACGAATGACCATGCCGTCGCCAGCTGGCATTGCACATGACGCAATGGGTTTTGGCGCACGTTCCATATCAACGAGACACATGCGACAATTACCAGCAATCGACAAACGATCGTGATAGCAAAAACGTGGGATTTCAACGCCAGCCTCTTCACAAGCATGCAGGACCGTTGAACCATGCTCAACCTCAACTTCAACATCATTAACCGTTAATCTCGGCATGGCACTAACCGTTTCCTATTCTGCTGCATTCACGGCGTCAATCGAATGGCGCGCCGCAATCCGTCGTTCAATCTCGGGCCGAAAATGTTTGATCAGCCCCTGAATTGGCCATGCAGCCGCATCACCCAACGCGCAAATCGTGTGGCCCTCAATCTGGCGCGTCACCTGCTCAAGTGTATCAATTTCGTGACGTTCTGCCTCGCCGCTTACCAGCCGCTCCATCATACGCCACATCCAGCCTGTGCCTTCTCTACATGGCGTACATTGACCACATGACTCATGTTTGTAGAAGTAGGACAGACGCGCGATAGCTTGCACTACATCAGTGCTTTTATCCATCACAATCACACCAGCCGTACCAAGGCCAGTTCCGGCATTGCGAAGAGAGTCAAAATCCATCGTAATATCGGCACAGACGTCAATTGGCATCAAAGGGGTCGATGAACCGCCGGGAATAACTGCCAAAAGATTTGCCCAGCCACCGCGAACACCACCAGCATGCTTCTCGAGTAACTCACGAAGTGGAATACCCATTTCTTCTTCAACATTACACGGATTATTCACGTGACCCGAAATACAAAAGAGCTTAGTGCCTGTGTTATTTTCTTTGCCAAGGCCGGCAAACCAGTCGGGACCGCGTCGAAGAATGGTTGGTGCAACGGCAATTGACTCCACATTATTTACCGTTGTTGGACAGCCATAAAGGCCAACACCGGCGGGAAATGGCGGTTTTAGTCGCGGCTGGCCCTTGCGTCCCTCCAACGATTCCAGCAAAGCAGTTTCTTCCCCACAGATGTAGGCACCCGCACCGCGATGCAAATAAATATCAAAATCCCAACCAGATTTTAACGCGTTTTTGCCGAGTAAACCAGCGTCATACGCTTCATCTATGGCGGCTTGTAAGCGGCGCGCTTCATTCACATATTCACCGCGAATATAGATGTATGCAACATGGGCTCGCATCGCAAACCCTGCCACGACACAACCCTCAAGAAGCTTGTGTGGTTCATGCCGGATAATGTCACGGTCTTTACAAGTGCCCGGTTCGGACTCATCGGCATTGACCACAAGATA
>QBYK01000093.1 GCA_003282865.1 SAR116 cluster bacterium AG-325-I21 | reverse complement strand
TCATACCAAGCTTTAATTTGCCGTAGTTGCTTTTCCTTTAAAATAACCTCGTACTGTTTTGCCACTTTATAAGAGGCATCAAAATACTTCATGACCATTTCAGTTTTTTCAGTTTTCATTTTCTACAGATGACTCAAATGTCGTGGTGCGTTAACCCTTTTTTTATTCGACGGTAACACTAGCGTTGTTAAAGCCAGAGGTATGATGAGTGGCGTGTGTTTATAATTCATTTTCACGTTAACTGCTGCGTATCAGGTAGTTTGCGGTAAAATTGCGAAATTTCATTTGGTGTTGTAATCCAAATTTCATCGCGCCTATTACAGATATGATTAAACGCCCTTTTTAGATGCTTTTGTCTAAATAGCTGGCCAACAATGAATGAATTTAACGAGAGAGAGAAAACAATCTGGTGTGGCTCTTTTAGGTCCATCAGGACATCAAACTGGTCATTTATCATTTCTGCATATTCCTCTGCTGAGACATGGCGGCCAACTATTGCAGGTTGATCATCAAGTTCAATCGGATATGGAAACGTCAACATTTCACCATCGTAAGTCTGCATCCAGAATAGCTGCTCTTCGTGAAGTCCCCAATCTAACAAATATTCCAAAACACTTTTTCACAACAATGATGCTATCAGGAGATACGTGGGTTGGGTAGTGGGCATGTTACTCAACGCCTGGTGCGAAATCCTTAAAATTTAATGTCCCAAAAAAAGCCCCGTCAACTGGGGGGGGAGGTCCATGTCAACGAGGCTTAGTGTCGAAGATGAATACCTCGACCTCATTTACGTGGTAATTGTTTACCAAATAACGAGTAGACATTTTGTCTCAGTTAATAAACTAAGCAAACGGCACCAACTTTCGCTGATGGGCCGGTGGGTCATATGCTTTTACTCTGCACTTAACATGTCAGTCTTTGTCATTCGTATTCCCCACCATTGCTCTGCCAAAGCCACCGAACTAGACTAGCGTGCGTTCGGCTGTTTCAACCACCCCAGTTGTGATGACTATACCGGCAAGTAAGATTGCATGGTTTGTTGCGCTTATGACAAAAACCAGGATTGAACCCATCCACATACTGAAGATGATGCACCACATCCATGCCAACACCTGCATCACCAAGTGCATCGTGTTCGTGTTAGGTATATGGGAAAGAGGATTGTGGCGGCTATCCATCAGTAAATTATAGAATTTAATTATTTTAAGTCTCCGTCCGCGCGTTATGTCGAATAACAGTCGTTCGGCTTTGAAGAACGGTAAGAGCAAAACGGCTGTAAAGTTTATCAAGATACGAGCCATCTAGCCGCTCCCCGCGACCATCTATTTGTATCTTGTATGGCTTTTGTGTCGTTAAAGGGTTTTAGTCTGGGAAAGCCGGGCGAATGGCCGGATAACCAGGTTGCATCCTGCACCCGTCCACAAGAATGCCCAACGACTCAATCTGCTTTTTTAAAACTTCAATTTTCATACTGAAAATTTTCTTGCAAAAAAAGACCAGCGCAAAGGCTGGCCGAGTATAGGGAGGGAGCACAGCTTGTGTGCAAGCATGTGTTAGCCCTCAAATGTGACCGCCATGTGTCGAAGTTGATTTCATAGCTGGGCATTCTTAAAAGGTTAGCTGTTTAATTGATTATTAAACAGGGGAGATTCGATAACACTCGTCTTGAAAAATAGTAGATACCACTACAGCGGATTCATTGGGTCCGACAATAAAGATGATATCAGAAACTATTCAGGCAAACTGACCTTGAGATCTCTCGGAGCGCAGGTCAAGCGTGCGCATTGTAGGGAGTTCTGGTTGAAGCTTGGCAACACAAACAGAATTTTCAGAGTTCAAAAAGATATTCTCCGGGTCTCTAACGATTCATGTGTACCTGTGACTCACTTAAGTGCTACAGCCTGTCACTGAACCTGTATGGCTGATTAAAATAGTTAACAGGTATTTCACCTAATCTGTGGTCCTCTACAAGAATATATGTGTATGTGGGGCATATTTCCGACACATGGGTAGCTTTCATTTTAACTTTGCCAATGCAGTTTAAATGAAACGCCCTACCAGTTATGTAGCCGTATACGTATTTGAAATAAAAAAATGTGACTTACAAATTGGATGGTAATAACTCAAAACTTATATCGGACTGATTAACTTGTATCTTTCGTTGCCAGTGACCGCAAAGACAGTAGTCTCAAGAATCAGCCCAAGCGTCAACGCCATAAAAAAGCGATTACTATCAGAGACACCAAAATTGACGAACAGTGGCCTGCCTAAGTAATACACAACGATAAACATAAACGCGGTCATGATTTGATTACCTCGCATACTGGTGATTAATCTTTTTAGAATGTGGAAAGCACAAATTTTACGCTTCCGAAGCCCTTGGTACTATCGTGATTATTTTTGCCACTCTTTTCCGTAGCCCCAATCATCAGTAATGAAACATTTCTTATCTGGCGGCCCTGACAATAATCGCCCAAAATCTTCTCCACTACGCTCAACTCTTTTTGCGAAATCAGTGTCAAAATCCTATTCACTGTCCCAAACCTCAACAAATTTTTAAGTGTTTGTGTCTTTGGATGAGGAAGTGTGGATTGAAATGCAACCCTTGGACCCTCGAGTGAACGCTAGCTCTTCTTTTGCGAGGGCATGGAATTCGTCAAAACAACCATCTTTGGTTGTTATCGTAGTGTGCACGGTGACTGACATTGCTTTCCCTGCAAACAATAAAATTGGTTGTTTCTTCAGTTTTGCCTACTCAATGACCTTATCGTTTTGCGATATTGCTAGTGGCTAACTGACACTTTCATACACATTTCCCTGCAAATCGTGGCCATCCCGATGCTAATTGCAATGCCAGAAAGAAGTTTAACCTTTGCATTGGGTAGGGGAAATAAAAATATCATTCACCACTGTCCTGTTTTACATAAGGTTTCCTAAAATAATTGCTTTGGCCCTCTGATGATCACCGCGAGAAGCAGCTGAGACCGCTTTGTTTGCAATTTGGAGTGACGCGAACACACCTTGGACAGTATTGCAAAACTGACAGGTGTATTTGTAAGCAGTGCTTATTGACATTAAGTACTCCGTATTAGCTATTAGTGAATAATGTTTACATGCTATCTGGTATTATTATCTACAAGGCCAAAGAGTGCGTTATTGTGGCACATGTTCTTGTATTCTTTTTTGTTGTCCCAGAAAATGTAAACAGGGAAGGCGCGGCTTCTGTGTTCAAAGTCGCTTACAAAAGGTCTTGATAGCAGTTGCAATCCACATGAAGAAAACTCCACTTATCTATCATCGAGTGTACGATATACCGCTCCCCGATAAGCATCGCTTTCCTGGATCAAAATATAGCGTGCTCATGAAAATTCTTGAGAGCGAAGGTTTAATAAAAAGTTTTTTAAAATATACTCCGAAACCTGCAACTGCTGCACAGCTATCAATCGTTCATGACCAAAACTACCTTCAAGCTATTCAGTCTGGAACCTTATCTAAACAACATCAAACAAAGATAGGATTGCCATGGAACGAAATACTCAGAAAACGCTCTTTTGTAGCCGCAAATGGCACTTTGCTCGCTGCACAACTCGCCCTGCAAACTGGTATAGCCTGTCATGCGGCAGGCGGCACTCATCACGCACATTCAGACTTTGGGGCAGGCTTTTGTATTTTTAATGACTTGGCTTACGCGTCACGTGCTTTAATTGAACTCAAACTTGCAAAAAAAGTTCTGATTTTTGACTGTGATGTTCATCAAGGAGACGGAACGGCAAGAATACTGGCAAAAGATAAAAATATTTTTACTTGTTCAATCCACTGTGCTGAGAACTATCCAACAAAAAAAGCTAAAAGTGATCTTGACATTCCAGTTCCTAGAGGTTCTGGCGATGAGCAATACCTGGCTTTGTTAATTCAATGCCTGTCTATAATAGACCGCACCAACTTTATTCCTGACTTGGTAATTTATGACGCAGCGGTTGATGTGCACGCTGGAGATAAGCTTGGTCTCTTAGAAATGACTTCAGACGGCATCGAGGCGAGGGATAGGTTCGTTCTGTCTCATTTCAAAAAACGGCAGATACCGATTGCTACAACAATGGGCGGCGGATATGGTGAAACATCAGAGGAAGTAGCTTACCGCCACCGCATTATTTTCAAAGTGGTAGAGTCAATTTTTTAGAGTGATTCGAACTTTCCATCATTCTAGCAGCGTCCGGAGATAAGATTGACAGTAT
>QBYK01000092.1 GCA_003282865.1 SAR116 cluster bacterium AG-325-I21 | reverse complement strand
TGGTGGGATTTGGTTATGCTGTATCTGCTCCAGCGGGGAGCATGATCTTAGCCTCAAACACGCCTAAAAAACTATGGGGAACGTTATTTTCTTTGCGAATGGCCGGTGTTCCAGCTGGAGGTGCCTTTGCTGGCATTGTAGCTGCTACCATTGTGGGCACTTACGATTGGCGGCTATCGTTACTCGTATTATTACTTCCATGTATTTCCGGTTTGGTTTTCCTTAAATTTGCAGGAAGCAAAATTCAGTTACCAGCAACCGTAGGTTACTTTTCATTTTTATCAGTTTTTAACCCAAGGTTATTCCTAACGCCATTTTTGGTTTTGGTACGTGTGCCGAGACTCATGACAATTACATTCGTTAGCATTGGTTTTGCAGCAGTCCAGGGTTCCTTGTTTACTTTCTTCACGACCTATTTAACTGACTCATTAGGTTTCTCACTTGCTGTCGCAGGCATGCTTTATGCTACACTTCAATTTTCTAGTTTTGCTGGTCGCATTGTGATGGGGATAGTCGCGGATCTGATAGGATCTCCGCGGGTTTTAATTATGATACTTGGATTTTTTTCGCCACTAGGGCTCCTCGTCCTTACATCTTTGGAAGTAACTAACCCCCAATGGTTATTGCTGTTGAAATGTGCGTTTGTTGGTTCGATGATTGCGAGTTGGAACGGTTTGTTTCTCGCAGAAGTCACGCGCGTTTCTGCTTCAACCGATGTCGGTGAGAGTACCGCAGCGTCTACATTTTTCACTTTCATTAGTTACATGCTCGCTCCACCAATTTTTGGTATTGTAAGTTATAACTTCGGATACCAATCAGCTTTTATTCTGGTGGGTGGCTTGGCCGCATTGAGTGCGGCTACAATGCTTGGTTCCATCGTAAAAACTAATTGGAAATGAGCTCAATTTTTAAGGAGTATTAAATGCGAGCCGCAGTTTACACCAGAACGGGTCTAGCCAGTGAGGTTCTTCAAATCAGAGATAGGCAAGTACCACTGCCTGGTGTCGGTGAAGTCCTCGTTCGCGTTCGCGGGTCAGGAATAAACCCGGCGGATGTGAAACGTCGTGCTGGTTGGCGAGGATCGGAAATGGCTCATCCAATCATTATTCCTCACTGTGACGGTGCTGGTGAAATTGTCGCGGTTGGCGCGGATGTTGGGAGTCGCGCCATCGATGATCGAGTTTGGATATGGAATGCTCAAGGTGGTTATAATAGTCCGGGTCGCGCTTTTGGCACCGCAGCAGAATATATTGCCATACCGGCGGAGCAAACAGCATTATTAAATGATGAATTGAGCTTTTTGGAAGGGGCCTGCCTTGGAGTTCCAGTAATGACGGCTCATTATGCTGTTGTTTCTGATGCGCCAATAGCTGGGAAAACAGTTTTAGTCCAAGGTGGTGGGGGGGTTGTCGCCCATCTGGCTATCCAGTTTGCGTCATATTATGGAGCAAGAGTGATTGCGACGGCTGGATCAGATGCGAGAGCAAACCACGCGAGGGCTGCAGGTGCTATCGAAGTTTTTAATCGCCATGACCCAAAGATGACTAGCGCAATAATGGACTGGACTAATGGTGAGGGTGTTGACCGCATTATTGAGTTGGAGTTTGGTGGCAACCTCCAAAACGATGTGGAATTACTCAGAGCTGAAGGGGTGATCGCGGCCTATTCTTCGAGCCAAATCCCTGAGCCAGTTTTTCCTTATTATCAAATAGCGTCGAAAGGTGGTGTTATTCGAATAATACAGAGCTTCGGGTTCTCAGATGAAATCAGAAGAGATGTGATAGCAACAGTGAATAAACTATGCGCAAAACAAAAGTTACATGTCTCAATTGGAAAGACTTATCCATTAGAAGAGATCGCAAACGCTCACATGGATGTTGAAACTCAGAAAGTCATTGGAAATGTTGTGATAGAGATTTAGTAATTAATTTGGATGACCTTTAAACAAATAATGGCTAATTAGATTATATTTTCTTAAGTGGTTTAATGGTGTATATGTTTTGACATTTTCTGGGTTGAAATTTCTTCTTCTGGTGGTTTTGTTAGTCGCTGCACGCCCGTCATATGCGTCAAATGGCGCCGATAATTGGCGATCTAAATTTCCTGATATGAAGTTTGTCGGAGGTGGCGTCCTGACAGTGTTATTTTTTGATATCTATGAGTTAAATCTGTATGCCAATGATGGCCGCTATTCTGGGCGGAATGACTTTGTTCTAGAGTTTGAATATTTAAAGCCAGTATCAAAAAGCACGATTATTGATTCCTCGATTAATGAATTAACCAAAACAGATGATGTCACATCAACCGAGATAAAATTCTGGAAAAGGATTTTAGATAAAGGCATCGTTGATATGAAGGCAGGTGAGGTGGCTTCGGTGAGTTTTACGAACGAAGGCATAGTTACATTCTATTTAGATGACCGCCGACCAGTATCATTTAAAGCGCCAAAATTTGCCAAGGGTTTTTCATCAATTTGGCTTGGGAAAAACACATCGCGTCCGCGTTTGAGGCAAAAGTTGCTTGGCAAATAAACCTGGGGTGGGTGATGACTCTTGAATAGATATCCGGTGATTGTAAAGATCAAAGATCTGATTTCATAATGTGACCATTCAACACTTTCTTACTGAGTATGACTAAAGTTGAAAACTATAGTATATTAAAGCTGGTTATTATATCGATATCGGCCGTTGCCCACACGCCGCTCACTTCGCTTATAGCCTTTGGCAAAATTGCTATATCACTTAGCCTTATTTCTCATGTGGCGATCAGCAAAAGCCTACCTATACTACCCCTCGCTTTTTTTATGCTTGGTCTGGCTCTGTTATTAATTACACTATAAATTGAGTATCGCTCTTGCTTCTGCGGGTGAGGCGGGATGTCGGTTGTGAGTTGCCATAACATCGGTAAGTTTAGTCACGAGTTCGGCGTTGCTGCTTGCGAGACGGCTGCGGTCAAATTTAATATTATCTTCTAACCCAGTGCGGCAATGGCCACCAAGCTTAAGGCACCACTGGGCAACTTCAAATTGGTGACGGCCGATGCCAGCTGCAGTCCATGTGCCATTTGGTACAAACTCTTTATATTCATGTATAAGAAACTCCAGCACTTGTCGCCGGGCTGGCAACGCGTTCGGTATACCCATAACAAACTGGACATGAGGTGGTGTCGTTAACAGATCACGGTTTATTAAATCGATGGCATTATACAACATCGCCAAATCAAAGACTTCAATCTCTGGTTTTATGTTATAGGTGAGCATACTGCTTGCTAATCCATCGACAAACTCGGGGGGGTTCTCATAAATGTTTGTAGGAAAATTGACTGACCCAGTGGCTAGTGATGCCATATCGGGTTTTAGATACAGCATGGCCCCTCTTTTCGCCTGATCACGGCCGCGCCCACCGGTTGAGAACTGTATGATCATGCCCGGGCAATGCGTCTTTACACCACTCTGAATGGCGGCAAATTTATCCGGATCAGAACTTGGTGTCTGGTCGTCATTACGAACGTGAATATGAACTAGTGATGACCCTGCCTCAAAAGCTGCATGGGTAGACTCGATTTGCTCAGAAGGGGTCACCGGCACTGCTGGATTATCCTGTTTGGTTGGTACCGAGCCAGTAATCGCACAGGTTACAATACATGGAATTGTCATAATTTTTCCTTATCAGATTTTTAGGTCTGATTTTGAAGATAACAATCATGGCCCAGAATACCAATTTTCTGTGGACATGACATTTTATAATCTCGTAATGATTTAAATTTTTGGTATTAAACTGAGGGTTGAGCTTTATAACAACAGGTAAATCAATTTATGTGTTCGAATAAACAGGATATATGAATGATTCCCGCCCGTTTTATGCCATTGGTTTTCAGTTTTTTGCTGTCGATTCTTATGTCGTGTCTTGTGTCCGTTGTTGCGGTTTTGAATACGGCTGGTCTTGGCAATGGATTTTCTAATTTATGGATGACGGCTTGGTTCAAAAGCTGGATTGGTACCTTTCCCACGATTTCAGTCCTCGCGCCTTTAACCCGATGGTTTGTTGCAAAAATTATCAAACCGTAATATGCGTATGTTGCAGTTTTGGTTGCCGGTGTTCTTTATCTCATTTCTTGCAATCATCACGATTGATATTAGACGGCAAGTCTGCGACCATCATCCCTAATTAGATCAATGCAAGTCACGTTTTAGAGGAACTAAGAATATATAAATGGCAGATTTGCATAATTTAAATAACGCCATTGAAGGCGAGCTGCAGCAGGCAGCACAATACATCAGATCACAGCACCTGCGCGATCTTGTTCATACGCC
>QBYK01000091.1 GCA_003282865.1 SAR116 cluster bacterium AG-325-I21 | reverse complement strand
TCTGTTGGTCATACAGTTTCTTCACTTTTTTATGTCTGCTATCCAACTTAATTTTTGAGTACAGCTTTTCGACTGCCGAATCTGGGCCCTCCAAGAGTTGAAGATATGAGTTGCTGCCGACAAGCAAGCATCCAGAAATCTCGTTTTCTGGATTATTTTTATGCGAAACATCATAAATGTCCGTTAAACTATCAGAGGATTTATTGGCTTTCTCAGACACATAGATGATCTGTTTCAATCGTGTTTGCATTCCTAACTCCAAGAATTCAGCAAAAGTTCCAAATCTCACATTTAACCAGCGAACTTGATATTCTGAATGGATTAAAGTTGGCTCTACATCAATTGTACCTTTTGACGCATCAAATCTCACTCATCCACTTCTCCAAGGCGTCTAATAAATATCTAGAAGGAGAGTAGTACTCCCCATCATTAAAATGGTCATTTTAAAAGGCGCCTATCCACTTAACATTCGTATATGTATCAGCTTTTTAATCGATAGGATGTTTATCGGCTTTTTTATGGCTAACTGTCTCTTAAAAGCGAACCAGAATACCTTATCCTACTTTAATCGAGCCATTGTTTAGTCCGTCTAAGAGTTCCTAGGTTGAGGTTTTCACGTTACCATCAGTAAATCGGTGATAATTTGCCACTTCTTTTTCAAACAAAAAAGGGCCACCCTAAGGTCACCCATTTGATATATCTTTTTAAGCATTTATCTTGTTAGGAAAAGGTTACTCGATAATTTTGGAATATACTATTCCGTGAGCCTTAAAAACACATCTTCAAGGTCAGGTTCGGACGTGCTTATATCATGAATACTAAAGCCTGCTTTGCTCACGTCATTTAACAAATCAATCGCGGTCCTAACCGACGGGTCAAAGCGAATTGACAAACGGCCATCATGCCATTTTGCGGCAAGCGCGTTAAGTTCGTCTGGCAATGGAAATTCTGGTACTTCCCCCAGTTTAAGATGTATGGTTCTATGGCCCGCTGACTCCAGTAACTCAGCCTTTGTTCTAGCGGTAATGACCTCTCCTTTGCTGATAATTGCAATTTGGTCGCACAGCGCTTCTGCTTCTTCAAGATAATGCGTTGTTAACACTACTGTCACCCCGGCATTATTTAGTGCCTTGATATTGTCCCAAAGACGCTGGCGCAGCGCGACATCTACCCCAGCTGTTGGTTCATCCAACACAAGAATTGGCGGTTGATGAACCATTGCCTTCCCGATTAAGAGCCTTCTGCGCATTCCGCCTGATAGCCGTCGCGAGTAGAAATCTGCCTGTTCGGTTAGCCCAACCATATGCAGGATTTCATCTGTACGACGTTCCGACTTAGGTACACCAAAAAGGCCTGCCATCATATCTAGCGTTTCACGCGGGGTAAAAAATGCATCAATATTCAATTCCTGAGGCACAATACCAATATTAGCGCGAGATTGGCGTGGGTTAGTATCTATGTCGGTTCCCCAAATAGATACATTGCCGCTGGATTTAATCACTGTGCCAGCCATGATATTTATAAGAGTTGATTTGCCGGCTCCATTCGGCCCCAAAAGCCCATAAATACATCCGATAGGTACATCAATATCAACCGATCTCAACGCCTGAAAGTCCGCCTCTTCATCGCTATAAGTTTTGCACAAGTTGCGTGCTGTGATAGCTAACCCAGACTTCGGTTGGTTGATAAAATTAGGCGTTTGAATGTTGGGATACTGGGAGCTCATTTTGGTGAGTTTTCTTTCTACGACTCTGGGATGACTTTCTTCGAAGTTATAGAGTCATGGTGGCAAGGCGGCAAGTAATCATCATAAATTGAGGAGTATGAAGATTATTTAGCCCTTACCACCGGTTGCAATTGCATCGATGGGTAAGCCACTATAAGCTGATCATCATGAGCATGTTAAGCCTGCCTGATAGCGTGTTTTTGAGCAAGTGGTTGAATTATTGCCTCTAAACCACCCCACGGAAGCGAGAGTGTTATGATACCCGATCAAGACATTGGCATACAAGGTGATGAAATCAAGAAATCATCAGCAGATGTAATTCTGACGAACCAGTCGCACGTTGCCTGCAATGGTGGTGGTGGCACGCTTGGTCACCCACAGATTTTTCTTACTCTGGACAATGAAGGTAGGGTGACGTGTCCCTATTGCTCCCGAGAGTTTGTTATGTCAGCGGGCTAATTGACTCGCCGGAAAATGGAAATTTTTGTCATAGAGGGGGCGCATGAGTGAAAAGAGGAAATTGGTTCTGGTTGATGGCTCTGGATATATTTTTCGTGCCTTTCACGCATTGCCACCAATGTCTCGCGCCGATGGCACACCGGTTCACGCCGTTTACGGCTTTACTGCAATGTTGATGAAGCTAGTCGACGATTTGAAGCCTGACCACGTAGCCGTTGTATTCGATGTTGCCCGCAAAACCTTCCGGTCAGATATTTATGCCAGCTACAAAGCAAATCGTTCTGAGCCGCCGGAGGATCTTGTTCCGCAGTTCTCGCTTGTGCGTGAAGCAACCAAAGCTCTTAGCCTACCACTTTTAGAAGCTCCAGGTTTCGAGGCCGACGACTTAATTGCAACTTATGCCGGTATAGCCGAGAATACTGGTCTTGCCACTTTGATAGTGTCGTCTGATAAAGATTTAATGCAGCTTGTTCGTGGCGATGTAACGATGCTCGATCCAATGAAGCAACGCCGCATTGGTGCTGATGAAGTTTTTGAACGGTTTGGTGTGCCTCCAGAAAAAGTGATTGACGTGCAGGCGCTTGCTGGAGACTCAACTGACAATGTGCCTGGCGTGCCGGGCATTGGTGTCAAAACTGCAGCAGAGTTAATCCAAAATTTTGGTGACCTTGATACATTGCTCGCTCAAGCTGAAACAATTAAACAACCCAAACGCCGTGAAAACCTTCTCAATTTTGCTGAACAGGCACGTATATCGCGTCAGCTTGTAACACTTCGTGATGACGCGCCAACGCCACTTGATCTATCCGAATTGGTTACGCCGCCGCGTGATATCGCTCGTTTAACCGCTTTTTTAAAAGATCAGGGATTCAACCGTCTGTTAGCTCGTATTGGTGTTGATAATGGTGTTTCCACCGGTGCTCCCAGTGTTCAGAAAGACGTTGAAATGGGCGGTGCCGTTCGCTCAATGGCTGCAAGCCCTTTGCAAGCAGACAAAGGGGGCTAGTCGGCTGGTGGCAGCGCCTAAAATTGACGCGTTATCAGCAGATGATATTGATTACCAGCTGATTACAGATCGCGACGTGCTCGCCAAGTTTTTGGCAACAGCAGTTGCACAGGGCTTTCTTTGCGTTGATACAGAAACCACCGGATTAAATGCCGCCGGTGCAGATCTTGTTGGGGTGGCGATGGCATTGGCGCCGGGTAAGGCTTGTTATGTGCCGCTTCGTCATGGTGCGATAGCATGTGATATTGATGGTGTTCAAGGTGGGCTGGATTTTTCTGTGTCTTCCCTTGGTTCCTTTCCCCAAATTCCGTTCGCGGTAGCGATGGATATGTTGCGGCCGGTATTTGAAGATCCAGCAGTGCTGAAGATTGGGCATAACCTGAAGTATGACTCCCACGTGCTGCGCTGGCCTCGTAATGGTGGAATAAAATTAAATCCGGTCGATGATACAATGTGCCTGTCCTATGTACTAGATGGTGGTCGCGTTGGTGGGCACTCAATGGATTATCTGGCAAAGTACTGGCTAGATTACGATACGATCAAATTTTCTGATATATGTGGTAAGGGGGCAAAGCAGGTGCCATTTGGCTCAATTCCTCCTGAGGCGGCGCTGGATTATGCGGCTGAGGATGCCGATATCACCCTACGGCTCTGGCATCTATTTAAACCACGCCTTGGTAAGGAACGTGTGGCATCGGTCTACGAAAAGCTGGAACGGCCGCTTATTCCTATTTTGGCTGAAATGGAGGCAGAAGGCATCACCGTTGACCGCACGATACTAGCTAGAATGTCGAATGATTTTGCCAGCCGTATGAATTCATTCCAATTGGAAATTCACCAGTTAGCTGGCACGGAATTTAATATTGCATCGCCAAAACAGCTTGGTGAAATCCTCTTCGTCAAGATGGGGCTTGCGGGCGGTAAGAAAGCTAAGACGGGCGCATTCTCGACATCGGCTGATGTACTGGAAGATTTGGCTGCATCAGGGGCCGAGATTGCTTCCAAGGTTTTGGAGTGGCGCCACCTCGCAAAGTTAAAATCCACCTATGCTGACGCCCTCGTCGAGTCTATACTGCCAATGACCGGACGAGTTCATACCTCGTTTTCGATGGTTGGTGCCAACACTGGCAGGTTATCATCATCCGACCCAAATGTGCAGAATATCCCCATTCGTACTGCCGAAGGCCGACAAATCCGTAATGCTTTCATTGCAGCGCCTGGGTGCAAGTTGATCTCGGCTGACTACTCGCAAATTGAATTGCGGCTGGTTGCGCATGTGGCGGGCGAGGCATCGATGATTGATGCATTTCATGCTGGCATAGATATTCATGCCCGGACTGCATCTGAAGTTTTTGGCGTGCCGATCAACACAATGGATGGTGAAACAAGACGCCGGGCCAAAGCGATTAATTTTGGCATA
>QBYK01000090.1 GCA_003282865.1 SAR116 cluster bacterium AG-325-I21 | reverse complement strand
GCGGCGTTTATTTTCATAAGGCTTGGCTTCAATCAGATCTTGTGGCGGATATCGAATATGATGCTGATTTACAGCCTTTCGTCGATAAATTCACATCAATCTATGCTCGGGCTGATGAAAAGCATGATCCGGATGACTGCCCCGTTGCCAATAGAAATTTGATGACTGCGCGTGGTATTGAAATTGGCCACATCTTTTATTTTGGCACTAAATATTCCGCGGCCATGGGCGCTACTGTAAGTGGCCCTGATGGAGAGAATGTACCGGTCCATATGGGTTCATATGGCATTGGAGTTTCTCGCCTTATTGGAGGCATCATTGAGGCAAACCATGATGATAAGGGTATAATCTGGCCTGAATCTGTCGCGCCTTTTGGGGTTGCTGTGGTTAATTTGAAGCCGGGTTCTGATGTTTGTGATAAAGCCTGCCGATTACTGTATGATGAGTTAGAAACAATGGGGGTTGATCCAATGCTAGACGATCGGGATGAACGGCCCGGTGCAAAACTTGCCGCGATGGATTTAATAGGTATCCCGTGGCAGATTGTCGTTGGACCACGGGGCATGGAGAATGGCATGGTTGAGGTCAAAAGGCGAAGGACCGGTGAAACTCAGGAGGCGTCACCGTCCAAAGCCTTGGGGCTGGTTATCGGTTCATCAGGAAACAGGCGTGGTATCAGATAAAGTGAGAGCGATCGTGGTCACGAAGCCCAAAGCACAAGGTGTATGAAGGGAAGATAGATGAGGCATTTTTTCTCTCCGGTTGAACGAATGCTGGCGTTTCGCTACGTGCGGTCGCGCCGTGCTGAGGGGTTTATTTCCGTAATTGCCTGGTTTTCGCTAGCCGGCATTACGCTCGGCGTTGCAACACTTATTGTTGTGATGTCAGTCATGAATGGCTTTCGGGCTGAACTTGTTGGCCGCATTCTGGGGTTAAACGGCCATGTCGCCGTTTATGCCAAGGGGCCTGCCGGCATTGCAGATTTTGACAAGCTCGCGCTCACTATTACCGATATGCCAAATGTAATTGCTGTCACGCCTCAAATTGAAGGTCAGGTCATGGCAACGCAAAATCGGGTTAGTATTGGTGCAGTTATACGTGGGGTGCGCTGGTCTGATTTAGCCGTTCGTAAACCGCTTTGGAACTCGCTTAGTGAAGGTGTTATAGAACGGTTTCGTGATGAAAATGGTGTTTTGATCGGACATGAGATGGCCCTCAAATTGGGTTTAAAGGCTGGTGATAGCCTCTCTCTAACAACGGCGAAAGGCAAAGCTACCGCATTCGGTACGGTGCCTACACGTCGCAAATTTAAAATCGCCGGTATTTTTAATGTTGGCATGTATGAGTATGATTCCACCTTTGTGTTCATGCCGTTGGATTTGTCGGCAGATTTTCTTGGTTATGACAACCGTGTTTCAGGTTTGGAAATTTATGTGGCTATTCCGGAACAGAGCAAGTCTATTCGCCAACAGGTTGGAAAAACGGTCGGATTGGACTTACGAGTTTTTGACTGGATAGATCGAAACAGAAGTTTTTTGAATGCGTTAAAAGTTGAACGTAATGTCATGTTCTTGATTTTAACTCTAATCATTCTTGTCGCTGCATTTAATATTATTTCATCAATGATCATGCTCGTTCGTTCTAAAAATTCGGATATTGCCGTGCTGCGAACCATGGGTGCAAGTGGAGGCAGTATAATCCGTGTGTTTTTGATGACAGGAGCTAGTATTGGCATTGTAGGTACATTTGTTGGAACCGCTGTTGGAATGTTGTTCTGCTGGAACATTGACACAATTAAAAGTGTAATTGAGCGCTTTGCGGGGGTAGAATTATTTGAAGCCGAAATCTATTTCCTTTCAAATTTACCAGCAAAAGTTGACCCGCAAGAAGTTTGGATGGTTGTGCTTATGGCATTGGGATTGTCGTTCCTCGCCAGCCTATACCCGGCTTGGAGTGCATCACGTATTTCTCCAGCCGAGGCATTACGTTATGAATGATCCTCTGGACCGCCAAGAAAACCTGCCCCTGCTGGAATTACGTGATGTTAGTCAAAGGTATTCACAAGGCACAATCGACCTAGATGTTCTGATGGGTGCTAGTCTTTCTGTTTTTGCTGGAGAAATGAAGGCTCTTGTTGGCCCATCCGGCTCTGGTAAATCAACACTCTTAAATATTGCCGGTTTGTTGGAACTCCCCAACGCTGGTGATGTGTTTATTGGTGGTGTGAATGCCAGCAAGTTGAGTCGTTCTAAACGGGGATTATTGCGTCGGAACGATATTGGGTTTGTATTTCAATTTCACCGCCTCCTTCCCGAATTCTCCGCGATGGAAAATATTATGATACCTCAAATGCTGACCGGTCTTGATCGTGACGAAGCAGCGACTAGAGCAGATCAGCTTTTGGGAATGGTGGGGTTGCAAGCGAGAGCTGATTTTCGTCCTGGACTTTTATCGGGCGGTGAACAACAGCGGGTGGCGATTGCCCGTTCTGTAGCGAATGCGCCGAGGGTTCTGCTGGCGGATGAACCAACTGGGAATCTTGACCCTGACACAGCAAAAGACGTATTTTATCATTTATCAGCTATTACTCGGGCAACAGGAACCGCTGCATTGGTGGTAACGCATAATCAACAACTGGCATTGAATATGGACTCGATTTTGACTATCGAGGGTGGAAAAGTTATCTCTATTGGTTAGATTTATATTGCTTTTTTGATTAATGGTTTTGTTACCGTGTTGCCGTTTGTTAAGAGTATTGCATGCCTGCTAATTTTGTCCATCTTCGGTTGCATAGTGCCTACTCTCTAGCAGAGTCAACCTTACGAATCAGAGATCTCTCGGCATTGATTGCTGATGACAAACAACCAGCAGCTGCGATTACTGATACTAATAATATGTTTGGCGCTTTGGAGTTTGCGCAAACACTTTCTGAGGCTGGCATTCAGCCAATTATGGGAGCCCAAATTAACCTAAAAGATACACAAGGGCAGGGTGAAGTTGTACTCCTTGCTAAAAATGAAATCGGTTATGTCAACCTATCAAAACTTCTTTCTAAAACGTTGCTTGAGGCTGAGGCTGCGCATGACCCTGCCTGTGTCCTTGATGGACTTGCAAAGCATTCGGACGGATTGTTACTCTTAACGGGTGGCGCTCTTACTGGATTTGTTGGTGGTCCTGCTGGTGATGGCAGACCGAGGCTGGCAATGTCGCGCACACGACAGCTCTTTGATATGATGGGTAGCCAGATTTATATCGAGTTACAGCGCCATGGGCTGGCGGTTGAACAAGCTGCTGAGGCCTGTTTGCTGGACATTGCTGATCAGTTAAATCTTCCATTGGTGGCAACCAATGACTGCAGGTTTGAAAATGCTGAAATGAGCCAGCCGCACGACACGCTTGTTTGCATTGGCACGGGGTGCAAATTTTCAGAAGTTGATCGTCCACGATTTTCTCCTGAGCATTATTTCAAAAGCGCCGCTGAAATGACGGCACTTTTTGAAGATATACCAGAGGCGATTACAAATACAATTGTTATTGCCAAGCGATGCAGTACGATGGCGATTCTGCGTGATCCAATTTTACCGCCATTCCAATCAGCAGATGGGCGCAGTGAGGCAGCCGAGCTAACTGTACAGGCTGAGTCAGGTCTTTGTGCACGTCTCCAGCGTCACGTTTATAAAAGTAGAATGAGTGCGGATGAAAAAGAGACTGTTGGAAAGCCTTATTTCCAACGTTTGATGTTTGAGCTTGATGTGATCAAACAGATGGGTTTTCCCGGATATTTTCTGATTGTTGCCGACTTTATTCAATGGGCCAAAGCGCAAGATATTCCCGTTGGCCCCGGCCGTGGTTCAGGTGCTGGCTCGCTGGTAGCTTGGGCGTTGTTAATAACAGATCTTGACCCGCTTAAATGGGGACTTCTGTTTGAGAGGTTTTTGAACCCCGAGCGAGTATCTATGCCAGACTTTGATATCGATTTCTGTCAGGATCGTCGTGATGAGGTGATTAGCTATGTGCAGAATAAATATGGGTATGATCGGGTAGCGCAAATCATCACCTTCGGATCGTTGCAGGCCCGTGCTGCCTTGCGTGATGTGGGTCGAGTTCTTGAAATGCCTTATGGGCAGGTTGACCGTATTGCCAAGCTAGTGCCAAATAATCCCGCGAAGCCAAAAACAATTGCCGAAGCGCTTGCTTCTGAAGATGAACTTCGGAAGCAGCGTTGTGAGGATGATCAGGTCGCGGATTTGATTAATGTGTCAATGAAACTTGAGGGGCTTTATCGTCACGCCTCAACCCACGCTGCGGGTCTCGTGATTGGCGATCGCCCTCTAGCCGAACTCGTGCCGTTGTATCGTGACCCGCGATCAGATATGCCGGTGACACAATTCAACATGAAATGGGTGGAAAAGGCGGGTTTGGTCAAATTTGATTTTTTGGGGTTAAAAACCCTGACGGTCTTGCAGAAAACAATCGAATTCATTGCAGAGCGCGGCGTTAAAGTAGACCTAGGCTCGATACCGCTCGACGATAAAGGAACGTTCGACATGCTGTCCAGCGGTAATACCGTTGGCGTTTTCCAGCTGGAGTCTAGCGGAATGCGTGACGTTTTGCGCGGCCTTAAGCCTGACCGATTTGAAGACATTATTGCGGTCGTGGCTCTTTACCGCCCCGGCCCC
>QBYK01000089.1 GCA_003282865.1 SAR116 cluster bacterium AG-325-I21 | reverse complement strand
TTAAGCCGCTGATCATCAAACGCACCATCAGACAAGCTCGGTAAATAGGTTTTGGAAAAAGCGATGACCCCTTCATCAATTTCAACCATTGTAACGGTCTCAACCGATTGATGACGCAACACTTCCCGTGCCATACCCCCATCACCACCGCCAATAATAAGAACATGACTAGCTTTGCCAAGAGCCAAAATAGGTACATGGGCCAGCATTTCATGTTATATGAATTCATCACCTTGGGATGTCTTTACCACGCCATCAAGTGCGAGCACACGTCCAAACCGTCGGTTTTCAAACACTTGGATATGGTGCAAGTTGCTCGTGTTATCATATAGGACCTCATCAAAACTGAGAGACTGCGCATAACCCGCATGCAGAATTTCCACAGAGTTTTTACTCATAGCATTCCTGCCACAACACCATCCCCACGCAGAATTTCGCGCACCCACAAATCACTCGTCTCAAAAACTTCTTCAAACGCGGCAACTGCATTCCGTGGCTAGGCGTCCCCGCACATAAACACATCAAACGCGCCATACCCAATTTCTGGCCATGTATGAACCGATATATGACTCTCCGCTAGAATTGCTACACCGGATACACCTTGCGGACTGAATTTATGGGTATGAATATGCAGCAATGTTGCACCACATTCATCAACACAACGGCGAAACGCCGTTTCAATCAACCCTTCATCATCGAGACCATTACCGTTCACAACTTCAGTTATTAAATGTTTTCCGGCAAAAATCTTTCCTCCGCGCTGAATGAAACAACTATCACGCGCTTGATCAGTGACTAAGTTCAGACCGACTTTTTGCAGCTGGGAATTGTTGCGCTCTAAACAATCATCGCGCTTGAAATCTTCCGCTTCGGTGCCCGTTGCCAGACCTGTCCCCCGTTGGAAAAGATTGGCGTTATCCATGACGCACCCCTTTTTAAACCAGTAGATGAACCAGCAACGCCTTAGCACCCCCCAATGGATAAAGTTTTGGGATAGGACCGGCCATCGCAACGCCAAGGTGAGTAGCGATCTTAGCCCGTAATAACAAGCAATAAATTTGAAATTTCTAATATCGTATGAAAACTGTATGCCGCAGCGTAAACTTAGTTTGTCAAACGACAGCTTAAAAGACGCTTGACCTCGGTGGTTGGATCTGGCTAACCCTATTCAAAGCGGTCTTTTAAGCATTCTTAAATGCCTCAAGGCAGCGATAATGAGGCCTTGAATACCGAGCCCAGTTTTGGAAATATGCATGCATGGTAGGTGAGACAAGGACCAACCAAAAAAAGAGGATAGAATGGAAAGTTTAAAAGCTCTCGGTAAATCACCCAAACAGCCGAGCACTCCTGAAGAAGCCGAGCTGGAACGAGTGCCAAATCCTCATCCTGATTGTAATTTTGTGGCCCGATTTACACAGCCAGAGTTTACCTCACTTTGTCCAGTGACCGCACAACCAGATTTCGCGCATCTAGTTATTGATTACATCCCCGATCAGTGGATGGTTGAGTCGAAATCACTTAAATTATATTTAGGTAGCTTTCGGAACCATCAAGCATTTCATGAAGCTTGCACCGTAGGAATTGCCAAAGAATTAATTTCGCTTTTATCACCACGGTGGCTTCGTATCGGCGGGTATTGGTATCCGCGCGGTGGCATCCCAATTGATGTATTCTGGCAACATGGCAACATTCCAGAGGGTGCATGGGTGCCAGATCAAGGCGTTGCTGGCTATCGCGGCCGTGGCTAGGCCAGTTGCCGCGTCAGGACGGGACGACACCAACTATCAACCAACCCATCCAAAACCAATGTTAAAACGTCCAGAACTAGTGGCGCAGACAAAAAATTCGAAATAAGTTTTAAACTGCAAGTTTGATATTTGCTTGATGATTTATCGTTGCAGTTACCGCCGATAAGTAGCCTTCTACCATCTAAATTTTCTGGATCATTGCTGCTTTCTGGATTAGCCCTCATAATCAAGGAAACTTTGGCAGAACATTATTAGAAAATAAGTAGGACAATAATGATTAAAGTAGTTCTTTTTGATACATTTGGCACCATTGTTGATTGGCGTTCATCAATAGCACGTGAGAGTGCAGTGCTTGCAAACGCGCATGAAATCGTTAATTTTGACGGCGATGAGTTCGCTCGCACATGGCGTGCAGGATATCGGTCAGGTATGGCCAAAGTAACAACTGGTAAACGGCCATGGGTTTCGATTGATATCATTCACCGTGAACGGCTTGACGAAATTTTACCCCAATTTGGTCTATCAATGCTGGATGAGGCTGAAAGAGATCATCTGAATCGGGCCTGGCACCGTTTGACACCATGGCCGGATAGTGTTGCTGGATTGCAACGCATTAAATCGAAGTATCTGATTTCTCCCCTTTCAAACGGATCGGTTGTTTTGTTATCTACCATGGCAAAACGCGCCGGAATTCCATGGGATTTTATTTTTTCCAGCGACATGCACCCAGCCTATAAAAAAAACCCTGCTGTCTATCGGAATGCGATACGACTTCTAGGGATGTGTCCCGATGAAATCATGATGGTAGCCGCGCACAACGCTGATTTGGAAGCTGCCCGAGAAGAGGGCATGCAGACAGGTTACATTAATCGACCAACCGAGTATGGTGTTGATCAAAATGTTGATTTTGAGGCGACAAGCGATTGGGACATCATTGCTAATAGTGTTGAAGAAGTGGCAGATAGTCTGAAATGTCCACTAGCATGGTAACTTTTCAATTTAAAACAAAGTCTACATCTTTGTAGAGAGCTTAACATGGCCTCTCTAAAACCCGCTTACATTCTGCTTGATAACAAATCAACTATCCCATTGCCTTTGAAGATTACATTGCGACCGCCGAACCAATTGTTGAAAAATTTGAAGGCAAGTATCTGACACGCGGCGGTAAAAATGGATATTGTCCAAAACGATTTATGAGCCCCTGAGAGCATTGTTCTAACCAACTTCCCATCAATTAAAGTAGCACACCGTTCGTTAGATAGTCCCAATGATGCACCCTTTAGAGACATACGGTTGGCAAACTTAAACGTAACATTGATGGTTCTTTAGGGTCTGTAAGGGGTACTAATCAAGATTTAAGCTTAATCCCCGAATTCGATCTCATCAGTACCTGTCATTCATTTGAGTTCAATTGATTTTTTGCGACCTGGCAATGCGTTAATTTGGCAAAGCGATAGTCTG
Organism: SAR116 cluster bacterium AG-325-I21; assembly: GCA_003282865.1. GTDB lineage: Bacteria > Pseudomonadota > Alphaproteobacteria > Puniceispirillales > Puniceispirillaceae > UBA3439. The sequence continues at coordinate 1,544 of QBYK01000089.1, read as the reverse complement.
CAAACTTGTTATACAAAGCCGAAGCGATGTCCCGTATTATTGGCAAATCCACGAACGCAGATAACAGTCGCCAGTATCTCAAGTGCTTCCAAATAATGATAAACGCTGCAGCCCCTTTGTGCCATTGGCCGTCCGTGTCACGTACGTGAAGATGTCGCAGAGCATCAGCCTGTGTGATTGCATACTCTCGAAGCGGGGTAGGGTCACTAGCGATATCCATCCAAGAAAAAATGCCAGCAGGTGCTCTACTTTTGTAATAGGATATTTCCCTTCTACACAGGCCACATTTTCCATCAAAAAAAACTTCTATCATTAGAGAAACACCCTCGCGCTCAAAGCATACCAATTGGGTATAGTGCGGCTATTATACAAGCCCAATATAGCCGTAGTTTCTAATTGATATTTCAACAGGCCATAAAACGTCTTTTTATTTCATAATTAGATTCGCTGTGCACGGATTAAAGCCGGCCTCTCCTGTTTACACTTGTTAGCCTGACGCAAAGGCGGGTACCTTTACCCAACGACGTGTCATCCTATCGTCGTCGCATCATTAATTTAGTAAAAAATAATCAGTAAGGTTTTTGAAATGCAACTTAATGACGAAGAGCAAGCGATGCTTGCTGGTGAATACGGTAAAGCCAAGCAATGGGCCGTGGATCATCAATTGAAAGTTGGTAGCTTTTTTGATGCTATTGATACGGTCAGCGTCAGTCAGGCTCATATGATGGCAGACCCCGAATCAGTTGGTGAGGCGGGTGTTACTTTCATGGAGTCAATTGCAAATGAAGGTGGTCGTGTTGCTATCCCCATGATAACCGATCCGCGCGGTGTTGACTTAAACTATTATCACCCGCTTGGCCAAACTGAGCACATGGCCAATATGGAACGTCGTTTCATTAGTGCCTGCGAGTCGATTGGCATTATGATGACCAACACTTGTGTTAATTATCAAACCATCATGCCTCCCCTTTTTGGTGATCATGTCGCTTATGGGGATACAGGCGTGGTGATTTATTCCAATAGCGTTTGTGGTGCCCGGTCAAATTTTGAGGGAGGGCCATCTGCACTTGCGGCTGGTCTAACGGGCAGAACTCCTCGTTACGGACTACACTTGGATGAGCGTCGCCAGGCAACAAAAAGATTTCAGGTATTGTCTCAACCATCTGAACTAACCGACTGGGGTGTTTTGGGAGCGGTCATTGGCAGGATGGCCGGCTCTTATTGGGAAGTGCCTGTTATAGAGGGGATTGAGACTGTTCCGACATCAGATGAAGTAAAACATTTTGGCGCAGCCATGGCTAGCTATGGATCAACCCCTTTATTTCACATTGTTGGCATCACTCCAGAGGCCCACAACCTGGCAGCTGTTGGCGGCACCACTCTGCCCTCTGTACAAATCACCGATAGCGATTTGAACTTTTTACGAAGTGATTTCGGTGTTACTGGTGATACCGCAGACGTCGTTGTGTTTGCAGCCCCACAATTGTCTATTGTTGAAATGGAGCAGGTAACTAAGCTTGTAGAAGGCCAAAATCTTAAAATAC
>QBYK01000088.1 GCA_003282865.1 SAR116 cluster bacterium AG-325-I21 | reverse complement strand
CGGGTACTCCAGCTTGTTTCAGTGCATCTTGAAAAGCTGAGAGATAATTTGCAACGCGCCTTTGGATGTAGCCGGCTACAGTTGCGGTAACAGTCCTCTCATATTCGCGAATGACTGGCCATACATCAGATGACAGTGTGACCTCGACATTGTCGTCAACTTGTTCAATAGCTTGTTTTACTTGCTGTTCATTTGTCGAATTAGCATAACAATGTAGTAAAGCTACAACGATTGTATCGGCTCCGGCGGCTTTTGCGGCTTTAACTGCTGATTTAACCGACTGGATATTGACTTTTTTTTCAACGCTGCCGTCTAGTAATGTCCGTTCTTCAATTCCATATACTCTCTCCCGCGGCACTAGTGGTTGGGGCCGCTGTGAAAAAATGTTGTAGGGGTCTGGTACCTTTAAACGCGCAAGTTCCAGAACGTCCTCGAAACCAGCTGTTACAAAAAGGGCTAGTTTTGCCCCTTGTCTTTGGATAACAGTGTTAATGCCAACAGTTGTGCCATGACTAAACCAAGAAATTTTTTGCGGATTGACACCTTTTCTCTTGGAGAGTTCTTCCAAACCAAAAATGATTTCAGAGCCAGGTTTCCCAGGAGTGGAGAGCACTTTATGCGTTTCAAGCGTGTTTGTTGTCTCGTCAAAAACACAAAAATCTGTAAATGTGCCGCCGATGTCGACGGCTACGCGATAAGCCATTTCTCTGATTCCATAACCGAGTCTTTTTGTGGCAAGAATATTGCTTTTTCAATTTGCCTAGCAGAGTTTTGTAACTCTGAGATAACTTCTTCTTTGCATTGGTGAAATCGTGGCGTCAACATCACAATATTTAGGGAAGCTTGTGGCCATCCATTAGAGTCAAAAACTGGAACAGCAATTCCGCTGGCTCCGTCAATTCTCTCATCAATGTTTAAAGCGTACCCAAGATTACGCCATTTTTTTAATTTACCTATGATTTTTCTCGGGTCAGTTACTGTTTGATCAGTAAGCTTTTTTAGGTCTAATTTTTTAAGGTAATCTAAAACACGATCTTCAGGCATGTTAGCAAGAATCGCGTGGCCCATGCAAGAACACCATGAAGGAATCGTTGGGTTTTGAGCGACGATATAGCCCATTTCTCGAGTGCTCTGTCGAGCACTTACGATACGAACGTTGTTTTTACTAGTTAAACAACCGAGAACAACGCTTTCACCAAAAATAGTAATAAGATTATCCATCTCTTTTATGGCTTCAGCTCGAATAACTTCAATAATACCCCCAAGCCAATTGCCACTACGCCGGAGGGTGTTGGCTAGAATGAATTGGCCACTGCCAATTTCTTCAACATAATGCTCTCGAATCAATGTGTTCAATAACATGAATGCAGAGCTCTTGGGCATTTCCAAATAAGTTGTGATTTGCTTCAGAGTCAATGATTTTTCCTCGTTTGCAAACAGTTCAAGCATCCGAAGGGTGCGAACAGCTGATTTGACATTTTCGGACAAGGATTTGGCCCCCCTAGGCTGATTTGGTTCACAAATATGAACCGATATTCAGATATATATATCTATATATATATATAAACTATTGACGAATAATAGTCTGGACTGTCAATATTTTGCTGTTCCTTAAAAATATGGGTAAATGGACAGATGGTCCAAAAAGATAAAGTTGCGATTATTACTGGTGGCGCTAGAGGAATTGGAAGAGGGTGTGCTTTACGATTGGCCGAAAAAGGCTGTGTGATCGTTTTAGTGGACATTCTCACTTCTGAGATGGCCGCAACCAAAAAAGAAATTGAAAATCTTGGTACTAAATGTCGAGTTTTTGATGCAGATGTTGCGGATCATCAAAAAGCAAAAAATATAGCCACTAATGTTAACGAGACATTCGGTCGGATAGACATTCTTGTGAACAATGCAGGTAAATCAATGCCCATCGGCATTCTCGAGATCGAAGAAGAGGAGTGGGACCGGACTATTGATATAAATTTGAAGAGTTGCTTTAACTGGATTCAGGCCGTTGCTCCTTTTATGCTTGATTCTGGTGAAGGGCGCATCGTTTCGATGTCATCGTTAAATGCGCATAGCGGAGGAGTAACCGCCGCAGTTTCAAAATTTGCTTATGCCGCTGCAAAAGCCGGTATAATCGGCATGACGCGAGCCTTGGCAAAGGAATTAGGCCCAAAAATTTTGATTAATGCGATATGTCCCGGTTTAATCAAAACTGAAATTGCAAAGAATCCGGTAATTGCTAATCGTGAGGCTGATCTCACAAAAGGTATTGCGTCCGCAAGAGTTGGAACGCCCAGCGATGTTGCTGCGCTCGTAGAGTTTTTAACTTTATCTGAGCCCTGCTTTGTCACTGGGCAAGATATAATTGTGGATGGGTTTCAATGGAATCGTTAACCAAGGATTATCATTTTCTGCACTGATAATAATTAACTCGAAACTTGATAGTCCATAATTTCTATAAGTGCAGGCAAGCAAGGAGGAAAGGAACTATGTCTTTTATTACAGTATTTCGTACCTTTGCTGTGCTTGTGGCAATTTTTGCCATAAGTGCGACTGGTACACCAACCAAATCTTTTGCAAAAAGCAAATTTGTTTTTGCTAATTCTTCACCATATGACACGCTTGACCCACATGTAATTTATGATGTTGGGCGTGTGGCCTCTCGCCTTAATATGTATGATGGACTTATGAGATGGCTCGATAATCCACCAAAGTTGACGCCTTGGCTGGCTGAAAGTTACGATATTTCATCGGATGGAAAAAAGTACACTTTTAACCTTCGAAAAGGATCAACTTTTCATGATGGCTCTCCGGTTGAAGCAAAGGATGTTGTTTATTCAATTGAACGTATTCTTGCGTTGAAGAAAGGTGCTTTTTCGCTTTTTTCAAAGTCGCTAGAGCCGGGATCAACTAAGGCTCCAGACGCACATACTGTGGTATTCAATTTGAAAAAACCGTCTTCTATTTTTCTCGCTACGGTTCCAGCTATTCACGTCGTAAATTCTGACTTACTGAAATCCAAAGAAGTAAATGGAGACTGGGGTGGCGTTTGGTTGTCAAAAAACGAGGCTGGTTCTGGTTCATTTGAGCTGACTAGGTATGACCCGGCAATTGGTTTTCAGGCAAAGCGTTATGCTAATCACTTCATGGGTTGGGGTGATAAGTATCTTGACGAAATTGAATTTCGTACAGTCAAGGAGATTAACTCTCGAGTTCTGGGTCTTATGAATGGTGATTTTCACGGGACTGACGGGTATTTACCGCAGGACCAAGTTAAGCGTTTGGCAGCAGACGACAACATGAATGTTATGGAAGAAGAGTCAATGCGAATTTTTTACTCCATCATTCACAATGGAAGAAAACCTTTCGATGATGTAAACCTGAGAAAAGCGTTGTCTTATGCTTTTGACTACGACTCTTTCATTAACAACATCTTGTCAGGATCAGTTGCACGAAATCCTGTTCCTGTTCCCAACAACATATGGGGAAATCCAAAAGATGCAAACGGCTACACTTTCGATTTAGAAAAAGCCAAAGAACATCTTGCCAAGGTAAAACAGCCAATACCTGAAATTACTATTGGGGCTTTAACAGGCTATGGTCAAACCGAGCAAGCCGCCGCATTGCTTCAGAATGGCCTGAGCAAAATTGGTGTAAAGAGCAAAATTGTCTCTGAACCATGGTCCGTAGCGTCCAAAAAGATGCGTGACGAGCAGCAAATGTATGATTTGTTGTGGCTGTGGCGTTCTACATATTACGCTGATCCAAACAATTGGATTGGTGAAATGTACGCTTGTGATCAGGTTGGTGCCCGGAATAATTCTTGGTATTGTGACCCTGAAGTTGATAAGCTCTTGATGGAAGCACGCGTCGAACCAGACCAAGCCAAACGGGCTGCGAATTATAAAAAAGCAGCGAAAATGGTAACCGATGATGCAGGGGGCATCTTTGTTTATAATACAAAGTGGTTTGGCCCTTACAATAAGAAGGTGAAAGGTGTTCGCTTTTCACCAATTGGAAACGCACAAGAAATGCGTTGGGTACATATGGAGTAAATTCTACGACGATGCGCCTCCTTTTGGGGGGCGCATCATCTCATAGAATTGTGAAGTAGAATGCGTACACTGGTTTTAATTATCAATAGGTTACTCTGGTTCGTGCCGACACTTGTTGGTTTGATGATTATCACCTTTACAATCAGCCATATTATACCTGCTGATCCGGTAGCATTTTTTGCAGGTGAAAATGCAACAAATGAACAGATTGCGGAGTTAAGGGCACGTTACGGATTTGATAAACCATTACACATACAGCTTATTAATTATTTAATTGGAGTAACGCAGGGAGATCTTGGCGTCAGTATTTATACCCAACGGCCAATCTCTGAAGACCTGCTGTCGCGGTTACCAGCGACAATGGAATTGACATTTATGGCAGTGCTTCTGTCTACGGTTGTTGGTATTCCGTTGGGCGTCATCGCTGCAGTATATCGTAATACAATGTTTGACCATGTTTTAAGGGTTATAACAGTTTCGGGTCTCGCAATCGCAAGCTTTTGGCTTGCTATTCTCTTTCAACTTTTGTTTGCGATGGAATTACAAATTACCCCTTTGCAAGGTAGAATAGATGGTTGGGGCCCAGAGGTAATAACTGGCTTTTTTCTTATTGACAGCATTATTGCGGGTGATTTTGATAGTTTTACGAATGCTGCAGCACATCTGGTTCTGCCAACGTTGACGCTAGCGTTCCCAGCAATGGCTACAATCATGAGATTTACACGGGCTGGCGTTTTGGACGCAATTA
>QBYK01000087.1 GCA_003282865.1 SAR116 cluster bacterium AG-325-I21 | reverse complement strand
TACGATATTCGGTGATTTACCACCAAGCTCAAGGGTGACAGGCATGATTTTCTTCGCCGCCGCCTCATAGATTTTTTGGCCCGATACGTCAGAACCAGTAAACGCTATCTTGTCAACTTCTGGATGATCAACCAGCGGTGCCCCAACCTCGAGTCCAAAACCAGTAATAGTGTTCACAACACCAGTCGGAAATCCAGCTTCTTCGACAAGCTCCATAAATTCAAGTGTTGATGCAGAGGTGTATTCTGATGGCTTGACAACAGCAGTATTCCCTGCAGCCAATGCTGGCGCCAATTTCCAAGCTAACAACAGCAACGGTGAATTCCAGGCCGTAATCATGCCTATAACTCCAAGCGGTTCATAACGGGTAAAGTTAAAAATTCCGGGCTTATCAGATGGAATAACAGACCCCTCAATTTTGTCTGCAAGACCACCAAAATAGCGATACCATTCTGCCAAATATTTTGTTTGAGCGCCCATTTCAGCAATCAGCTTTCCGTTGTCGCGCACTTCAATTTCACCAAGCCGAACAGCTTCACGTTCTATGATTTCCGCAAGCTTTACCAACAGTTTACCACGCGCTGTTGGACCTATTGCACCCCATTCACCATCGAAGGCGGCCCTTGCCGCCTTCACGGCGACGTCTATATCAGTTGCATTTCCCTCAGCAATCTTTGCCCACACCTCGCCAGTGTAGGGGTTCTCACTATCAAACCATGATCCTGATACCGGATCGCAAAATGCACCATTTATATAATGTTGATAATGTTTAATCATTTGCTTCCTCTTCGACAGCACAGCTAACGCAAGATCGATCTTGGGCGCTACTTTATTATTAAGTATAAAAATACGAGTACCAAAACACTGCCAGCAAAATTTGTTCCTGCCAATGCTGATAGAGCTGAAGACCCACACATATTTTACAATTTGCCAAATTTGTAAGTTGCATTCCTCCCCACTTACTAACTATCGTGAAAAGAAATAACCGCGTAATCCCCGTGATCAAAGGGTTGAATACTGAAACTTGATATGGTCACAAGCTGATTCTATGAGAGATAAATGACTGAACCTACAGCCCATAGCTGGGAAGACGATATTTTCGACGCACTCAAAAACGCCGGGGTCAGCCAGATTCCATATGTGCCTGACGCTGGCCACTCGCATTTGATTCGGCGAGTCCACGGTGATCCAGACATGATACCTATAGTCCTAACTACTGAAGAAGAAGGAATTGCATCCTCATGCGGGGCTTGGCTCGGCGGAAAAAAGTCAGTCCTTCTAATGCAATCGAGCGGCGTTGGCAATTGCGTGAATATGTTAAGCCTTCTGACAAATTGTAATTTTCCCTTTGTTACAATTGTGAGCATGCGGGGCGAATATGGTGAATTTAATTCATGGCAGGTACCTATGGCTCGCGCCACGCCAACTACTTTTGAAATGATGGGCATCGAGGTGATGCGTTGCAATAGTCCTGATGAGGTTGGTCCAACGGTTGATGCAGCTTTATACGCAGCGTTTGCTAGTGAGCAGAGAATTGCAATTCTTTTATCACAACGGCTTATTGGTCGGAAGGAGTGGTAAAATGTCACAAAAAGTAACGATTGAACGCCGCGCCGCAGTAAAACACCTACTTCAAGATAGAGACAACAGACTTGTTATTTGTGGGCTAGGCTCATCGACCTATGATGTATTCGCAGCAGGCGATCACCACGCCAATTTCTATTTATGGGGCGCGATGGGCGGTGCTGTGATGATTGGTCTTGGCCTTGCGATTGCCGAACCAGCCCGGCAGGTGGTGGTTATCACTGGCGATGGAGAGGCCCTAATGGGGATTGGCGCGCTTGCTACTGTAGCAGCGCAAAAGCCAGGCAACCTTAGCATTATCGTTCTCGATAATGAACATTTTGGCGAAACCGGTATGCAAAAAAGCCATACATCTCATGGCGTAGACCTTGCCGAAATTGCTAGAGGTTGCGGTTTTTTGAATAGCCAGACCATTTATGATTATGAAACGCTAAATGCTTTTAGTAATCTGTCTAACGACCCAGCTGGCCCTCGCCTGGTGGTGGTTAAAATTAATTCTGATAATCCACCACGTGCATTACCAAATGTTGACGGCATTTATATTAAGACGCGGTTTAGGCAATGGCTTGGCCATCATCCATGTTAACCAGGTGCTTTTGAAGACGGGTAGATCAGAAGTTCAATTGCCAACCTTGAACAAAGGCAGAATTATGGGGTCATTTTTAACGGCAGCATAAAAACATCATAGCGGGTTGATTTTCCTATGATTTGGTGCGAGCACGGTAATAACCCCGCCATAGGCGCAGCCTTAGCTGGCCATTTCAGCACGACACGTGTAGACGCGGTGGCTAATGCCACTTTCATCAAGTCAGATTGATCCTCATCAACCCCCACAATTTCTCGAATCTGACGCATTTCAACTTTTACCAATGCTGATTTCTGGCGCACCGGATGCATGGGATCGACGAGGACGATTTCTGGTGAAAGACCCGGCAGTAGAGAAATCGAGTCACCTTTTATTAACCTCATTCGCGCTATAATACTCGCGGTAATTCCGCCCGTTTCGCGGGCACGATCCATGCCCTCTTGAAGCAAGTCATACATAAATGGCGAACGCTCAATTAGCGTTACCTTCGCCCCCAATGATGCCAGCAGAAATGCATCGCGACCCAACCCCGCCGTCGCATCAATGATATGTGGATTAAACCCCGACTTAAGTCCGGCAGCTCGTGCTAAGTCCTGACCGCGCCCACCACCAAACCGCAATCTATGATTAACCGCTCCCCCAACGAAGTCACAGACCAATGACTTACCAAGAATATCTGATTTGTTATGACACGATGCTTTGTCACACATTGTGATTGCAACCTTTCGAGAGATAATCTGTGATTAAATAACCCTTCCATAAACTATTGTGTGAAACTACAAGACCTTTAGCGCTGAGGGCAACAGTGTTTCAGCGGGTACCGTAGGATCAAATTCTCCAGTGTTCGCGTCAATTTCCGAAAATCATGATGGGGGTTCCTGAATTACTCTTTTCCCGTTACGAGATATGATGGCAGTTGATAAAATCAAGATAACTAGCGGAACGATCAGACAACAAAAACTACAGGACGTCATAATGCTCAAAAAATATAATATGCCCCACACAAATATGACCCTAACGCCAGATACAATTTTTGCCCGCAGTACCCAATGGCAGGCATGGCTGGACATCGAGGCAGCGCTCGCTCGTATACAAAGTGATATTGGAATGATTCCCAGCTGGGCGGCAGCCAAAATCACTGCAGCAGCTCGGCTCGAAGTGATTGGATATGATGCGCTTGTAGACGATATTGCGCGAACCATGGCACCAGTCCTCTCCTTAACCCGATTACTTGGCAATGCGGCAGGTGATGCGGGGGATTATGTACATTGGGGGGCGACCACACAAAACGTGATGCAGACAGGGCGTATTTTGCTGATGCGACAAGCCGATAGTGCAATCCGGAAACAGCTGGCACTTGCTGCCCGCACCCTCGGTAAGCTTGCACATGATGAAGCCAACACAATGATGATTGGCAGGACTAATCGGCAAAATGCCTTACCCATTACCTTTGGTTTTAAGGTTGCCAGTTGGATTACAGAACTTGACCGAACCGAGGCGAGAATGTCAGATGCAGCACGGCGCTTATTCGTACTCCCTTTTGGTGGAGCGATTGGTGCCATGCAGTCCTTTGGTGATCAGGGACGAGAGTTAAACAAAAGACTTGCAGCCGAGTTGGAGCTTGCCGAAATGCTGCTTCCTGGAAGGGCTATTAATGATGTGTTTGCCGAATATTTGTTGCAATTATCAATGCTTGGCATGTGCATTGAACGAGTAATGACCGAGGCCTATACCCTGATCGGACAGGATTATGGCGAATTGGGGGAACGGCTAGATGATGGCGCCATTGGATCATCAACAATGCCGCAAAAAGTAAACCCAAAATATGTTATACCAGCCGCAGCCCAGGCCACTCAACTTCGTGGATGCGCTGCAACAGCGCTTGAGACCGGCCGTACCAGTCATGAAGGCGATCCCTTATCCAACCAAATCCTTTATGCTGTTCTGGATCAGGCGGTACCACTTGCATGGCAGGCTTGTAGCGGATTCGCCGAAGCCTTAAGCCGCCTAACCGTCAACCGCGACGTTATGACACAAAATCTTGCTTCAATTGGCACTTCGGTATGCGCCGAACACCTTATGATGAAGCTCGCACCACTTGTCGGAAGAGGGCGCGCTCATGACATTGTCCATCATGCGCTCGAAACTGGCGGACCAACTGCGCTTTTTAACGATGTTAACATCACCACCCATCTTTCAGAGTCCCAAATTAAGACTGCATTAGACCCCTCGCATTATTTGGGGGATAGTGTAGAGATTGCTCACCGAGCGGCCACGCTCGCCGAAAACCTAGCAACTCGGCTACAAGAACCAGCAAACAAGTGTAAATAAGAAATATTTCAAAGCAACGAGGCAAACTGTTAATTCATGCTAGGTCAAAGCTAAACTAAATTTTTAAGAAAAAGGCATGCGCCACGTCCTTTGCTCTAAGCATCCAATGGCACTTGCAAAATTGTCTCTTTGGTCTCAATGCCCCCACGTATTCCAATTTCAATTGTACCATAACGTTGGGCAAATGAATCGGGCAATGGTCGATCATAAGGCAAAGCCAACCAAAGGCGCAATAGATGACGTCGTTTATTTGGATCTGGCCAATCGATAAATTCTGTTCGGTCATGCAATAGGTTATGATTATATACAAATTGCATATCCCCCGGC
>QBYK01000086.1 GCA_003282865.1 SAR116 cluster bacterium AG-325-I21 | reverse complement strand
CAAAGGCTCGTCGAGAAAAAAGGAGGGTAGTTCATCGTCATCTTCGTCGAATCCAGCCGCGTTGTTGAAGGCTGCCTCGAGACGCAGTGTCTCAAGGCCAATATTGCGGATAAAATCCGGCGTTACCCCGGCATCAAAGGCATCGTTGATGGCATTGGAGATTAATTCAAGATTGTCGTCCGTCACTGATCTGCCAAACACACAAAGTCCCAATGAATCCGCGACAGCAGCATTAATCTGCATGCGAAGACTTTCAGCCACTAACTCTTCAATATTTTTATCATCACATTTGAATGTCGCATTATTTCCAACAGTGTGGTCTGCACCCTGAGCAGTCACCATCATTGAAATACCAGTCACTTCAATGAGCCGGGGATCATAAGCACTAATTGCCTGTTTTTTAATTACTGGAACGCGTTTAAAATTTAAATTTTCACCAACTCTTGCAGTCCCACTAGCATAGAATTTGCCAATTTCACTTCCAGCCATCATTTCCGTCGTTACCTCTTTCATGAAAGAAACGTCTCCAAAGCCACCCTTACCTGCGTCCATTAAAACCGCTATGGTCGCTCCGAGCTCTATACTGTCCACGCCAAGATCATTTGCTATTTCATTCATTCTCGCTACATCATCCGGATCGTCTAACCCACAATTTGTGCCGAGAAGGCAAATTGTTTCATATTCCATAGGTGAAACAATTTCTCTTCCAGTATCATCAACATAGACATTGCTACATTTTATCAAGCAACCCGGCATACAGGCGTGCTCTGTTTGCCCGCCACGACTGGTGTTTAATTCTCGAATGAAAGTGCCACCCATTTTGAAAGCACCACCATCCTCCGAGGGTTGATGGCCCGAGGTAAAGTTACGAGTTGGCATCGCACCAACATGATTTGTTATATCCGCCATCATCGCTGTGCCAGTCGTCCGCAATGTTTGGACAGGCGCAGACTCACCAAGCTTTTTGCCGTACTCTTTTATGGCACCCATGACCTTTTTCCTGTCATTAACAGGTGGCATCCTATCTTTATCTATTACTATGGCTTTAACCTTCTTGGCGCCCATAACTGCGCCAACACCACCACGTGCCGCGATGCGCGATGGTCGGTTGTTTGTATCCGAGAATGTTACACCAGCCATTAGGCCTTCGTATTCTCCTACGGGCCCACAAATACCCAGAGAAGTTTTATCTCCAAACACAGAATGCAGCTTGGAAGCACACTCAAAATTGCCTAGGCCCATATATGGTTTTGCATCGTCAAAAGTAATGCCATTGTCCTTGGTAATACGAATGATTACCCAATCATCACTAGCTCCATGCAGAGTAATGCCAGCAATTTGCAATTGCCCCATTGCAAATCCAAAAGTGCCACCGCTGTTGGCCTCTTTAACTCCACCAGTCAAAGGGCTTTTACAGCCCACACTGAGCCTATTTGCATTGGAAAAATTAGTTCCTGCAAACGGCCCAACCGAGAAAATTAACGGGTTTTCGGGAGCAAGTGGCTCAACATCAGCAATTTTTTGTTGGAGCAGCATTTTAGCTATCAAATAACGTCCGCACTCAGCAATCTCACGACCATGCAATTCGCGGCTACTTACTGATCTTTCACTCAAATTTATATCAATATATTTTCGCATTTTTGTTCCTATTCAAAAGTGAATTGCGTGACGCGGCGGCAGATTCTCTTCGCTTTCTAATTCATTTGTATACTAACAATAATACATCTTGTAAATACTGGTAGACAGACCTTTTTATGCCATCGTATTTAGGTAAGCATTAATCAGGCGATTCTCAATCTCAGAGGTAACTTTTTCGCTCTTGTTCGCTTGCAATTACATCGAGAGACAGTTTTCCTTCACTGGTGACTTCAACTATTACTCCATAGAATTTACGGGCCTGTTCAATACTAACACGACCTAGGCGAACGTCCTTAAAAACCGCTTGCGGTGGCCGTCTAAACGGATCCCCATAACCGCCTCCGCCAGGCGTTCTAACCCACACCATATCACCCGGTGCCATTGAAATATCTTGCTCTTTTGACAAATGCTGCGGGACGTAACGTTCCTTGCCACGCAAAATCACTACTTTGTTGACCGCACCATCTCCGCCGCCAAGCGCGCCCTGCGGTCCAAAGCGTCCATGATCCATTACAAAGCTAGCTCGGGCCTCGCCGTTTCGCAGTTCGAGTTTGTAATCCAACCCAAAACCGCCACGCGCAAATCCAGGTCCTGCGGATCCCTCACGCAATCTGTAATGATGGTAAAGCACCGGAAAAGTCTGCTCCATAATTTCGACCGGAGGAGCCTTTGAAATCCCAATAGTAGAACAACCATTACTAAGACCATCACCTTCAGCGCTGCCACCATAACCGCCCCCAGATAATTGATACATCACAAAGTCACGACCTTGATCAGCGTCAAAGCCACCAAGGGCAAAATTACCACTTGTCCCGGCAGGTGCAGCTGTCACTCGGTTAGGAAGAGGTTGAACAATGGCAGCAAAAACAGCTTCAGCGATACGTTGACTCACTTCAGCTGCGCACCCTGAGACTGGGCGGGGGTAACGCGCGTCTAAAAATGTGTTTTCTGGCCGTATAATTTCCAACGGCTCAAAAGCACCAGCGCAGATAGGCACTTCAGGAAAGATATGCCGAATGGCAAGGTAGACAGAACTCATAGTTGTTGCCAGCACTGAGTTCATGGGGCCCCGGCATGGAGGACTAGATCCAGAAAAATCAAAGACTAATTTGTCAAAATCCTTTGTTACTTTTAGGTTAATTCGCAATGGTTCATCAACAACACCGTCGCTATCAACGAAAGCCACTGATTGCCAGCTTCCGTCGGGCATCTCTGAGATAAGCTGCCTCGTCTGATTTGCTGCTCGAACGTGCAGTTCTTTGATTGCCGAGTCTACCGTCTCATCACCGTAACGTTCGAGGAGTTGATCAAGTCTATCAGCTCCAACCTCTAACGCGGCAGCCTGAGCCTTGACATCTCCAACTCTCTGATCTGCAACACGTATATTCGAACAAATGATGGAATATATTTCCTGATCTAACTCACCTTTCTTGAAAAGCTTCACCGGTGGCAGTCTTAATCCCTCTTGCTCTACTTCAGTCGCAGAGGCCGAAAATCCACCGGGAACAGCACCACCTGTGTCAGGCCAATGACCAGTATTGGATAGCCAGCACCAAAGCTTGTTTTGCCTATAGTATGGCCGAACAAACCTCACATCCATTAGATGAGTGCCACCGAGATAGGGATCATTAACTATGTAGATGTCCCCGGGCTCAGGGGCGCAAACTTTACCTTCACCAATCAACCGAATCAATTCCGAGGTGGAGTACTGCATGGTGCCAACAAAAACTGGCAACCCCCCTGCACCTTGTGCAATTAGGCTACCATTATCTGCTGCGTATATTCCATCTGACCGATCGTTCGCTTCCGCTATAACCGGAGAGAAGGCGGCTCTTGAAAAGCTGAGATCCATCTCATCGCAAACCTGCTTCAACCCAGCCTGGATCACGCTTAAGGTGATCACGTCAAGTTTCATTGGACACTCCCATTTTAATGAAAATATTACCATATCTGTCTGAGCTCACATCATTCCGAGGCTCTATGAGTACAGTGGTATCCATTTGTTCAAGTATGGCTGGTCCATTCAATTCAAATTCCAACGGTAACTTTTCACGGTTATAGATTGGTACCTCATGCCAATTCAACTCATTCTCGGCTCCGTAAAAACAAACAGCTCGGCTGCCTACCTGAGCTGCAGCCAAGGAATGAGTGCGCCCTGAAAAATCTATTAAACCAGTAAGATCAATTTCTGGTCTACATCCAGTGACAATTGTTCGGACATTAACAATTTTCACTCTGACTTCTGGAAGATGAATACGAAATCTATTGAAATAAATCTTCTCAAATGCTGTCAAAATTTCTTTGCACGTCATGCTGGCAGAGTCCATGGGTACGGTTAACATATGAGTTTGACCTATAAATTGCATGTCCAGTGAGTGTTCAATTTTAACGTCAATGATGTCTATTGGCTCCCGATCAATCAAAGCATTGCCATCGAAGGCTTGTTTCAACAACATTTGCTCAAGGACTTCAGTTTCAATAGTGTCCAAAGGCGTGTTTATTGTTCGTACAAAGTCATGTCGCAAATCAGCAACAACGCAACCGAGTGCATTGGTAATGCCGGGACGAGCTGGCACTAACACCTCGGGAATACCCAGCTCAGTTGCCAGAGCCGAAGCGTGCAGTGGACCAGCTCCACCGAATGCAAACAAGCTAAAATCTCGCGGGTCCGCTCCGAGAGATATAGACACCATGCGGATCGCCCCAGCCATCAAAGTGTTAGCCATCTTTAGAACCGCCGATGCTGCAGTTTCTGCATCCACCCCTAGAGGGTCGCCGATTTTTAATTGAAAGACCTCACGAATTCTCTTTGGGCCAATGTTTTGCTGGCCCCTGTAGAACTTTCTAATGTCTAATCTGCCAAGAAGCGCGTTTGCATCCGTTATGGTTGGCAGGTCACCACCAAGCCCGTAGCATATTGGGCCAGGATTGGCACCAGCACTTTCTGGCCCAACCTCGAGCAGCCCAGCCTGGTTGACCCTTGCAATTGAGCCGCCACCGGCACCGATAGTCCTGACATCAACCATAGGCACATGGATAGGCATAGCATATTCAATTTCGATTTCATTGGATATTGAAGGCTGACAATCATAGATCAATGCAACGTCAGTAGATGTTCCACCCATATCATAGGTTATTAGGTTTGGACGTTTAGCAAACCTACCAGTGTAGGCAGCCGCGATGACACCTGAGGCCGGCCCTGACATTACTGTCTTCACAGCCTCTCCAACAACCCGATTA
>QBYK01000085.1 GCA_003282865.1 SAR116 cluster bacterium AG-325-I21 | reverse complement strand
ATGTCGCCGCATTGCGTCGATTTGATACTGTCATCAAAAATTACAATACCAGCAATCAAGTACCCGAGGCGCTGTATCGCAAAGCTGAGGCCTACTTAGCACTTGGGCTGATAGATCAATCGAAGCAGGTATACAAGGTTGCCAAATATAATTATCCAAACTCGATCTGGACTGAACGCCTGTCAGTTTTGCGTGAAAACCCAAAAAAGCCCGCGGCTCGCAGCGTAGTGAAGCGATCTGTAGATTTAATCACCAATATTTTCAACTGACCATGCTCCACAAGCTCACTGTTTCCAATATTGTGCTAATAGAACAACTAACCTTGCAATTTGGACCAGGATTGACAGTCCTGACCGGCGAAACCGGCGCAGGTAAATCAATTTTGCTTGATGCGCTGGGGCTCGCACTTGGTAGCCGCGCTAGTTTTGACCTAATTCGGCAAGGTCATGATCAAGCGAATGTCAGCGCCAGCTTTACCCTGCCTGCCAATCATCCAGCATGGCACCTTGTT
Organism: SAR116 cluster bacterium AG-325-I21; assembly: GCA_003282865.1. Lineage (GTDB taxonomy): Bacteria > Pseudomonadota > Alphaproteobacteria > Puniceispirillales > Puniceispirillaceae > UBA3439. Next base: position 4,470 of record QBYK01000085.1, on the reverse strand, counting down.
GAAGATGCCGGTATCATGCCCGAAGATGAAATGATCCTGCGCCGTCGCTTGAAGAGTGACGGCAAATCCACGGCCAGCATAAATGATATTCCAGTTTCAATTGGCCTATTAAGCAAGGTCGGTGATTTGCTAATCGAAATTCAAGGCCAGTTTGAAGGACGTGGACTACTTGACACATCAACCCATAGGACACTCCTCGACCACGCCGCAGGACATTATGATCTTTTGGCAAAAACCAAACAGAGCTGGCAAGAATGGGATGCGGCCCGCGGCGCATTAGCAGCAGCTAATCAAGCATTGGCCGCGGCAAAAGCGGACGAAGACTGGCTGCGCGATGCAGTGAATGCGCTTGACCAGTTGGCCCCACAGGCAGGTGAGGTCGAAAATTTGACTAGCCAGCGCACTATGCTCGCAAATATTACAAAAATTGGAGAGGGCCTATCGTTGGCTGAAGATGCCGTTTTCAATGAAATGGGGGCACAAGCAAATCTTGGCCGTGCTATGAGAGCACTGGAAAAAGTGGCTCCGCTTGCTGCCGGTCGGCTTGATCAGGCTTTAGACTCGCTGATACGTGCCGATGCCGAGCTAAGTGAGGCAGGCAGCGCAATCAGCACAGCCGGACACACACTAGAAGCCCAACCAGACCAACTGCAACAGCTTGATGACCGACTACATGAACTGCACCAGCAGGCCCGCAAGCACGGATGTAGCACCGATGAACTGCCACTACTTCATCAAGACCTAACAGCCCGACTTGCCGCAATTGAAGATTCATCCGGCTCCCTTGGCCATTTACGCGAGGTTGCCAGAAAATGGCGAGATTACTATCTTGAAATGGCACACCAGCTTTGTGACAGCCGCAAGCAGGCGGCAGCCGGCCTAGACACTGCAATGCTCCGCGAACTGCCGCCCTTGAAGCTCGATGGAGCCAAATTTATCACATCTGTGATGCCGCTTGCCGAACCGCAATGGGGTGCGCACGGGACAAACGCTGTAAGGTTTGAAGCAAGCACGAATAAAGGCATTGATGTCAAACCGATCAATCGGGTTGCTTCAGGTGGCGAGCTGGCCCGTTTTCTGCTGGCATTAAAGGTTTGTCTAGAAGAGAGTAAGAATCTACGAAGCTTGATTTTTGATGAGGTTGACTCTGGCGTTGGCGGGGCCGTTGCGGCAGCGGTTGGTGAACGTTTAAGCCGCCTCGGCGCGTCCACACAAACGCTTGTCATTACCCATTCCCCGCAAGTTGCTGCCAGAGCAAACCAGCATTTTAAGATTGTTAAAACTGACACCGACACCGGCGTTGTTAGTGCTGCCCGTACCCTTGGCACTGACGAACGCACCGAAGAAATTGCGCGCATGCTAGCGGGCGAAACCATTACCGCTGAAGCCCGCGCAGCAGCCGTTTCGCTCCTCGGAGAATAGACAATGGCGGCCCGGGACTTTATCATCAGAAAAATCGATCCAAAAACTATGAACGAAGATGATGTTAGGTGCGAACTAGCAGCTCTTGCCGCGGAGATTAGCCACCATGATGACTTGTATCATGGGCAAGACACCCCCAAGATATCAGACGCCAAATATGATCAGATTGTTGCGCGTAACCGCAGCCTAGAGGCCGCATTCCCACATTTGGTCCGCGCCGATACTCCAAGCCAACGCGTTGGAACGGCTATCCCTTCCTATAGCATGTTTGGTAAAATATGTCATGCCCGGCCAATGCTTTCGCTAAGCAACGGCTTTAGTGATGAGGATATTGAAGATTTTGTCACCCGTGTCCGTAAATTCCTGTCGCTTGATGTTAATGTCTCAACCCAATTCATTGCAGAGCCAAAAATTGATGGGCTATCACTAAGCCTTCGCTATATAGACGGTCAGTTTGTCGAAGCTGCAACTCGCGGCGATGGTAATGAAGGCGAAGATGTGACTAAGAATGCGATGCAGATTGCCAGCCTTCCCAAACAACTTCGTGGACAACCACCAGCTATTCTTGAAGTACGTGGCGAGATGTACATGAACAGACATGATTTTCTGACCTTAAATATCGCACAAGAGATTGCTGGCAAGAAAGTTTTTGCCAATCCGCGTAATGCTGCGGCTGGATCGCTTCGGCAAAAGGACGCTACCATTACCGGTCAGCGCAATTTGCAGTTTTTTGCTTATTCAGTGGGCGAGACCAGCGAACCAATCACCAATACCCATTGGGATTTTTTAGCGGCATTAAGTGACTATGGGTTCAGCGTCAATGAGCTATCAAAACGCTGTAACAATGTTGATGATTTGCTTGCCACTTATCATGAAATTGGCCATCAACGTGCCGATTTGCCATACGATATCGACGGGGTTGTCTATAAGGTGGACCGGCATGACTACCAACAACGCCTGGGGCACTTGGCGCGGGCGCCGCGATGGGCGATTGCCCATAAATTCCCAGCCGAACAGGCTGAAACCACGATCACCGCAATTGATGTTCAGGTTGGTCGCACTGGTGCCCTAACCCCTGTGGCACGCCTTGCCCCAGTTTTAGTTGGCGGGGTCATGGTGTCGAATGCAACATTACATAATGAAGATGAAATTAACCGCAAAGGCATCAAGATTGGTGACCGTGTGGTCATTCAACGCGCTGGCGATGTGATCCCTCAGGTTGTGCGGGTTCTTATTAATGCGCGCAACGGCAAAGAACAGATATTCAAATTTCCCAATCATTGCCCGGTTTGCGATGCACCAACCACCCGGCCTGAGGGTGAGGCAGTGAGGCGTTGCAGTGGCGGGTTGAATTGCGCGGCACAGTTGAATGAAGGATTAAAGCATTTTGTTTCTCGTGATGCGTTTGACATCGAGGGGCTTGGCCCGCGCCAAATTGAACAATTTATTTCACTTGGCTGGGTCAAAACACCTGCTGATCTTTTCCATTTGAATGATAAGGCCGCAGATATAGCGGCGCTTGATGGCTTTGGCGATTTATCAATTAATAAACTAATGACCGCCATTGCCATCCGCCGCGAGATTGGGCTTGAGCGGTTTATCTATGCGCTTGGCATCAGACAGGTAGGCCAAGCAACGGCACGTCTGCTTGCTCTCCATTTCGGGTCTGTTGAGGCCATGCTTACCGCCTTAAACCCAAATGCTGATCTTAATGCTGCACGTCAGAATCTTGTTGAGATTCACCAAATTGGCGCAGCCATGGCTAACGATATCACTGCTTTTTTTGGCAATACAGACCTCTATCAGATTATCACTAACCTTGTGAACGAGCTTACCATTTTGCCGCTTGAGAGCCCCACTGAAAACAGCCCAATCAGTGGCAAAACAATTGTCTTCACCGGCACTTTAACACGTACGTCACGGGCCGAGGCAAAGGCAAAAGTTGAGTCGATGGGAGGCAAAGTATCAGGCACCGTTTCAGCAAAAACCGACTTCCTGATCGTTGGCACCGATGCCGGATCAAAGGCCCAAAAAGCTGCTAACCTTGGAATTACAATTCTTGATGAAGATGGTTATTCAGCCCTCATCAACAGCGATTAAGCTACACCAAAACCCCTCGCCCTAAAGGGGACAACAAGCGACCCTTAGCCATTCTTTTGCCGGACCAGAAAGGTGCGGCAACAACGCTGCTGACACCTCGCGATGGTAGGAGTTAATCCAACTAATTTCATCAGTATTAAGAAGGCTTTTATCGATCAACCTTCGTTCAAACGGACATAGAGTGATGGTTTCAAATTGCAAAAAGCTTGGGTTGTTTGCCACATTAACAACAATCAGATTTTCGATACGGATACCCCAATCACCATTTCGGTAATAGCCTGGTTCATTCGATAGAACCATCCCCGCCTCCAAGGCGACCTTACCACGCTTGGAAATGCTGGCGGGCCCCTCGTGCACTGACAAAATATGGCCAACACCGTGTCCAACGCCATGCGCAAAATCCATTTCAGCTGCCCACAATGGAGCTCGAGCAATGGCGTCAAGCTGTTGTCCCGTTGTGCCTTTTGGAAATTTTGTTTTGGCCAGTCTGATATGTGCGCGCAACACATGGGTAAATGCTCTTGGTGTCTCATCAGGCGGCGCGCCTGTTGTTATTGTGCGAGTTATATCAGTGGTGCCACAGTCATAATGCGCACCCGAGTCCAGCAACAAAATATCATTCACTCGCAATTGACGGTCCTCCCCCGCAATTGCCCGATAGTGTACGATTGCTCCATTGGGTCCCGATCCAGCAATGGTATCAAAACTTGGGGCGATAAACCCATCTTGTTGTTGACGAAATGCTTGTAATTTTGTGGCAATCTCGCTCTCAGAAAAAACTGCATTCGTCTTCTGCATTTTCTGATCAAGCCAGCAGAGAAATTCAACCATAGCAGCACCATCACGGCGATGCGCAGTCCGGAAACCATCAAGCTCGGCCTTGTTTTTACAAGCTTTTGCCTTGGTGATCAGGCAAGTAGTTTTCTTTGTTTTGACCCCGCTTTCTAA
>QBYK01000084.1 GCA_003282865.1 SAR116 cluster bacterium AG-325-I21 | reverse complement strand
ATTGAAACCAGGTTTTTTCCAATATCGTGAATGTCGCCCTTTACTGTTCCAATAACCATTGTGCCAACTCGTGGCGCGCCCGTTTCAGCAAGTAATGGCCGCAAAATAACCATACCAGCCTTCATCGCATTTGCCGCCATCAAAACCTCTGGCACAAATAGAATGCCATCACGAAAATCAACGCCGACAATAGTCATGCCTTCAACCAACGCCTTTGTCAAAACATCATATGGTGTCCAACCACGATCAAGCAGAATTTCCACACCCTCGACAATTTCATCCTGCATACCATCGTAAAGATCATCGTGCATCTGCTGGACAAGTTCATCATCGTCCAGATCGGCAAGGATAATTTCATCTTCAACAGTCATGGTCATTCTCTTTTCTGCTTCTCGCTAGCCCTAGCCACAGACAACAATCCGGTAGGTCACAGAATCAGCCTACAAAATCCAAAAACAATTAAATTGTTCTATTTTGCCTCAAACTAGCCCAATTGTTGAATAAACTCCTGCCGTATGTGTGAAATCAGGACGACTGAATCTATACTGAGATCGACAAAATGTCGTAATTCACAAAGAAACTAGAGGTTGCAAACCGGAAAACGACTCCAGTCACCCTGCGCCGCAGCCGGCTTCTATCTTTTGCTACAGCTAAAGCAAAATCGCATTTACTAATTTTGCTGTTGATGTTTTTGGATTACTGGCACGGTCAACGCAACAAAGACCACTGAAATGCCAGTGAGACCAAAGACCTTAAATGTTACCCATGCGTCTGTGCTTAGATTGCGCCAAGCGATTTCATTAGCGATGGCCGAACAGACAAACATCGCCACCCACAGCCAGCTAAGTTTGCGCCAGCCGTCATAATCTAACCTCAACTGGGAACCCATCAGTGCGGCAAGTGGGTTCCGCCCAATAAACCGTCCACCAGCGATGGCCGCCGCAAATGTGAGGGTCAGCACCGTTGGTTTTACCTTAATAAACAGTTCATTATCGAAATATAGCGTTAAACCAGCAAAAAACACCAGCGCCCCACAACCAAATGCTGCCATCATCGGAATACGACGTTCATAGCACCAACTGAAACCCAACGAAAGAACCGTTGCCACAACCAGTATTTTGACGCTGAACATCAAGTCCTGATATATGTAATTCGCCCCAAAAAACAGCAATAGTGGGCCAAAATCCAAGAGCGTGCGTCGGCCGTTTGATGTTGGATGTGAATTATCTTGTTTAGATTTTTCAGTCATGGTTTTCCAATCTAATCGTTTTTATTGTTGGCCGTAATTTTTAAACATTATTTCAGTTGATAATGGTTACGCGGCTATTTTGGATGCCAGCGCCTCACACTCATCACAAGCTTTGCGAATAAATGACCCAGCATGATCAGCAAGACGGGCCTGTTCGCCGAGCCGGCGGCGCCAATGCCTCGCCCCACGCTGACCAGCATATAACCCAAGCATGTGACGTGTAATGCGATGTAATGGCACTTGTTGTTTCGTCATGCGATTTGCGTAATCCGCCATCGCATGCGCCACTTGACGGCGACTCGGCGGCGGTGTGGCAAAAAAATCCTTGGCAATCGCTGTCAGAAAATAGGGTGTTCGGTACGCAGCCCGGCCAATCATAACTCCAACAAAATCAACGACTTCAGCGTTTACCTGCTCTGCGGTCTTTAATCCACCATTTAAGATAATGGAAAGATCGCTCCGGCGGATAGCAAGACGTCGGGCACGATCATAATCGAGCGGAGGAATATCCCTATTTTCTTTAGGGCTTAGACCATTTAACCACGCTTTGCGTGCATGAAGATACACCACATTCACCCCCGCATCGGCAACCAGATCTACAAAATGATCAAGCCCGGTTTCAGAATCCATGTCATCAATCCCAATCCGGCATTTCACCGAAACCGGTAAATCACTAGACGCTATCATCGCACGGCAGCAATCTGCCACCAATTTTGGTTCCGCCATAAGACAAGCTCCAAACCGCGCAGACTGCACTCGGTCAGACGGGCATCCAACATTTAAATTAATTTCACAAAAGCCAAGGCCAGCGGCACGTTCAACTGCCATTGCAAGGCGATCTGGATGGCTACCGCCAAGCTGAAGTACAAGTGGGTGTTCGACCATATCATGGCCGAGAAGTCGGTCAACGTTTCCGTGGATAACGGCCTCAGCAGTCACCATCTCCGTGAAAAGGAGTGCGTCAGGCACAAGGTGCCTGTGAAAGACGCGGCAATGCCGATCTGTCCAATCCATCATTGGGGCCAAACAGAGGCGGCGGTCAATGGCCTCTCTTATTTTAATCTCCATCATACAAGACTTTATACGCTGGTTGTAAACAAATGCCAAATAACAACCCATCTTAAACATGTAGCGGGTCAAAAAAGTCACAGAGCATCGAAAGGGTTACGAGCCTGCGCATCACAAACAGCGATAATAAAAGCGTCTTGATCGATTTTCATTTCGTCAGCGAGGCGTATCGATGCGACTTCAGCATCCACCCATTCGGTATTTGTGATGAAGTGCCACTCGTATTGGCCTTCAAAATTTAGGCTCCGCGCGAGCACTTTATGGCGACCATTTAGCGCGTCAATATGCACAAATATCGCACCAGCATCAGCATCACCGCGGCGTGCAAGAACGCAATCAATGAGCACTTTGTTCGCATAGCGTAGCGCCGCGCTCACCAATACTCCCGATTTTATTCGTGTCATAGCCACGCCTTATCTATAAATCCACTAGCTGGCTTTACGCAATTATCCGGATGGTTGATACTAAATGGTCTAAAAATCGGTGCAGCGACCCTTTTGTTCCCAATCCCCATAGCGCGTTGGTTCTGGTCCTTTCGGGCCATTAATTTCAGCTGGTATCTTTTGTTCTGGTGCGTCCGTCGCTCTGGCTGTCAGTTCACCCTTAAATTTCACCTCATCGGGACTTCTTTTTTTTACCGCCGGTTCTCCGACATCAATAACCGTGTTTTTCTTGTTTCTTTCCATAATTAGGTATATGCCCCTTCAAACGATCAAAAACAAGTCACCAGCGATATATTGCAGTTGGTCCATTGGAACCTTTGAATGCCTGAGCAGAAAAAACCAACTACCTCAACCCGCCTCGATAAGCCCGTGTTGCGCCTATCCAAAGCAAAGGCTCATTGTCAAGCGCGTACCAAATCCAAAGCGGATATAAAGATCAATACTAGGACTGACAAAAAAGCTCGCCCAAAAAGAAAAGATGGAGTTCCAGACCAAAAGCTTAACGAGCATAATGCCAAAAAGGTAGTTTCCACCGACCTAACTAGCCGCCAAATTATTTATGACATTCTCGTTGCTGTTGAAGAAGGCATTTATCTTGATAAGGCGCTTGCCGTTAATCAAGTTCTCCCAAAACTGGATGACCGCGACCGCCGATTTGTTCAACTCCTTTCTACAACTTGCATTCGCTATCGCGGCCAGCTCGAAAAGGTGTTGGCCCCGCTAGTGGCGCGACGTCCCTTTGGTGCGCAGGCCAATGCCAATTTGATTTTGTTGATGGGCGCTGCCCAATTGTTACTTTTAAAAACTGGCGCACATGCTGCAGTCAACAATACTGTAGAATTGATGCGCCAAACCGGCTTTGAAAGACTATGTGGGCTAGCCAACGCGGTGATGCGCCGCCTTACCCGCGAGGGCGAAGAATTGTTTGCGGCCACAAATGCGATAGATAACCTGCCAAACTGGCTTCAACGGAGCTGGCGACATTACTGGGGCGACGCTGCGACAATGGCGATTGCCAATCTAGCGATGTTGCCACCACCATTGGATATTTCGGTGAAGGGCGATGCGTCAGCGTGGGCAGAAATACTGGAAGCCCAGCACATCATTGGAAACAGCCTCCGCCGCGAATTTGACGGTGACCCCTCCTTGCTTAACGGTTTCGATGAAGGTGCATGGTGGGTACAAGATGCAGCGGCAGCCTTGCCCGCTAACCTCTTAAATATAACTGCAGGCCAAACCGTGATTGACCTTTGTGCTGCCCCTGGCGGCAAAACCGCGCAACTGATTGTTGCTGGCGGCACCGTCACGGCGATTGACAACAATCGTAAACGATTTGACCGTTTACGCCGGAACCTGAAAAGGCTGCGGTTATCAGCGAGTTTGATTCTTTGTGATGGCACAGATTATCGCCCAAACGCCCCAGTTGATGCAGTTCTGGTAGATGCACCCTGCTCAGCAACCGGCACGATCCGCCGCAGGCCAGACATTTTGAACAAGCGTGATGCCGAAGACATTAGTGCCTTGCAGCAAATCCAGTGGGAATTGGCAACCAATGCACTTGGTTGGCTTCGGCCTGGTGGATGCATGGTTTACGCTACATGTTCGTTGCAGCCAGAAGAAGGTGAGGATATTGTTAGCGCTATAATTGATGGGGCGAATGGACAATATAAAATCGATCCGATCACACCCGGTCAGGCGGGTATTTTTGCGCGGTCGATCACCGAAAATGGCTGCATAAGAATTCTGCCAAATGACTATTGTGATATTGGCGGGGTTGATGGTTTTTTCATTGCGCGGTTATTGTCTCTGGATTAGAGCGAAAGAATTAACATCTTATAATGATTAGCGACAGGCAATTATGGCAAGGCTCGACAAAAATTCTAGCATTTGGCGTGTTGGTAGGCTTGAACAGCTATTCCGGCGCACTGGCCTTTTTTTGTGGAGTTTGAAAGGCACAGTAACAAACGAGGTTTTTACCGGCTATGCAGATCACTGGCGCGGATCACCCAGCAAAGGTTCGCAAATCATTACTAGTGGACCTAGCCGGCGGATCAGTGGCGATGGGTTCAATGACTTTGGGTGGTTGCGCGATTTACGCGCCTTTGGCGGCAGTCAGGCGCGCACCAGGGCGCGTCGCCTAATCAGCAACTGGATGCACCAAAACGACCGCTGGACAATGAACGGTTGGCAACCCGATATCATGGCAAAACGGCTGGCCAACCTCGTGTTTTGCTACGATTGGTATGGCAGTTCTGCCGATGAGAATTTTCAAGGAAAGCTTAGGAAGATAGTTCGTCTACAAGCCCGCTGCCTAGCAATTGACTGGCAACGGTTGCATGATTGCGATGCCCA
>QBYK01000083.1 GCA_003282865.1 SAR116 cluster bacterium AG-325-I21 | reverse complement strand
GGCCAATATCAGCATTGAAGAACAACCTGCAATAAGTTGGATTGGCAAGATGACAAGCCAATTAGCTGCGATGCCAAATGTGAAGTTGCTGCCTAGAACCACAGTTTTTGGTTATATGGATCATAATTTTTTGACCCTGAATGAGCGTGTCACCGATCATCTTGGCGAAAAACCCGCGCATCTGCCGCGTCAGCGCTTATGGAAAGTTCGGGCAAAGCAGGTTATCATCGCACAAGGGGCGCATGAACGGCCCTTGGTATTCGCCGGCAATGATATTCCTGGCGTTATGCTGGCAGGGGCAGTGCGGACCTATATTAATCGTTACAGTGTACGTCCAGGCCAACGTGCCATTGTGATGTGCAATAATGACGATGCTTATCGAACGGCACTTGATTTACATTGCGCCGGCGCGAGAGTGGTCATTACCGACCTCCGTTCTCAGCTAAAAGGCCCACTGGTTCGGGCCGCTCGCGATGCGGGTATCGACATTCGCAATGGCTATGCCGTTATTGCCGCTTATGGAACGCGCCGGGTTGCGCGAGTTGAAATTGCTCCCATTAATCACAACGCTAAGACTATCACTGGCGAGGTAATACACCTAGACTGCGATTTGATTGCCATGTCTGGCGGACTCTCACCCGCAGTCCATCTCCACTCACAAGCGCGCGGTAAGCTGCAATGGGATGAAGGCAAATTGTGCTTTTGTCCATCGGCCACGCATGAACCGAGCTTTAACATTGGTGCATGTAACGGCACCTTTGATCTTGTTTCAGGCCTGAAAGAAGCGATCCGAGCCGGCACCAAGGCGGCGTCTGCGAGCGGGTTTAAGACCGCTAGTCTGGCCGTACCTAATGTTACAACCGTAAAACAAAATTGGCATCCAATCGCCGCATGGAGAATTCCAAGTGGCCATCTCGTAGGACGCGGGCCGAAAGCCTTTGTCGATTTCCAAAATGACGTTACTTCGAGTGATATCACGCTGGCCGCGCGCGAGGGCTATCAATCGGTTGAGCATCTAAAACGCTACACCACGACTGGCATGGGAACCGATCAGGGCAAGACGTCCAACATCAATGCCCTTGCAATTCTGGCCGATGCGCTTGGCAATGAAATACCCGAAATTGGTACGACGACCTTTCGTATGCCATATACGCCATCGAATATTGGAGCCATCGCTGGCCGTGATATCGGCGCGTTATTTGATCCGACTCGCCTGACCCGCATGGATGATTGGCACCGTGCAACCGGCGCCAAATTTGAACATGTTGGCCAATGGATGCGAGCTTGGTATTACCCAAAAGAGAGTGAGACGATGCAGGAGGCGGTAAACCGCGAGGTGAAAGCAGCGCGTACCAACGCTGGCCTTCTTGACGCGTCGACGCTTGGTAAAATTGATATTTGGGGACGCGACGCTAGCGAATTTCTAAACCGCGTCTACACTAATTCATGGAACAAACTTGGCATCGGAAAATGCCGCTACGGTTTAATGCTAAAAGACGACGGCATGGTTATGGACGATGGGGTTACCACCCGTCTTGGCGAAAACCATTTTCATATGACGACGACTACCGGCGGTGCAGCGGGCGTTCTAGACTGGATGGAAGAATGGCTGCAAACCGAATGGCCCGACCTTGAGGTCTATTTAACATCCGTGACCGAACAATGGTCTGTGGCAACATTATCGGGGCCAAATGCTGGCAAGATCCTTAAAGATGCCGGGGTTGATATTGATTTGTCATCCGCAAACTTTCCATTTATGTCGATGAAAAACGGACATATTGGCGGGCTGCCAGCGCGCATTTTCCGTATATCGTTTACTGGCGAGTTGTCCTACGAGATCAATGTTGCTGCTCGTCACGGGCTGGCATTGTGGACACACCTAATGAAGGTGGGGGCGGCTTATGGCATTACACCTTACGGCACTGAGGCCATGCATGTGCTTCGCGCAGAAAAGGGCTTCATAATCGTTGGGCAGGAAACCGATGGGTCGGTTACCCCCCATGATCTTGGCATGGAATGGATTGTCTCAAAAACCAAACCTGACTTTATTGGCAAGCACGCGCTTTCCCGTAAAAGCATGGGTTGTGATGATCGGAAACAGTTGATTGGTCTTTTATGCAGTGATCCCAAAACAGTTATACCGGAGGGGGCGCATGCGGTTATCGATCCTAATCAGCCCCTCCCCATGGATATGCTCGGGCAGGTCACGTCCTCCTATTTTTCACCAAATTGCGGGCGTTCAATTGCCATGGCAATGCTTAAGGGCGGTCAAGGGTTATTGGGACAAACCGTCTATTTCCCGATGCTTGATGGAACTGTCCTAAATGCGACAGTAGTTAATCCGATATTTTACGATCCGAAAGGAGCACGGATTGATGGCTAATTCATCTAAAAACAAGCCTGTATTTTGCGGCGAGACCGCGCTTCCAAACAAACCTGCCAGCAAAAGTGTCAACCCTAATGGTGGTGCCGTGGGCCTTGTTTTTCATGAGATGGAACACCTTGGCAAGCTAAATATTCGCGGTAACCATAGCCTTGAAGCTGCGGTTAAGGCAGCGACTGGCTGCCATTTTCCACCTTTGGCAAACCACTTTGAAACCGCTGGTGAGCGACGCATTGCCTGGCTTGGACCCGATGAGTATTTATTGCTTTGCGAAAGCGGCAAAGAAAAGGCACTGCATGACACGTTGATAAGCACAATTAAAGCGAGCCATTTTGCTATCACTGATGTCAGTGATAGCCTGTGTGCCATATCACTGTATGGATCAGCGGTTCGCGATGTTCTGGCAAAAGGATGCAGCCTCGATCTTCTCCCCTCAAAATTTGGGGCTGGCAAATGTGCGCAAAGCCTTCTTGCGCACGCAGGGATAACGTTGATGGCATTGTCAGATGATACGTTTATTCTCATATGCCGTACCAGCTTTGCGCCTTATGTACATGACTGGCTCGTTGATGCCGCACTAGAATATGGCTGCCAATTCACCTCATCGACTAATTGAAATCTTTTCATTTTTTATCTTGCTGATTAGGGGTCTAGCAGCAGATTTTTGGTAATCTTGATGGTGGCCTAATAGTCGGTATCGGGTAATTCTTCTGTGCGCCTATCAATATAGGCACGCAGAGCTTCGTCAATCGCCGGATCCATTACCGGGGCCTCATAAGCAGTAAGCATTTCAACTGCCTGTTTACGGGCCCGCACAATGCTGTCAACCGCACCTTCAGATGACCATTCCTCAAATGTTGTATTATCCGCCATTTGCGAACGCCAGAATGCATCCTCAAAATTAGCCTGAGTGTGGGACGACCCCAGAAAATGCTGGCCAGGTCCAGTTTCCCTTAATGCGTCTAGCGCCTGCCCATTTTCAGATAAATCAATGCCATTCACCAGTTTTGGCATCATCGTTAACTGGTCGGCATCAAGTAGTAATTTGGCATAATCAGCTACCAAACCACCCTCCAACCAGCCAGCAGAATGAAGAACAAAATTAGTGCCACCCATCACTGTCGGTAAAATCGTGTGCGTGGACTCATAGGCGGCCTGTGCATCCGCAGTTTTTGATCCAGTTAATGACCCGCCAGACCGGAATGGCACACCGAGGCGGCGCGCTAGCTTCGCGCAACCATAAAGGACTTTTGCTGGTTCTGGTGTGCCAAAAGTTGGAGCACCAGTTTGCATCGACATTGAACTTGCAAAACTACCAAAAATAACTGGCGCGCCCGGGTTTACCGCTTGTGTCAAGGCAATACCACTTAAAGCTTCGGCAAGCGTTTGTGCCAAAGTGCCAGCAACCGATACGGGCGACATGGCTCCAGCCAGAATAAAAGGTGAAATAATTACCGCTTGATTATTACGCGCATAAACCTTTAATGCACCAAGCATAGTATCATCCCATGTCATTGGTGAATTGGCGTTTATCAGACTCGTTACAACCGTATTATTGGCAACAAATTCAGCACCGAACAAAATTTTTGATAATTCAACAGTATCTTGCGCCCGACTGGGCGCGGTAACTGAGCCCATGTAAGGTTTATCGGAAAGGCGCTGATGCGCATATATCATCTCTAAGTGGCGTTTAGTAACGGGCAAATCAACAGGCTCGCATATTGTACCACCAGAATGATGCAGTCCCGGGTGCAAATAAGTTAATTTGATTAGATTGCGGAAATCTTCCATTGTTGCATAGCGGCGCTCATCATTTAGATCTCGGACAAACGGCGGGCCATACACCGGCGCGAACACCGTGTTCATCCCGCCAATGTGAACCGATCGTTCTGGGTTGCGCGCATGCTGGGTATATCCAGATGGTGCAGTTGAGCATAGTTTACGGGCAAGGCCCCGCGGAAAATGCACACGCTCACCCTGCACATCGCACCCAACCTCACGTAAAATTGTCAACGCTTCGGGATCATCACGAAAATCAATGCCAATTTCCTCAAGAATGGTTTCGGCATTATTTTCAATTATTTCAGATGCTTCATTACTTAAAATATCAACAGGCGCAATTTGGCGTGTAATAAAGGGGCCAGCGGGGCCCTGATTGCCTGATGCGCGCGCGGTTCGGCGTGCGTTACGGCCACCCCCCCGCCGACCTCGGCGTTCGACTGTGCTTGGTTCAGTCATTTTATATTTCCCCTCAAAAATCTCACATTGCACCTACGCGTTTAGCTGTATGTTATTGGGATCATACGGTGACTCTTCTAGGACCGTAGCTGATAGGCGCTGATCAAGAATATCAATCATTAATTTGGCGCCGGGAATAGCGATGTCCGGGCGCACCATCGCCAACGCTAGTGATTTTTCCAGCCGAAAACCATAGCCGCCACTCGTTGCGCGGCCGACAACGGTGCCATCGGCCAGCATGATTGGGTTGCCCCCGATGGCATCAGCATCAATGGTGTCATGCACCTCAAGCGTAACCAAGGCGTTTGAAAAGCCAAGTTCCTGCCATTCCGCCAATTGGCGCTGGCCTTTAAAATGACCTTTATTCAGATGAACAAACCGTTGCAGTCCACTCTCCAGCGCCGCATATTCGATTGACAGTTCAGTTCCAACCAAGCGATACGATTTCTCCAGACGCATCGCATCCATTGCCCGAATGCCAAACGGTTTCAG
>QBYK01000082.1 GCA_003282865.1 SAR116 cluster bacterium AG-325-I21 | reverse complement strand
TTTTCGGTTTCAACCACCCATTTTGCCCGCACCCTAAATCCACCACGGCCTGTTGAATAAGCTTCATTGATCGTTTCAACCGGTTCAATCAAGAGGCCACCTGTAGGAAAATCAGGCCCTTTTACGTAAGTAAGCAACGTGTTAATTGAGGCATTAGGATGTTTGATTAAATGCAGAGACGCATCGGCAAGCTCGATAATATTATGCGGAGGCACCGATGTTGCCATACCAACAGCAATGCCTTGCGCTCCATTGGCAAGCAGATTAGGAATACCCGCTGGCAATAATCCAGGCTCTTCCGCCTCGCCATCGTAGGTTGGCCGAAAATCAACCGCATCTTCGTCAATTCCATCAAGCAAAAGCCTGGCAACTTCGGTCATTCGAGCTTCAGTATATCGCATGGCTGCTGCATTATCACCATCGATATTGCCAAAATTACCTTGTCCTTCAACAAGACAATACCGCATAGCAAATTCTTGTGCGAGCCGGACCATTGCATCATAAATTGCTGCGTCACCATGCGGATGGAATTTACCCATTACATCGCCAACAACACGGGCTGATTTTTTAAACCCCTGTCCCGGGTCAAGTTTAAGCTGACGCATGGCAAAGAGCAACCGCCGGTGGACCGGTTTCAACCCGTCCCTTACATCAGGAAGCGAGCGCGAGGTAATTGTCGATAATGCATAGGCAAGATAGCGTTCTGAAAGCGCATCAGAGAAGGCTGTTGGTTCAATTTGTCCACCAGCGGAAATATCAGTATTATCATGCATAATAATGCCTCATCAGATAGTTATCTGCCGTTATAACGGGTATAAACCATGTCGGCTAGACGTTTACGCTGGGCCGGCAGATTCAAATTGTGAGCTGCAAACACACGCTTTGACAAAAAATAGCCCGTTAGATTCAGCCCGGCAATCCAATCATGTTTGGGGCAGTGAACTCCACCCAGAAACTTGGGCAATACAAGCATGCGGTTGGCAAAAACACCCGCCTGATCAAGCGCCACCGCCCCGCCTGATTTTGGACTTACGAAGGCTAAATTAGCGGTCTCACCGCTAGCCACACAACGCCTTAGGTCAAGACGATACCCGACTGATTCGAGAAGTCCTAACTCCCAGCGTACATAACCTTCAAGCCAGCAAGCATTGTTATCATCCAGAACAATGACATCAATCAATGCGACACTGCCGTTATAAAGGCTCGGTTGGGCTTCACGTTCTGGAAGGGCTTCATCAAGAAGGGCACACATCGAGGCAATACCAGACAGCCGCAATGGCGAGTCAAGCAGCATAGCGGGAACCGATTGAATAAGTTCAACCTGCATCTGTCCTAATTGTTCACTGAGCCTTGCACGCCAATTTACCCGCACTCGGTTTCCCGGTTGCATAACTCCCCGAATTTTTGACGAAGTACCACCCCGCACCAGACCGGCGTGACGGCCGTAATCAGCTGTTAAAACTGATAAAATGGCACTGCTCTCGCCATGTGGGCGGACCGATAATATAATGCCTTCAGCTCGCCAATCAGGCATTATAATCAAGATCCCATGGATTATAATGGGCCGAATCGTTCATCCAATCTTTACGATATTTAACATGAGAAAACAGATGAACACGTCGATCAAGCGCTGACTCTAACTCTTTACGGGCTGCGGTCCCGATGCGGCGCATGGTTTGTCCACCCTTCCCGAGGATAATTCCTCGATGGCCCTCACGAGCAACATAGACCGATAGATGCACTTCTACACTGCCATCATCGCGGTCTGCCCAGCTCTCAGTTTCGACGGTCAGTTGGTACGGCAATTCTTGATGCAAATTCAAAAACAGCTTCTCGCGCATAGTTTCGGCAACGAGGAGACGAAGTGGCATATCTGATAAGTCATCTGGATCAAACAGAAACGGGCTAGTTGGCATTTTATTTGCCAGCCATTGCTTCAGATCGTCTATCCCGTTTCCAGTTTCAGCAGACACCATAAAAATACGCTCAAATTCATAAATTTTCGACATTTCTTCGGCACGTTCCAGCAACCGTTCTTGCGGTGCAAGATCAATTTTATTCAAAATCAGAGACGCACGCCGGCCAGATGCCCTCAGTTTGGCAAGAATATTATGAGTGTCATCATCAATATTACGTCGGGCACAATCATGTAACAGCATGAGTACATCGCCATCTTCGGCTCCTTTCCATGCGGCTTGCACCATTGCCCGATCAAGCCGCCGCTTTGGTGTAAAAATACCCGGTGTATCAACGAACACCAATTGTACCTTCCCATGCATGGCAATTCCACGAATGCGGCTCCGGGTGGTTTGCACCTTTGGTGTGACTATGGATATCTTTTGCCCCACCATTGCATTCATTAACGTTGATTTACCAGCATTCGGCGCCCCAATCAGCGCAACGAGTCCAGCCCTCGTTTTGGCACCCTGATGAAAGGCATCAGCAATGCCTTCTGCCCTTTCATGCTGATCACTCATGACCTCCGCAACCTTTCTTGCAGCTGTTTCAGCAATGTTGCTGCTGCGGTCTGTTCGGCGGTCTTGCGGCTACCAGCTGTGGCACTTATCGCATCATAACCCTCAATTTTTACTTCGTAGGTCATTTGTGGCGCATGATCAGGGCCATCTTTTGAAACCTGACGATATTTGGGGAGCCCCAGCCCACGTTGCAGGCTCCATTCCTGAAGACATGATTTTGGGTCTTTTTCATGACGTGAAACCGCATGGCAATTCAGCGGCCAGTGACGTTCTAGAAATGCCCTTGCCGCATCTAGCCCCGCATCAAGATATATCGCCGCCATGATGCTCTCAACCACATCCGCCATCACACCATCATTACTGGCAATATCAAGCCCGGTCTGCGATTGGATATAATCAGCAAGGCTCAAGGAACGGGCTACATCAGCTAATGTCGACATGCGAGCCTCGCCATGCAGACGAAGCGATAGCGCGCCTTCATCATCGTTTGGGAATGCGGCGTAAAAATAATGCGCCAGCAGAACCCCTAGGACACGGTCCCCAAGAAATTCTAGTCGTTCATAGCTTGCTTTTGCGCCTGAGTGGCTGGAATGGCACAATGCCTGATGCAAAATGCCACGATTGGCAAAGCTGTGGCCAATATTCTTCTCGAGCATTTGAAGCGGGTCCGCAGTCATTAAATGATGCTATCTCCAATACGACCATAGCGAATTGCGAAGGGCCATTTCCAAAATTCCCAAATACGAGCATTTCCTTTATGGCTAAAAAATAATCTGTCAGCACGACCAACCAGATTTTCAGCAGGCACCATACCCACCGCCGTTGTTCGGCTGTCACGCGAATTGTCACGGTTATCACCCATCATAAAATAATGGCCTTCAGGAACCTGAAATACAGCAGTGTCATCGTAAGAATCGTCGTCAGATCGTTCTTGAATTAGATACGTTGAACCATTCGGTAGAGTCTCTTCATACACTTTAAAATTAATTGTCAAAAAACCGTTTGTGGCAGTAGCTAGTCCCAGATATGAGCGTTCTACCGTTTCATCATTAATATGTAGAAGACCGCCTTTAACCTGAATCCGATCGCCAGGTAACCCGACCACGCGTTTAATAAAGGATACTGCCGGGTCAGTGGGTTGACGGAACACCGCAACATCACCACGCTCTGGCACATCAGCAAAAATACGTCCACCGAACGGGGCAATACCTAAAGGAAATGAATAGCGCGAATATCCATATGAAGCTTTGGAAACAAATAGGTAGTCACCAACGAGCAAAGTTGGCACCATTGATCCTGAAGGAATATTAAAAGGCTCAAAAAGAAAAGACCGAAAACCAAGCGCAATCAAACCGGCAATCACAATGGTTTTCAAAAGTTCAAACTTGCCTTCTTTATTTTTTTTACTCATTCGGTTAGATCCAGTCAGGCGGGACGGCGCTTATCACAACAAATGCCAATGCATAGGGTTTATCGTCACTCAAAGACACCGACACCTTGGCCTTATACCCATCTGGGGTCATTGTCTCAAGCGCAGTTTTACAACGACCAGTTAAATTCACAAAAGGCGCTCCATTCAACCCATTTAATGTTTCAGCCTCGCGCCAGCCACAACCGGTAATCCCCGATGAGCTAAGTGCCTTGTAAACGGCCTCTTTGACCGCGAAACGTTTTGCTAAGAAAAATATTTTGTGTGCGGTTTTATTCGCCGCAATCAATTCCGCTTTTGTAAAAATACGTTTAGCAAATTTATCTTCGTGTCGGTTCAAAACCGCTTCAATGCGGCGTCCGTCAGTAATATCAGTTCCAATACCAAGTATCATGCTAATACCCTAGCTTGTTACGACAACGGCTCGACTGCATTTTTTGGCGCATTTGCGTGATCGCTGTTTCAAGACCACAAAACACACTCTCTCCAACAAGAAAATGACCAATATTCAACTCTTCTATTTCGGGGATTGCGGCAATTGGGCCGACTGTGTCAAACCCAAGCCCATGCCCAGCATGAATTTCAATCCCAAGGTTGGCGCCATAAGCGGCTGCATGCCTGATACGCTGCAACTCAGTTCTACCGTCAGTTAAATTATTACAGTAACTGCCGGTGTGAAGCTCGACAATATCTGCTCCGATCTGCTTCGCTGATTCAATATCTGCCTCGTTTGCTTCTATAAATAATGAGAGCCTAATACCAGCTTCCTTTAATGGCCACAAAAGATCACTGAGACGATCCTCATGTCCTACCACTGCAAGACCGCCTTCAGTAGTCACCTCCTCTCGACGCTCTGGCACGATACACGCCGCATTGGGCCTTGTGTGTAGCGCAATGGCAACCATTTCGTTTGTCGCCGCCATTTCAAGATTTAGTGGTGCCCCAATAGCCTCTCGAATAGCCGCAATATCATCGTCTCTTATATGCCGGCGATCCTCGCGAAGATGCGCGGTAATGCCGTCAGCTCCTGCTTTAATCGCCAGCAGAGCCGCTGCAACAGGCTTGGGATGAACACCGCCCCGCGCATTGCGCAAGGTTGCAACATGGTCAATATTCACCCCAAGGCGAAGTGGTTTTTGGCTATCAAACAAAATTTTCTCTTCTTCTTTTGAGCTAATAACGTCGTACTTTATCATAAATGTTAATTGCGGCGAACTGGGATTTCCTCATCTCTTTTCAACCGTTTTGCCCGATGAGCTCGCCATCCTTTAACCGCCCATAAAGTAAACAAAAATGAAACCACCCACGCAATCGAACCGAGAACGATACCGCCGATCAGCATTGGCGTGAACACCTGTTCAAAACCAAGAGTAAGGTCAGTCCATGAAATTTTTCCAGAGAATGACATGAACCGCATAACGTGGCCCATGACGTTACCTAATTCCTCGATAGACAAAACACGCCAATCAGTCCCATATCCCAGCGAATGGATGACGCTCAGGCCTATCTCATAATCGGCAAGCCATATGGGAATAAATGTCCATGGGTTACCGAAAAAAGTTCCAATGGCAGACGCCAACACATTGCCGCGAAGCACC
>QBYK01000081.1 GCA_003282865.1 SAR116 cluster bacterium AG-325-I21 | reverse complement strand
TATCACGTGCCCGTGGCCCAGCAAGAACCAGAACACCAATCGAATTGGTCAAATTGTCAAACCGCACTGACCCATCGTCAGGCATATGTTTTTTAATCCAGTCATGATCAAGCCGTTGTCCAGCACCCGCAGATACAAGATAAAAACTATCGGCACTTTCACGCTGAATGGTGAATTCAGAATGAACCCCACCGCGTTCTGTCAAGGCGTGGCATAACGCCACTCGTCCTATTTTTTTTGGCAGCTTATTCGCAACCAGATAATCCAGGAATGCCTCGGCACCCTGGCCAGAAATTCGTGCCTTAGCGAAAGCCGACATATCCAGTAGGCCAGCATTTTTAGCAACATTGCGGACTTCATTTCCAATATGCTCAAAGTAATTGGATCGACGAAATGACCAGTGATCCTCCTGTGGGACACCCGCGGGGGCAAACCAGTTCGCCCGCTCCCAGCCAAATTTCTGGCCAAAAACAGCACCAAGCGCCTTCAATCGGTCATAACAGGGCGAAGTTCGCAATGGGCGCCCTTCAACTCGCTCTTCATCAGGATAATGAGTCACAAAGACATTGGCATAGGCTTCTTCGTTTTTCACTTTCAGATAAGAATGGGTTGCATAGCTGCCGTAACGGCGCGGGTCGACACCAAGCATATCCATCGTCGGCTCTCCCTCAACAATCCACTCGGCCAGCTGCCAGCCAGCACCACCTGCAGCGGTGATACCAAAACTATGCCCTTCATTTATCCAGAAATTAGGTAAATCCCACGCGGGACCAACAATTGGGTTACCATCAGGGGTATAAGCGATGGCACCGTTATAAACACGTTTAACACCAGACTCGCCAAAGGCAGGGACGCGATATATGGCGGATTCAATATGTGGTTCAAGTCGCTCGAGATCTTCCTGAAACAGTTCATATTCGGACTCATCACTGGGCCCGTCCATATAACAAACAGGTGCCCCGGCCTCATAAGGGCCAAGTATTAATCCGCCAGATTCTTCGCGCATGTACCACCGGCCCTCTGAGTCGCGAAGCACACCCATTTCTGGTTCGCCATCTTTGTGCCGTGCCTGAATATCAGGATGCGCCTCAGTCACAATATATTGATGCTCAACCGGAATAACTGGAATATTTAGCCCGACCATTGCGCCAGTTTTACGGGCAAAACTGCCGGTCGCACTCACCACATGCTCGCAGATAATTTCGCCTTTATCGGTTGAGACCCTCCACATGCCATCACTGGTGCGGGAAATGGCCGTAACAACAGTATTGCGATAAATTTCGGCACCGCGATCACGCGCCCCACGGGCAAACGCTTGAGTTAAATCTGCTGGCTGTATATAACCGTCCTGCGGGTGACGAATGGCCCCAACCAGCCCATCGACATTACACATCGGCCAATAATCCAGAACCTGCTCGGGGGTCAGAAAATCAACCTCGACGCCAATCGTGCTGGCAACACCGGCATATTGGCGATATTCGTCCATACGGTCTTGATTGCTGGCAAGCCGGATGTTAGAGACATTGCGAAACCCTACATCCATATTTGTTTCTTTTTCCAGCTCTTGATAGCATTGCACTGAATATTTGTGGATCTGGCCAACCGAATACGACATATTGAATAGCGGCAATAAACCGGCTGCGTGCCATGTAGAGCCCGATGTCAACTCTTTGCGCTCCACAAGAACCGCATCACCCCAGCCCTTTTTGGCTAAATGATATAAACTGCTGACACCAACGACACCACCACCAATAACAACAACACGTGCATGCGATTTCATGCGAGACCCCCAGATAAAAATAAGCTTTGTTCAAGAAGCACCCCAATAGGGCCATCTCAACCAACAGCGTTATAATAGGAAGAAAAACACGAAGGAGCGTCGAGTAAACGACCGTATTTTGACAAAAATAGGCGAACCCGATCAATCTTGTTCATTTTTCAGTCTAATTATCCGACGGGGCTACCGGAGTTGCTGGGGCTATGGGTTGAGACGCTGGATATCCCAACTCCCATTTCCCTGTTTTAGAAACCGAAAGCGATCATGCAAGCGATGTTCACCATCATGCCAAAATTCTATTTCATGCGGCTTCAAACAAAATCCACCCCAATGTGGTGGGCGTGCAACAACATCGGGAAACTGACACTCAGCGCGAACCACTTCTGCTTCTAAGACGGCCCGGCTGGCGAGCGGGCGAGATTGTGCAGATGCCCAAGCACCGATCTGGCTGCCACGACCACGGCTACTGAAATACTCATCAGATTGTTCGGCCGTGGCTTTAAATATTGCGCCAACTACCCGTACCTGCCGGCGCTGACTTTTCCAATGGATACAAAAAGCAGACTTGCCCGTGGCCAATAACTCATCGGATTTGCGGCTTTCGTAATTGGTAAAAAACAAAAATCCATCAGGCGACCACCGTCGCAACAACACCATACGTACCGAGGGCATACCCTCCTTGTCGACTGATGCGATTGCCATGGCGTCTGGATCATTGATCTCAGTCTTGACAGCGTCATCATACCAGCTTTGAAATAAAACAAAAGGGTCGGTTCCGGCGTTGATTTCCATGATTTTATGTCTCCAAACGTTATGGTCAGATAGTAATCCGCGACGTGTTTTAGTATGTAGGAAGCGATGACTCATTTCGCAATGCGGCCTTTTTCACTCGGCTTGCCAACCATTTGCCGCACCGCTTTATAAACAGCCTCAAAATCTGACCGAAAATCAGAAAGTAAACACAGAATTGCCATATTCTATGAATATTTTCATATCTTAGAAAGTCTGATGTGTCAGTTTTTTCATTTGTAGTGAATTGATTTGAAAACCGTTGGCTGACGCACTAATTGGTACCAATGAATAATGAGGCGATAATCCATACAGATCCTGAACAAATAAAGGTGGACCATGACCAAAATGACGACAAAGATGCTAATTCCCCGACTTACCCCCCCCGTTATCGCGATGATTTTCTCTGCATCACTTATCTCCGGCGTTGCAACAGCAGAAACACGCGTGGAGGCAGTCATTGGTACAGTGGTCGATACGATCACTCTAACATCAACGTACGTGCGAAAAACACCAACTGATCAACGTACGTGCCGCAATCAGGACGTCCCAATCTACGCAGAGCAAGAAGGCGCGTCAGAAATAGGATCGATGATCATTGGCGGGCTCATTGGATCTGCCGTCGGCAACAAATTTTCAAATAATGACGGGGCCGGGGCTGCAGGCACGGTTGCTGGCGCGTTGATTGGCCGCGAACATTTAAAAAACAAACAAAAAAACAGCCGTATCGTTGGGTACAAGCAGCAGGAAACATGTTCCATCACCACCGTTATGCTTGAAGAAAATATCAGTGAAATCACCGGCTATCGCAATCATATCGAAGTTGATGGGAAAATCGTCAAGCTGGAGAGCAAAAATCCGCTTATCGTTGGCTCACGCGTTGAGATGGTTCGCCGGGTGAGCTACTCACTGCGGTAACGTGCAGATGTCCGTTTAATGTTCAGAACTCAATGAGAGACTGCCGGTGATTTTCACGGCATCACTTGTATGTTTGGCCTGTGTTGGAGTAAACTTCAACTGTCAGACTAGCTCGCCATTATTAGGGCTGCTTTTCTAAATTTACCTTTCGATTAAAAGGGCAGAAACTATGTCAAATACAGCATCATCATCTGGTGTCATGGCAGGCAAAAAGGGCCTAATCATGGGTGTTGCCAATGAACGTTCAATCGCTTGGGGTATAGCTGCTAAGCTTGCTGAACAGGGTGCCGAACTCGCTTTCACCTTTCAAGGCGACGCTCTAAAAAAACGCGTTGGCCCGCTTGCCGCTTCTGTTGGCAGCGACCTTGTGATGCCATGTGATGTAACCGACGAAGCAAGCATGGATGCCGCATTTGGAAATCTGCAGGAAAAATGGGGCAAATTGGATTTTGTGCTTCACGCCATCGCCTATTCTGACAAGGAAGAGTTGAAAGGGAGCTATGTTGAAACAAGCCGGGATAACTTTGCGCGCACCATGGATATTTCAGTCTATTCATTTACCGCTGTTGCACGCCGTGCTACCGCCATGATGAATGATAATGGTTCGCTGCTTACACTTACCTACTATGGAGCTGAACGTGTAATGCCACATTATAATGTAATGGGGGTCGCCAAAGCCGCTCTTGAAGCTTCAATTCGCTATCTTGCGGTTGATCTTGGAGGGCGTAATATCCGCGTCAACGGCCTATCAGCTGGCCCAATGAAAACACTGGCTGCATCTGGCATTGGTGATTTTCGCTACATCCTGAAATGGAATCAGTATAACTCTCCCCTTAAGCGGAATGTTACTCTTGATGATGTTGGTGGGGCAGGCATGTATTTGCTATCTGATCTGGCATCCGGGGTCACTGGCGAGACACACCATGTGGATTGTGGATTTCATGTTGTTGGCATGAAGGCGGTGGACGCCCCAGATATATCAGTCGTCTAACATGACAGATAACACTTTTGGCAAATTACTAAATGTTACCAGCTTTGGAGAGAGCCACGGATTGGGCATTGGCTGTATCATTGACGGAGTGCCTCCAATGCTACCGCTTTCTGAGCGCTTGATCCAGCCATATCTTGATCGCCGCCGACCGGGCACAAGCAAATTCGTGACTCAGCGCAGAGAAGATGACCAAGTTGAAATCCTATCAGGCGTCTTTGAAGGCAAAACCACCGGCACCCCAATAAGCCTGTTAATCCGTAATAAAGACCAGCGGTCAAAAGACTATGGTAAAATCGCCAATCAGTTTCGCCCGGGGCATGCTGATTATACCTATCAGGTGAAATACGGCCACCGTGATTATCGTGGCGGAGGGCGGTCTTCGGCACGCGAAACGGCCGTCAGAGTTGCGGCAGGCGCGATTGCAGACATGTTCCTAAAACGCGCACTTGGCAACAGTTATCAGGTTCGTGGCGCTGTTATACAAATTGGCCCACACGCCATCAATCGTGAAAACATGAAATGGAGCGAGCGTAATAATAACCCGTTTTTCTGCCCTGATGCCGTCATGGCAAAACAGTGGGAGTCCTATCTTGATGGGGTACGAAAAGCCCGATCATCTGCCGGTGCCATTCTTGAAATCACTGCCGATGGCATTCCCGTTGGACTTGGCCAGCCGGTATATGGCAAGCTGGACAGTGAGCTAGCCGCCGCAATGATGAGCATTAACGCTGTCAAAGGCGTCGAGATTGGTGGTGGATTTGATCTTTCGGCAGTTGATGGCAGTGTTGCCAGCGATGAAATGCGAGCAGGGGAAAGTCTTGAGACACCCACTTTTCTGAGCAATCATGCTGGCGGTATTCTTGGGGGTATTTCTACTGGTCAGCAGATCATTGTACGCATTGCTATTAAGCCGACATCCTCCATTTTGACGTCCCGCAAATCAATTGATCGAAACAACAAGAATGTTGATGTTATCACCGAGGGACGACATGACCCATGCGTGGGAATCAGAGGCGTTCCCGTAGCCGAAGCCATGATGTCTTTGGTGTTGGCTGACCTATTGATGCGACATAAAGCACAATGCGGATT
>QBYK01000080.1 GCA_003282865.1 SAR116 cluster bacterium AG-325-I21 | reverse complement strand
TTACAACAGATACTGCTGCGGCGTTGCGGGCATCAGAAATGAATTGTCAAGCACTTTTGAAGGGCACGCGCGTCGATGGAGTCTATTCAGATGATCCAGAAAAGAACATGGCTGCAAGACGATATGAACGTTTGTCATATATGCAAGTATTAAGCGATGATCTGCGTGTAATGGATGCTTCGGCAATAGCGCTTGCTCGGGAAAATAACATTCCCATTCTGGTGTTTTCCATTAAAATACCGGGTGAATTAGAACGTGTTGTGAAACACACTGGAAGATTTACTATCGTATCCTAATACGAACATGATATCTTATACTCAAGTGCTGCGTCTTATGGTTAGAGGGGAATAGAATGGTCGAACTTGATATTGATGATATCCAGCGCCGCATGGATGCAAGCATTGCCACATTGCAAAACGAATTTATGGGGCTTCGCGCTGGCCGTGCATCAACCGGGATGTTAGAGCCAATTATGGTTGATGCCTATGGGTCAAAAATGCCAATAAATCAAATTGGAAACATTTCAGCGCCCGAGCCAAGATTGCTCACAGTGTCAGTGTGGGATGCCGCAATGACCCCCATTGTAGAAAAAGCCATCAGGGATTCAGATTTAGGTTTAAATCCAGCAAGCGAGGGTAATCTTATCCGAGTGCCTATCCCCGTTCTCTCAGAAGAGCGACGCAGAGATATGGTCAAAGTTGCTGGGCGCTATGCTGAAGGTTGCCGCGTCGCAATCCGTAATATCCGCCGAGATAGTATTGAAAAAGTCCGAAAAGCGGAAAAAGACGGGTTGATCTCCGAAGATGCCCGGCATATGCAGGAAAACAATGTACAAAAACTAACTGATGAGTTTGTAAAAAAGGTAGATGATGCACTTTCCCGCAAAGAGAAAGAGATAACGCATGTTTAAATTTTGCTTTATTCTTATCTGAAGGTTCCAAAATGCCGCATACTCTCAATCATTTAGCTATTATAATGGATGGCAATCGCCGATGGGCTCGCAATCTTGGAATTGAGGTTTTAAAAGGGCATCATCGTGGTGCTGATACATTAACAGATATTAGTCAAACAGCGATTAATCAGAAAATTGAGTGGTTGACCGTTTTTGCGTTTTCATCGGAAAACTGGCAACGCCCTCGGGCCGAAGTTAGAGGTTTGTTAGAATTGTTGAAACGGTTTGTAACTGCCCAGTCTGAGGATCTTATGGATAATAATATCCGCTTGCGGGTTGTTGGTCGCCGGGATCGGTTTTCGTCCGAATTGCAGCAATCAATTGCTGATTTAGAGCGTCGCTCTTTACTTAATACGGGGCTCAATCTTACGGTGGCGTTGGATTATGGTGGCAGACAAGACATTGCAGCTGCGGCAGCAAAAATTGCTCATGAGGTTGAAAATGGCCTCCTGAGTGCCCGCCAGGTGAATGATGATCTTTTGAAATCTCGGTTATCCACAAAAGTACTGCCACCAGTTGACCTGCTAATTCGCACCGGTGGTGAGAAACGCCTATCAAATTTCATGCTTTGGGATTTATCCTATGCTGAACTGGTTTTTAGCGATAAACACTGGCCAGAATATACCACCAATGATTTTTTGTCAGCAATTGATGAATATTACAAGCGTGACCGCAGATATGGTGGAAGCACCGGTGAGATCCATCACATTCGCATGGTTCAAAGTGATTTCGCTTGATGGCATTGTCAAAATCATCCGTGACAATCCGCCGTATTTTTGGAGCAATACTTCTTCTTCCGGTGGTTTTTGCCGTCTGGTATGATCAGAGAATTGGTGGCCTGGTGGTTTTGTTTCTCGCTCTTTTTATGACCTTAGAGGCAAAGCGCTTAACCAATATGCCACCAATAACTGGCTATCTGATAGTCGGCCTAATTATGGCACAATCCATACCATATTGGGTTATTGACCGGCCCGTGGAACTTGTTTTCGGGTTTGCATTATTGGTGGTCGTAGTGGTGCTGTTTTACAAAAAAAAAACTATTGTGGCACTGTTTACAGGTTTGCTTTCGATTTGCTTTGGCTTTACCAGTTTACTAATGCTGCAGCCGTCCGGACATATCATGCTTGTTGCGCTGGCTGCCATTATTGCCGCATGCGATACCGCTGCCTATTTTGTCGGTAGGAGGTTTGGAGGCCCAAAATTATGGCCGCAGGTAAGTCCAAGCAAAACCATTTCTGGCAGTATTGGTGGGTTAGTTGCGGCAATAGCTCTAACCTTAATTTTGGCAGATGTTATTGGACTTGCAAATCAGTTTGACGCGCTGATTTTAGGGCTGGTCCTCGGCATTCTGGCTCAGGCAGGGGACCTTTTGGAGTCTGCTATCAAAAGGCTATTGAATGTGAAGGATAGTGGTTCAATATTACCGGGCCACGGCGGTATGTTGGATCGTTTTGATGGATATATTCTGACAATTCCAGCCTTTTATTTATATTTATTCGAAATATGAGCGATTAGTCTTATGGCAGCGGAAAAAAAAATTACCGTATTAGGGGCAACAGGCTCAATTGGGCAAAGTGCACTAGCACTAGTTCGCCAGAATGAGGAAAAATTCAGTGTTCAAGCATTGGTGGCGGGCAAAAATTATCATGGGCTGGCTGCGCTAGCGCGCGAATTTCATCCTAAGATTATTGGAATTCATGATGAAAGTAAGCACAGTGAGCTACGTAATTTGGTCAGTGATCTTGATTGTGATGTCGTTGCTGGCGAGCAGGCATGCAGCAATATTGCTACTATACCGGTTAATCTTGTGATCGCAGGCATCAGCGGTCTTGCAGGTTTGCCGTCGGTGATGGCCGCCGTATGCTCTGGCCAGACAATAGCCATTGCCAATAAGGAATCATTGGTTTCAGCAGGGGCCGTTTTGACCCAGAAGGCAAACGAATTCGGTGCCCATATTCTGCCAATTGATAGCGAACATAACGCTGTTTTTCAATGCTGGGGTGGCTGGAAAGGGCATCAGGCTGGGAATATAGAAACCGGTAAAATAGCTGAAATAAGCCATATTTGCCTCACAGCATCAGGTGGCCCATTTCTAACGCTACCAATACCGGAGTTTTTGTCCATAACACCGGAAGCCGCGGTCAAACATCCAAATTGGAGCATGGGACAAAAAATTTCGGTTGATAGCGCAACAATGATGAACAAGGGGCTGGAAGTGATTGAGGCTCATTGGCTGTTTGGTTTAGAATCGCGCCATATTGATGTGTTAGTCCATCCCCAACAGGCTATTCACGGTATGGTCTATTTTCACGATGGATCAATTATCGCTCATTTGGGGGGAACCGATATGCGCACGCCAATTTCCTATGCAATGGCATGGCCAGACCGGCTTGATTGGGGCGCCGAGCCTTTTGACTTGGCAGCTATCTCCGTCTTGACATTTGAAGCAGTTGACTCCGAGAGATTTCCTTGCTTTACGCTTGCCCGCCAAGCACTTGAGGCAGGGGGCGTTGCCCCGGCAGTGCTAAATGCTGCAAATGAAGTTGCTGTTAATGCTTTTTTGCAAGGCAAGATCGCGTTTACTGGGATTGCGGCGGTCGTTGACGCAACGCTTGCCACAGGGTTGGCAGGTGATTTGGCAACCATTGAAGCGGTATTTGCTATTGATCAGAGTGCCCGCAAGCAAGCACATGATCTTGTGGCAAAAGGTAGTGTTTTCAAAAATTGAAAAATTGGGCTAGATTGTGAATCTTACTAAGGATACGCCCAATGTTATTTTTGTTATTTTTTACCCAGTAATGGATTTTTGATGCCCGAACTTGGCTTTACTGACCTTCTCCTTGGCTTCTTGCTCTTGATCACGCCAGTTGTGTATTTTCACGAACTTGGTCATTATTGGGCTGCTCGCAAAGCTGGCGTTGTTGTTGATGTGTTTTCAATCGGCTTTGGACCTGAAATTTATGGTTGGACCGGGCAATCAGGAACACGCTGGCGTTTGTCGGCAATACCGCTTGGCGGCTATGTTAAAATGCGCGGTGATGATGGTGTAGCGAGCGCAGCATCAAATGATTATCAAACTGCCGAAGGTAGCTTTTCCGGAGCCGGTTTATACTGGCGCATGGCGATTGTGGCGGCGGGACCGGCAGCTAACTTCATCCTTGGCATACTTTTATTCGCGGCTGTTTATATGTCAGTTGGGAAACAGACCATTCCTGCCGTCGTCGGCGAAGTAATGCCAAATACGCCCGCCGCCAGTGCAGGGTTACTTCCCGGCGACAGGGTTTTAGAAATTGATGGCATCGGCGTCAGGGATTTTAATGATATGCGTGGCCTGGTGATGGAAAGCCCAGGAAAGGCCCTTTCTTTTGTTATCCGGCGTGGAACTCGTGCCCTTGAACTTATCGTCACACCAGAAGTTCGTTTTAACGAACAATTACAATTAAATATTGGTGTTCTAGGCGTGAAATCGCCACCTGTTGGCGAGTTTCAGCGACTTGGCCTAACAGCTGCGATTGGTGCTGCGTCATCTGATGCGTTTCATATGTCCGTCGTTATTCTGCGAAGCTTAGGGCGAGCCATTACCGGAAATATACAGCAGGGGGAAGTCGGAGGACCTGTGCGCATTGCTGAAATTTCTGGGACTGTTCTTAACCAGGGGTTGGTGCCATTCATTTTGCTTACCGCTGTTATTTCCATCAATCTTGGCCTGATAAATTTATTGCCAATACCCGCTCTAGATGGCGGACACTTAACATTTTTTCTCCTCGAAGCCGTTATTGGAAAGCCTGTGCCGCCTAGAATTCAGGCGGTGTTGATGCGTGGGGGCATTACTATTTTGATGGGATTAACAATATTTTTAGTAGTGTATGATGTAATTCGTCTTTTTCAATGAGTTGGGCTCAGGACTAGGCTTGAGTTCACTGTAACGGTAAAATTGGCGATTAAATTGAATTCTTACTACAGTTGGGCTTTTACTGTGTCGTTAGGCCGTCTATAGTTTTGAAGTTTGTTTCGATCTGGGTGGAAAATTAATGCGTGGTAATTGCCTATTAAGTTTTATTTTTAGTTCTTTGGTTATCTTTTTGGTCGCGCACCCAAGTGCCGCGCAGCTTGCTGATGATCAGGTTCGGATTTCAGAAATACGCGTTGATGGCAACAGTCGGGTGGCACAGGGTACAGTGAAAAATTACCTTCCTGTCAGAGTTGGGGGGCTTACTTCTCAGAGTGCTTTGAGTAACGCTCTTGAGCGGCTTTACGAAACAAATTTGTTTCAAGATATAAAACTTAATTTAGAAGGCACGGTCCTAATCGTTTCTGTTATTGAAAACCCAATAATTAACAGGGTCAACATCGAGGGTAATGATACCATTTCTGATGAACGTCTTTTAGACGTCATCAATGTCCAACAGCGGGGTGTATATAGCCGAAAAGTGGCGATTGATGCGACGAGGCAGTTGATCGAAGTCTACAGGGCGGGTGGACGTTTTGCTGCAGTGGTTGAACCTAAGATTATTGAGCTCGATAATAACCGTGTTGATTTGGTTTTTGAAGTTAATGAAGGACCATTGATTAAAATCGATTCAATTTCATTCTCTGGAAATGCCTCATTCAGTGATCGTGAACTCAAGCAAGCGATAGCAAGCCGCGAGAAGCGGTGGTGGGCATTTTTGTCTGCAAACGACAAATATGATGAAGGTCGACTTCTCCAGCCAGGCCTAAAACAACCGATTTGAAAAGCATGGGTTTATAATAAGCGGCCGAAAATTTTGTGCGCAAGAACTTAACGTC
>QBYK01000079.1 GCA_003282865.1 SAR116 cluster bacterium AG-325-I21 | reverse complement strand
GGGTCCAATGCATATGGAAATGATGCCACCACCAGCGATGGCCGGTATGGATGCTGACATGATGGGCAATATGCCACCTCATTGCATGGGTGGTATGAATGCCGATCATATGGGTAACATGCCACCAGAATGCATGGCTGGGATGGACGGACCTATGATGCATATGATGCCACCAGAAGCCATGGGCGGTATGGGACCAATGCATATGGAAATGTGCCCGCCAGACGCTATGGGCGGAATGGGTCCAATGCATATGGAAATGTGCCCACCAGACGTGGCATCCGCTATGAGTCCTGCTCAGGCTGAAATGATGCCTGGTGGGCCAGGACCGATGGCGGACATGGATGGTGATGGCATGCCTCCGCCTGCATGGGGCGATGGTGCTGCGGCAGGTGGAAGCCCTCTTGATGGTATGGCTCCGATAGGTGATCCTATGGGTGCTCCTCCAATGGGAGGCGACCCGATGGGAGATGCTATGGGTGGTCCACCAATGGGCGGTACTCCGATGGGCGACCCTGGGGCTCCTCCTCCTGCTTTTGATGGAGCCATGGCTGCTATGGATACCGCAGCTTCTGCAAATATGGCTGAAGGCATGGAAGCTGCTAATACAGCCGCTGACGCCGCCGACGCTGCGGCAGCTGACGCCCCTGCAGATGACGCTCCTACTGACGACGTCGTGTAACTAAAATATCCTAGCGCCAGTTTTCCAAACTGGCGCTAGTTATTACCTTGGGGATAAATGGCTGTGTTATCTGATGCCACTAGACCCTGAATAGTCCAGTAAAATTTTGGTCAGAGTTACAAATCAATGCGCCTTGCGGTTCAGTCCAATAATCAATAGTGAAGTTAATGGAGAAACGCTCTTTGTTACCCTCCGCCATGGTCGCCTGTCCGGGAGCCTTTAATACCAGAAATTGGAGCGGCGTGCGGGAATCGAACCCGCGTCTTTAGCTTGGAAGGCTAAGGTCTTACCACTACACAAACGCCGCGCACGAGCATTGATAAGCATTTAAAAATTCAACAAGCAATTATCTTGGCAGACCGCTGTTCCATCAAGGTTTTAATGATGACGTGATAATTACAGTAAAATATCACGGTCTGCTCACAAATCTTTTTATACTTATTGCATCCAAAACTCGGAACCGTGTAGTGACGGTTCCCACTTTTCGCTGAAGGATATAACACCCTTGTTAGAAAAATAAAAGGCTTTGGTTTATCGTTGTCGCATTTTCGGTAATTCGATCCAACCATTGAGGTTTTCACTAGCTATCTGTTCGATAACCATCATCCCTGCTTGGCTGTCATTAAGGCAGGGAATATAGCTAAAGGTTTCCCCACCATGTTCGATAAACTCCTCATGTAGTTCAATATCGAGCTCGTCCAGTGTTTCCAGACAATCTGCTACGAAACCAGGCGCCATTACCGCGACATGTTTTGTACCGTTTTGAGCCAGTGCAACCACGCTTTTGTCAGTGTAAGGTTGCAACCATGGTTCCGACCCAAAACGCGATTGGAAAGTAGCATGAAAACGTTCCGTGTCCCATTTTAATTTTTCGCGCAACAAGCGAGCGGTTTTCATACATTGGCAATGATAAGGATCACCGGACACAAAATAGCTTTTTGGAATACCGTGAAATGACACAACTAGATCATCTGGCGTGCCATTTTGCTTTATCGAGGCCCGCACAGAGTCTGCTAACGCCTCAATGTAAACAGGGTGATCATGCCATGGCGGTACAGTGCGGATGGCGGGTTGCCATCTTAAACCAAGCGCCCATTTGAATACCTCATCATTCACGGTCGCCGTCGTTGATGCAGCATATTGTGGATACAATGGCATCACCAAAATTTGGCTGCATCCGGCGTCTTGAAGCTTTTGCATTTGATGCTGGATTGAGGGGTTGCCATATCGCATGGCGTAATCGGTTATTAGATCGTCATTTTGAAAGCTTTTTGCCACATGTTTGGCCTGCAGGCGGGTGATCTTGCGAAGAGGCGATCCGTCTGGGTCATCTTTCAGCCAGATGCGCGCGTAGGCGTCACCAGATTTGCGAGGTCGGACATTCAAAATAATGCCATTGAGAATGATCCACCAGAGAAGGCGTGGTACTTCGATGACCCGGCGGTCTGACAAAAATTGCTTTAAATAGCGGCGCATCGATTTGGTATCAGTGCCATCGGGCGTGCCGAGATTAACAAGCAACAATCCCGTTTTTCCTCGGCCGTAAAAATCTGGATGGTCGGGCGGGACAGGGGTGATAGGCATGATTTTATTCCATCAATAGCGTGCAATTAAAAAATACTGACGCGCTTATGTAAAGTGCGCCTAACAAAACTGGGATTAGTAGCGTCATAAACCCATTTGATTTTAATAATGTGGGGTTAGGGATAATTAAATTCTAGTCTCCGACCTGAAACGTAATTTTATTGGTCGTCTAATCAGCACAATTATCCGTCCATTTGTCAGTTTTGCATACTTTCGATGTTTATAAGCTCATTTTTTTATAATTTAATGTTTGGCTAACCGGTTTGCATGATTTGTTCCTTGGTAGCGGTATCAAAGGCTTTCGACAGCGCATCAACAAGATGATCAATCATTGTATCATTATGAAGTGGCCCTGGAGTCAAACGCAGGCGTTCGGTCCCTTTGGGCACGGTTGGGTAATTGATTGGCTGGACATAAATGCAAAAGTCTTGCAATAAAATCTCACAAATACGAGTGCATTTCGCCGCATCGTTCACCATCACTGGAACGATATGTGTATCGCCGTTCATTAAGGGTAGCCCTGCTTCACGCAATTTTGTTTTGAGCTTGATAGCTTGTTGGTTTTGGATCAATCGTTCGGTTCTGCTCTGACGCAAATGCTGAACCGATACCAATGCTCCATGCGCTAGTGCTGGGGGGAGTGCTGTCGTGAAAATAAAGCCAGATCCAAAGCTGCGAACTGAGTCACAAATCACGTCATTAGCTGCAATATAGCCGCCAATCACCCCAAAGGCTTTGCCGAGGGTGCCCTGAATAATGTCGATTTGGTCCTGAATGCCGTGCATCTGGGCGATGCCTCCGCCCTCATCGCCATACATCCCAACTGCATGTACCTCGTCAAGATAGGTCAGTGCATTGTATCTTTTTGCTAGGGTTGCAATTTCGCTGATAGGACTGGTATCACCATCCATTGAGTAGACCGACTCGAAAACAATGATTTTAGGCCGGTCAGGTGGTTGGGCGATCAAAATTTCTTCCAAATGGGCGATATCATTGTGACGGAAAATGACCTTATCACAGCGTGCATGCCTGATACCGGAAATGATGGAAGCGTGGTTCATTTCGTCTGACACTATCAAAGCATTATCGAGCAATTTGGCAAT
The DNA here is from genome assembly GCA_003282865.1 of SAR116 cluster bacterium AG-325-I21. Classification (GTDB taxonomy): domain Bacteria; phylum Pseudomonadota; class Alphaproteobacteria; order Puniceispirillales; family Puniceispirillaceae; genus UBA3439. The sequence goes on along the minus strand of QBYK01000079.1, from coordinate 2,727 downwards.
CGCGCTAATGCTTGCCTCATTTGCAACGTAGCCGCTGGTCAGAACAATCGCCCGTTCTTTGCCATGCAATTCGGCAAGTTCTGCCTCTAACGCCACAATCGCGGCGCTTGTACCTGAAATATTGCGGGTGCCACCAGCTCCGGTTCCAAGTGAGCCAAATGCATTAGTGAGCGCTTTGATAACTTTTGGGTTTTGCCCCATTCCTAGGTAATCATTTGAACACCAAATCACCACATCCATTGGGCCATCAGGACTATTCCATTTGGCGTGAGGATGCCGCCCTGCTTGTCGCTCAATTTCGACAAATGTCCTGTAGCGGCTCTCGACTCTCAACTTATCCAGCCTACTTTTGAATATCTCGTTATAGTCCAAAATGGTTCTCCACAACACTCAATAAAATTTGCCTTAAATCTGACAACACAAAAAGACATTAAGACTGATGCCCCAATTATTTTGATAACATTACGGATGTTGTCCGAGCGATGTTTTGCCACAATATCATACTGCTTTCCATGCGACATCCGGTCTCGCTTTTGTTTATGAAATTTGGGCTATTTAGTCGCTCTGTTAAGAGGTTTTTGACTGCCTTTGCGATTGTGGAACGACGTCCAGTGTGATGAGAGCGCAATTTATCATTTGTTTCCCAACATGTTCAAAGTTTACTGTTACATTCATTCCCACAATTGACTGAATTTGACCGAGCCCCCATTCGGGTCGTTTTGGATGAATTACAAAATCACCTAGGTTGAAGTAAAGCACGCTGTTCTATCCTCTCAATCGTATAACTCTGTAAAACCCAATTTATTTTGACATTAAACATAATTTTCTACCGCTTTTTTAGGGGCGGACAAAGATAGACCAACTATCCGCTCTCAAACCAGTGGAGATCTGTGCACACCCAGCGCTACAAAAAACCTGGTCACGTAATAGCGTCATTAGGAATCACCCCTGAATGGTTAACTTTTTTATAATGTTTTTTATTGGCTGAGCAAAATAAGGTCAACAAAATCTCGGAAAAACCCTTGCAGAACGTAATGATTCGGTGTAATTCACAGCGCACTTTTAAGGTTACAAATTACTTCTATTTGATTGCGAAGGTGATGAAATGAAGAATAAGCGGGCAAAGTCCAAGTCGGGAGATATTACCCTACAAGGTGGCGTGACGAAAAATGGGTCTTCTACCCAGGGTAGCATTGACGAAGCGAGAGCGGATAAGACCGGTGTTGAAAAAATCAACAAGGCCAAGTCCGGTGCCATCGCGCAAAATATGCTTCCTGAAGATTACCGGCCAAGCGAAGACGAAGAGTTTATGAATCCGATGCAGCTATTATATTTTCAGTGCAAACTGGAAGCCTGGAAGGCTGAATTGTTGGATGATGCTAGCGGTACGATAACCGGTCTTTCGCAAGAAAATTTGCACCAGCCCGATCAAATGGACCGGGCTCAAATTGAGAGCAATGCAACGCTTGACCTTAGAACAAGGGATCGTGAGCGTAAGCTATTACAAAAAATTGAGGCGGCGCTGCGCCGTATAGAAGATGGTAATTATGGTTATTGTATAGAAACGGACGAGCCAATCAACCTGCGCCGTCTAGAGGCCAGGCCGATTGCATCATTAAGCTTGCATGCGCAAGAACGGCATGAACGTATGGAGAGGGTTCACCGTGACGACTAATATCCCTCAAGCTTTTCCAACTGCTTTTTTTATGTCTGCCAGATTGTCCTTTTTCTGCCAGATTGTTCGAAAGTGACGAGTGCTTAATTGCAAGAGCTTTGAGTGCCAATAATCTTAAAATTTGATTTTTTAACTGGGTCTTTTTTGACAACGCATTCATCGTGGGCAAAACCAAAAGGAGGCGATCAGTCATTCAGCACAACTTAATATTTGACAAAAAGAACAAAACATGAAAATTTGTTTGCAATGAGAACAAAACAAGTACATAAAAATTGACATTATAAATTTTGACTCAAACCATGAGCCTAGTGCAGCATTAATGCAGTCCCTGCAGAGATCGAATGGCAAAACCTTACGCGTGTAAAATAAGTAATAATACAAGCGTGGACAGAGGCAAATGGTTGTGCAAATAAGGAGGTTTAGATGGATGGTGCTGTGGTGGATATCAAAATGAAAAATGACGAAAAGAACAAGGCGCTTGAGGCAGCCATTGGGCAAATTGAAAAGGCCTTTGGTAAAGGTTCGGTTATGAAACTGGGTCAGCGAGAATCTGCGGTTGACGTACAAGCCATTTCCACTGGGTCTCTTGGGCTTGATATAGGTCTCGGTATTGGTGGTTTTCCGAAAGGTCGTATAATTGAAATTTATGGGCCTGAGTCATCAGGAAAAACAACGCTTGCACTTCACGCTGTTGCTGAAGCTCAAAAGGAAGGTGGCACATGCGCCTTTGTTGATGCTGAGCATGCTCTTGATCCAGTTTATGCGCGCAAACTTGGTGTTAATATCGATGACCTGCTGATCTCGCAGCCAGACGCGGGTGAGCAGGCATTGGAAATCACTGATACGCTTGTGCGCTCGGGTGCGGTAGATGTGCTTGTGGTCGATTCTGTTGCAGCGTTAGTGCCGCGTGCGGAATTGGAAGGCGAAATGGGTGATCACCATGTTGGGCTTCATGCGCGTTTGATGAGCCAGGCATTAAGAAAGCTAACTTCGTCAATTGCTCGTTCAAACTGTTTGGTAATCTTCATAAACCAGATTAGACTAAAAATTGG
>QBYK01000078.1 GCA_003282865.1 SAR116 cluster bacterium AG-325-I21 | reverse complement strand
ACGGCAAATGCCATTTCTCCTGTCTATTAAGGTCATAATTACTCTGTCTTCTAATATGTTCTATTTTATTTCATTAAAGATAAACTTCGATTATTCTCTCCAAAGTCCGCTGCCTGGGAGGAGACTGGATAATGGAAGAAGGACCTGTTAACCAGCTCATATTGATGACTGACGAGCACACGCGGAAAGTACTCGGTTGTTATGGTAACAAGATAGTTAGAACACCCCACATCAACCGCCTCGCGCATGAAGGGACATTATTTGAAAATGCTTATACCAACGTGCCTATTTGCGTGCCAGCTCGAGCCTCGTTTGCAACAGGAGATTATGCGCATCGTTCCCATCATTGGGATAATGCCACACCTTATTTTGGAACCCCCTCCTCCTGGTGCAATGCGCTGCAGAAAGCCAACATCACAGTAGGTTCAATTGGTAAACTGCATTATCGGAACGCGGATGATGACGTTGGGCTTGATTTTCAAAAAATACCCATGCATGTGGTTGATGGCATTGGTGATGTTTTCGGCTGTGTGCGCGAACCTTTACCAAAGCGCTGGAAGGCGTTATCAATGGCTGAAAATATTGGCCCAGGTGAAACCAACTACCATATTTATGATCGTCAAGTTACTGAAGAGACGATGGATTGGTTGGCAAATCATGGTAATCAAGAAAAGCCGTGGGTGCTCTTTGTTTCGATGGTAGCACCACATTTTCCTTTGATTGCACCAAAAGAATTCTATGATTTATACGACCATCTTAACCTGATGCCAACAAAGACTCGAGAAAATCCCGAACACCCTTGGCATCATTCTATGCGGAATTGTCAGATCATGGACAATTTTACACCGGAAAAAACACGAATAGCTTTGGCGTCCTATTACGGGCTTGTCACTTTTGTTGATGATTTAATCGGTAAAATTTTGCGGGTAGTGGACGCGAAAGGCCTCCAAGATAACACGCAGATTTGCTATCTAAGTGATCACGGTGACAATATCGGGGAACGAGACTTCTGGGGAAAATCAAATTTTTACGAGGAGTCTGTTGGGATACCATGCATCATAAAGGGTCCAAAAATTCCGGCCGGTAAAGTTTGCAAAACACCTGTGTCATTAATTGATATCCACCCAACAATCCTAAAAACCGCAGGTATCAATCCAGAAGAAAAGCCCGGCACGTCACTTGTTGACCTTGCGAACGCTGAAGATAATCTCGAGAGGCCCGTTTTCTCTGAATATCACGCGATGGGTGCCGCAACCGGTGCTTTTATGATTCGAAAAGGACATTGGAAATTTGTCTATTACGTGGCGATGAAGCCACAATTGTTCAACTTGTTTGACGATCCAGATGAACTTTGTGACCTAGGAACCGATTTGGAGTATGTTAATATCCGAAGTCAAATGGAAGCGGAGCTGAGATCAATATGTGATCCAGAAGCTGTTGATGCCGCGGCTAAGGCTGATCAAATGGCCATTGTAAAAGCGAATGGTGGTGTACGGGCCGTTATTGCAAGAGGAGGGTTTGGCGCAACCCCCCCACCCGGCGTAAGGGTAGAGTATGAAAATGAGAAATAAAGGGGTAACAGTAACCCTCAGTTAATGAGGGGAAAGAACTCGAGCCTGCTAAAGAATGAATCACAGTCAATGACCTGAATTAGCATGAGGCAGACTGCCTCAGTGCTGCTAAAAATTTACATATACAATAGCCTGCAGCATATATTCAAAGCATGGCAATCAACTGTGGCACTGCTAATGATTTCCCGTGCCACAGTTGATTACCAGTTTCGAGAATTAATGACGAAGAGCAGAAACCCATCGCTGCAACACTATTCTAATAAACAAGAATCACCGCAATACCTTTTTGGGCGTATCGCCAAAATAACTGCAAATGCCACCGATGCTGCTGCCACATCCAGTGTTTCTTGCCTTCTGCCAGCTCCCGTTAACGCCCATAGCCATGCCCTTCAACCGGCAATGGCAGACATGGGCATGCACGTCAAAGCTACAGAGCATCAGTCACTTAAACGTTGATTCTTAACTAGCCCCATTCAAAAGCCCTCGTACAGGCACACAGCCAAAATGTCACTGCAAGTACCCAATGCATGTCATAATTTTTAGAGAGTGAGGACTGTGATTATCGATTAAATTATAAAACTAGACCAATAGTTATGTATCAGGTTGGGACGGATCCCATTCCAAAATCGACCATTCCAATTATTGCCAAAATATGTCAACTTTTAACTAAGTATAACATAGAGATTTACGAGTTCACTTATGGTCATTGAAGCCACCCTGCTTTTAATTGGTTTTATTGCTTGTTGGCTAATATTCCCACTCACCCGTAGCATTTCTGATAATTTTCACACGTCACCAATTATGTATTTCATCTTTCGTGTTACATTTTCCGTCGGAATTCCCTATTTTGTTGTGAAATTTGTCGTATAGGCGATAAGTATAATATCACTGCTCGAGCAATTTATGAGACAAAACACAACCAAACGTAGACAAGTGCTCAAGCAAGGCTCAGGTATCGTTGCGGCTTTAATGATAAGTCCTTTTTTTACAAAGCTGGGTTCCGCAGCAGTTAAACATTCAGCATTTACAGGCTTTGATGGACGATCAATTGTATGGGGCGGCGTGGGATATCTTCCAAATGACAAGGCCGCGCTGCCGAATATCATGCCGGTGATCAAAAAGAAGACACCAAATGGCGCGCAGTTTTTAAACCAGTTGCTTGGGAAAGAATTGTTCTCTGAGATTGGAACGACTAACTCATTTTGCCAAAGCATTAATAGAGCCAATGTCTGCTGGGGAAAAACAGATGATGATGGTGAAGCGCGATTTGGGATGATACTCGGAATTGCCGCCGAACTCACCATTCAAGACAGCCGTGATGAAGTAGCGAGCTTCACCTTTTTAAGGCTAATTAGCTACAATTTCATTTTCAGTGTGACGCCTTCAGGTGGAGTGCAAATCATCGCAAGCTATCCCGTTGGTGGACGCATCGATAGCTCTAAATTTGGCATGGACAACACACCTCTAAGCGATTACTACCTGAAGATGTTTGTCCTGGAATCAACCACTGGTGAGAACATTCCACAACAATATAAGAGGCTCTTCGCCACGCGCCCTTTTGATGAAATCAAAACTGGGCTTAACTACCGAGTGTCACAAGTAAAACTCCAAACAAAGGTTATTGAGTACTTTAATCTTGATGGGGTCAACATAGGCCACTTTACCGAGTGGCTTGGCACCGCTGCGACGGTAGCGCTAGGTAATGGCCTTAATGTTAGCGTTCTTCCTTACAAACTAAGTGATGCAACTTTTGCTATGGCAGAGAGCTTTAACGAGAGTCAGGAGCTGTTTTTTGAAATTCCAATTGGGGACATTGAAGTTGAGCCAACAGTTTTACTCATCAAGGTGTCACTGAAAGATCATCCAAGAGATGACAGTAAATTTTTGCAAAAACTCTCCGTTTTCCTTCACTTAAAAATCATTGTAAATCTGGGTAGCCAGAAAGTTGTAATTTTTAAACAGCTTATTTTTGCTGAGCAATTTCAGGTGATTTTCAAAAAGAAAGAATGGCGGCAAGCAGACTCCACGACGGTTTATAAATTAACCGAAGACATGCTAAACATGACTACTAATGCAATTAAAGACCCGAGTAAAAGGCAAGAATTGATAAAAGGGTTTAGACTAGAAGGCAAATCCATTAGCCGAAACGAGGAGATAAAACCGTACATCCGTATCAAACTTCGGCCAGAAACTGCACCCAAATTTGACGCGGAGTGCAACGCTGTTCTCGAATATACCTAGAGATATAAATTGTAATAAATGGAGAAGCTAACCCCCACCCACACTTTATTACGACTGCGGAATTTCGAGTGATATCGTGTCGCTATCCTCACCAATGTCATTTACTATTAGAGCTGGCTTACCCTTTTTTGTGAGCTCATTGTTTAAAATATCAAGCATTGAACAGCTCTCTGAAACACTGCTAAGTAATGGTTTTGCAGCTGCTAATTGCAACGGATCATATTCACCTTTTAAGGCTTTTTGTATTAAAAACCCTCTAATTTTGTATAAATCTGTCACCAAAATGGCAAGTTCTCTCATGGATTTTCTAAACTCTTGATCTTGCTTTTCAGACATCGCACCCATACCAACAATGACTTCTTTTATCATCTCATTCGTACCAGGTATACTGACTCTAAGGTCTTTTGACTTTTGGTCTGACCAATCACGGTCTTGCTTAAATTTTAGAACCCTTTCCTCTAGACCGGTTGCCTTTTGGGCATTGCCTGTAGATCGAAGTAGCATCGAATGGATCTCACCCATTCTGATTAGGTAAGCCCTTTCAGTCGCTGCAATGCCTGGGGATTGCCCTTTTGCGTCCTTAACCGCTTGACTCATTCCTTGGCCCAATTGTTCTGCTTGTTGTATCAACCCTGCGTACATCTCTCGACGTTTATAATTTGGTTCACTGACGAGACTTATGAACTCTGACTCAACCAATGACGCAAACGCTGGATCTAACGTTAGTACACTCTCAAACACGTCCGTTTTTCTCTGTCTTTCTTGAACGGCATTATATGACTTTAACATCCAGTTTGCAGCGGCAGATAAATCAATTTGTTGATCTATACCCTTATACGCTCTGTGCCCCATCTGATAAGTCGCAATAAAAGATTCTTTTGGATTTGATTTTGCTGCAGCTTTTATATATCGCATACCAGTTGATTTATCTGCACCAATACCGTTATAATATAGCAAAATTACCCCATAAGCTTGTTGTGCATCACGCTTAAACGCCTTTGCACTTTTATTAAAACCTGCTTTTTTATCCGCGACTTGTTTTATTTGTGAAATTAGATCGGCCTTTTCTGTTGTCTTTAAAAAATGGCTGAATACGACAGCAAATTCCGTTGACTCAAAGGCATTTTTATACCAATCAAGGCTCAGAACATCTTCACCTGTCGTATTTTCATCAAGAGATTTGTTCAATGCCACATTAAGAGCGGCAATGTCTCCAGAAAAATCACCTGCAAGTAAACTGGCGTTTGGCGATGGTAGGCCTCTCAATACCTTTGCCTTGTTCACCGTTGATCCCCCAATTTCGGTGTCACGACATATACACTCTAATTTTTTTTGGTCGGGGCCACTGCAGCTCGTGCCGGCAGCAGTCGAACCGCCAACAGAGGACATGCCGCCAATAGAGGGCATTCCGCCAACGGAGGGCACACCACTTCTCTGACTAGGCAATTTTAGCCCGCCACCTTGCTCTAGCTGTTGAACAGCAGCTTCCATTTCTTTCTGCAACGATTTTAAATCAAAAGAAAATGCTGCACTTGCATGGAATAGTATTGAAACAACACCGAAGTAAATAATTTTTCGCATCGCGCCCTCCCTGGGCTTTTAAAAGAAGCTTACACCCTGCTTAAAAATTTCCGTATTTACTCTCTAATTGAGACTCAGTATCTGTCAAAGATGGAATTTGATCAATCTTACAATTAATTTTTTTTCGCTTTGTTTCCAGCCCTAATTGGGACCGTCTTTTTACAAGTAGGCTGTGAAGTGCAACAAACTCGTTTTGAGACAGAAAGTCAGCAAATGCTGCAAGACTATGTTCCGTCATCTGATTAACACCAAATTCAAATTCAAAAGATATTACTCCATTTTTACATTCAAAATAATCTCCCACACCGATATCTTCATCGGAGAACACTTGTTGTTTAACGTCATATGTTATTGGTAACGCCAGCAGTGCGAATAGCGCTGGCTTTTTTTCAAGGTGAAATTGAAACTTTTCGCTCAGCAGACCCATTTCCATGCCGCGCTTTTGCCGGTCGGGATCATCTACCAAAAAGTCAGACGGAATAAAAGCCTCGGCCGCTTCTGGTTGTACAACATCCACTGATAGCGCCATAACTTTACCTGTAACAGCACAGTGCGCCGTAATAATAGTTTTTAGAGCCGAAAGATCAGTTCCTATAGAATTTGAAAGATGCCAGCATACATTTTGATTGAATGGTGCCAAATCAAAGAGGCGCATCGCATCAATAATGTCTGTTGGCATTGCTGCCGAGGGTATTGCTTTCGCGATAAATTTTATCGCATTGGCGCTTTCAATTTTCTTATGAAACAGTGCAGGGTATGAAGCATTGGGGAAATGCCTTGTCCAAAAGTCTTCTAGGTAACTATCTGAAAACATTTCTGGATAAGAGATGGCAATATCCATTACAAGCG
>QBYK01000077.1 GCA_003282865.1 SAR116 cluster bacterium AG-325-I21 | reverse complement strand
AGTGAATGCCTAGCAGATCCAGAGCACGCCCAACGCTTTGATCAATAATATCGTCCACCGTTTGCGGCCGCGTGTAAAGCCCGGGCACGGGCGGCATAATAATAGCGCCACTTTGTGTGGCCTGATCCATCAGCCGGATATGCCCCGCATGGAACGGCGTTTCGCGCAATAGCAGCACAACTCGACGTCGTTCCTTTAGGCAAACATCGGCTGAACGCGCAATTAACTCGGCATTGAAACAATTGGCGATTGCGCTTAGCGTTTTGATCGAGCATGGCGCAACAATCATTCCATCAGTCTCAAACGATCCTGATGAAATCGCTGCACCAATATCTTTGTGGTTATAAAGATGGTCAGCCAGCGCTTTGATCTCGTCTGGAGAATAGTCTACTTCGGCGAGCGCCGTTCGATATGCTGAAGGAGTGATGATAACATGTGATTCAACATTAGCAATTTGGCGCAATCGTTCCAAGGTACGAATTCCGTAGATTACACCTGAAGCACCGCTTATTGCCACAATCAAACGTCGCATTATTCTCTTCCTTTCTTTTACCTGGGTTGGTGCGGCAGCATGGTGACCAGTTGTCCGACTGTCTCAGTTATTTACTCTTAGGTAAGCATAATTTCTTCAAAGTTGCCGAAAAACTTTTTTGCTAGTTTTTTTGCTGTACTCTCAATCAATCTTGCTCCTAGCTGCGCTATTTTACCGCCAGTTTCGGCTTTGGCGCTATAACGTAGAATGGTCTTATCGCCGTGGTCAATGAGCTCAACATCGGCACCACCTTTGGCAAAACCTGCAAGGCCGCCGTCGCCGGCACCTTCTAACGACAGATTCGTTGGGGCGGCTTTGGTATCAAGCGTTACATTGCCAGAAAACTTTGCTTTAACGGGGCCAATTTTCAAAACCACTTTTGCTGTATACTCGGTTTCACTAATTTTTTCTAATTCTTCACAGCCCGGAATACAGCGTTTGAGAATTTCTGGATCAATAAGATTGGAATAGACTTGCTTCAGGTTGCCCGGGATGCTGAGTTCATCGGCTATATTCATGATTACTCCTAATTAAGTGAGTTGTATTCCTGACACCCTAAATTAATGACACTAGCCGATATCAATCTCCAAAAGAATTCGTGCAATAGTCTTGGGCACCTCAAGTGGTGTTAGATGGCGTGCTTTTGGGATCACCGTCAGATTCGATCCCACAATAGCCTGATGCATGCTCTCAGCCATTGCAACCGGTGTGGCGTAATCTTCTTCACCAACAACAATTTCACATGGCACAGAAATGTCCTTGAGCGCGTTGCTTTGGTTGCACCGACCGAGCATTCTGCAAGTCTCAAGATAGGCGTAAGGATCATTTGCAACAAAAACCTCAACTGCATGTTCGACGATGTTCTCGTTCGCGGCACGAAAGTTTTCGGAAAACCAACGGGTTTTCTGAAAACCAGTCATGGCGTGCATGCCGCCGGTTATCGCCTTTTGCCCGCGTTCTTCCCAATCTGTAATTGAAGTCTTGCCATACCAGGCAGTGGTGTCAATTAGCCCAAGACCGACAGTGCGTTCGGCATATATGTCGCTGAAGGTAAGTGCGACGCAACCGCCCATTGATGCGCCCCCTATAATTGCGGTATCCCAACCGGCATCGTCTAGAACTGCAGCAAGATCACCAGCAAATAATTCAACACTGTAAGGTCCTGGGGGCTTATCTGATGAGCCATGCCCGCGACAGTCAATTGCAAGCACATCTAAATCAGGCCCGATAGCCCTCGCCGTGGCATCCCAAAAATCCGCAGTCATTGCCAATGAGTGTACGAGCACAAGCTTCTTTGTGGCAGTGCCGGCCGACCAAATTATATAACGGATCTTTATACCATCACTGGTCCTTGCAAAATATTCAGTTTTTTTCATACTACTCATGAGAACTCCACCATTGCGTTGCTGACGTATTCTTGGCGGACCCTAACATCAAGAACTACCGCTGCTCCATTTTCAACGCGGTCAAGACTGTGTATTACCGCGGATTGGAGATTTGCTAAATCAGTGATTGGTTCGGGTGCCTCTAGTCCCAGATTACGCGCAAGGCCAGCAAGATTTGGCTCTGGCCCTTGCATACGCTGCCCTATCAGCGCGTTTTCCTCAGGCCTACTCCGACGACGTGCAATCTTAATTTGATGGTCTTCGTCGTTATAATAAGACTGATTGTTTACAATCAAAAACAAGATTGGCAGCTTCAGGGTCGCGGCATTCCAGATTGCGGTCAGTCCCATAGTATAATCACCATCGCCGAGGATTGCGACAGCGCGACGTCTCGAACCGATTTCACGGAGACCAAGCGCTGCTCCTACCGCGATTGACGTTCCAGCGCCCAGGCCACCGCCTCCTGTATGACCCAGAAAACCGTGGGGGTGCGTTATTTCATTCGCATTTAGGGGCCAGCCAAGTGGCCTGCTGGTCAGACAAATCTCACGCCCTTTACTGGCATGAAAAAACGCATGGGCTAAATCCATCACCCCGATTTCACCTTTTCCTAAAACGAGAGGCACGTCCCATTCCTTGAGCTGCTGGACTGGCGCTGGTTTTGCCAGCCCATCAAGGAGTGAGGTCACAGCCGTATTAGGGACTGTCGGTATTGATACATCAACCGCAGCTAAACCACCATAATCCATGCTCCAGCCGCGATGTATGTGAAAATCATTTGACACATTGATAATGGGTGGACGCGGCGATCCCGGCGGAAAGGCAAGTTTCAATGCATTGCCTCCATCTAGCCAATCAAGCATCAAAATTGCATCGGCGGCCCTTATCGCGTCAAGCACCGGACCATTCAGACGCCACCCCGTCTCGCCGATAAATAATGGATGGGTTGTCGGAAAACCCGCTGGCAATTTCGTATGCGTTGTGGTGCGGGCCCCTAATTTCTCGGCGAGCTTAATCCGGTTGCGCCATTCTGTCTCACTGCGGCCTCCGCGGCCACAGAAAATAAAGGGGCGATTGGCCCTCGAAAGAATCTTCAGCACCTTTGCAAGTGCAGCTTTGGGCGGCTCCGCATGGTCCGGCGTTGGAAAATATGATATGTGATCAAATTTTGGCCTGACGACGACCTCCTGTTCTTGAATAGTCACGTCGAGATTTATGTAGACGGGCCCTGAAGGGGCTGTATTTGCAAGTGTCACACCGCGGCGAATAGACTCGACCGCAGCCTCTGGAGAGGCGGGCTGATCGTCCCATTTAGTAAAGCCACGCACTATGCTCCCTTGATCAATAGTTGTGTGGATCCATTCAATCCAAGGGCGGCGCTTTGCAGCATCCAGCGGCCCTGTCGCGCCGAGGATTAGCATCGGCAAACGGTCGCACCATGCGTTGAAAATCCCCATCGACGCATGCATTAAACCAACATTTGAATGAACAGCTACTGCCAAAGCCTTATCCGTAATTTTGGCATAGCCTTGGGCAATGCCAACGGCATGTTCTTCGTGCATACAGGTTATGATCTTAGGCGTTTCGTTACCGGTGTGGTTGACCAAGCTGTCATGTAACCCGCGATAACTTGCACCCGGATTCAGACAAATGTAGGGGAAAGCCTGCTCTCGTAACGCCTCCGCAATGAGGTCGCTACCATAAAGCTGATGGTCAGGAAAATCTTTGCTAACTCCAATTTTTTTTGACGATTTTTTTTCCCCAATCATTTTTATAGCTTAAATTATATTTCCACTGATCCGACGCATGTCAATAAACAAATCACCCAAAAAAGACTGTGGCCAAGGAATATGTAAAAGTTCATGAAACAGGAACCAAATACCAAGCAGAAAAGGGGCGATTATAAAGATTGTGTTAATTGGCTTTGCTTTACCTTCGATGGTCATGTAGCAAAATACAAATAATCCAATCGCTGGCAACATACCGATAAGAGTTACACCCATTACCAGAAAAACTAGCCAGACAATCTGGCGCATTGCTTCGGGAAACGGTTCGCTGCTCTCAGTATTAAGTGGAGGAATTTTTCCAAGATAGCTGAAAATTAAAAACCCAAATGCCGCTATCAGACCGGCACAGGCGAACGATTGTGGTAACATCCTTGCTGGGACTTCCCAACCTGATGATGAGTAAAGGACGTAAAGCATCAAGGTTATCACTCCAAACCAAAGTGTCAGATCTGCAACCACCTCTTCACGTGAGGCGTACCTGATGCCTGAGGGCTTTTTGTCTGTTGGCTTGTCTGAAATTGAGTTTTCTTTATCCTGCCAGCTGGGCAAAAACCTAACAACTAGCGGGCGCGCCAAGAGGAACATTATTATTGAAATGGCAACGAATGGTACCGGTTTCAACATCCAATCTAAACCGTAGCGCAGATGTGAAATGAACAGATAGTTTTCCACTAACCCGCCAAGAACAAAGGCAAGGATTAGAGGCGGCCGAGGCCAATTAAGGCGCTTCATTACCCATCCAAGGACGCCAAAAGCCAAAAGCACAACAAGATCAGCATAATCTTTGGCTCCTTGATACGCACCGATGACCATGATGCCGAAAACTAGCGGCACAAGGAGACCAGCTCGTATTGTAGCAATTTTCGCAAATTGTCCGGCTAGCATAAAGCACAGCCCTGCACCAAGAATGTTGGCGAGTGCAACCGTCCAAATCAACGTGAATGTGACATCTAACTGTTCACTGAGCATCTTTGGGCCAGGGGCAATTCCATGGATCAAAAAAGCGCCAAGCAAAATGGCCATCGATGCAGATCCGGGCACACCAAAGGCTAATGTAGGGACCAGTGCACCGCCTTCTTTTGCATTATTTGCGCTCTCTGAGGCAATAACACCTCGCACATCACCTTTTCCAAATGTTTCCCTCGCGCCGGGAACAGACCTCGCAGCATAGCCGTATGAAATCCAGTCGATGACATTGGCTCCCAAACCCGGGATCGCACCTAAAAAAGTGCCAATGCTAGAACATCGCAAGACAAGCCACCAATTTTTAGCAACATCGCGCATTCCTGATAATTGGTCCCAAGCGGAGACTTTGTCTGATTTTTTGGCGATGCTGCGGCGCGAAGCTCCAAGATCAATCATCTCGGGGACGGCAAAAAGACCGAGGGCAACCGGAACAAGGCTTAAACCATCCCAGAGGTAGAAGTTATCAAAAGTCCAGCGCAGTTCACCAGTCTGCGGCTCATCCCCAATTGTTGCAAATAACAGCCCTAAACAGGCTGCCACGAGTCCCTTAAATAAGGCTCGGTGGCTAAGGGAAACAATAAGGGTGAGGCCGAGCAAGCAAATAGCCAGCAGCTCTGGGGTTCCTACCGCCATTATAAAAGGACGAATTACTGGAATTGAAATTCCGAGCATGAAGGCACCAAAGAGTCCACCACAAACCGATGCGGTGAATGCAGCGCCGTACGCACGCCCCGCTTCACCATTTTTCGCCATTGGGTGACCATCTAACACGGTTGCTGCGGATCCTGTTGTGCCGGGAACGCCAAACAAAACAGCAGGTATAGTGTCCGATGTCGTGGTTACCGACTGAACGCCAACAAGAAAAGCTAATGCAGTATATGGATCAAGAGCAAAAGTGAATGGCAACAAAAGCGCAAGACCAACCAGCCCGCCAATTCCAGGGATAACACCGATCATGAGGCCCAATAATGTTCCAAGAGCAACAAACATCAGACGGTTGGGGTCTGAAATTATAAAAAGCGCCTCAGCTGCAGCCTCAAGCATTATTATTCTCCATACCGCAACTGAAAATTCTTCTCATGACAGGGGGATTTATAACCCTTAGGTATCGCCGTCATTTAGAATGTATGACGATAATACTTTACTCACAATCTTTTTTTTGATTTGCTGGAATTCTATCTATGGAACACGAAAAAATTATTAAACGCGTCAATGGGTTCCCGGTGGCGCGGCAAAATAGGAGGAGCAAGATGAATTTGTTGAAAACAGCACGTACCATTGTTGCGGCCAGCGCAGCAATTGTGACGGCAGCTACGATGACCTCAATTGCACAAGCGCAATCGTTAGAAAAACTTTACAAAGGAAAAACAGTTACGATCATGCTCGGACATCCCCCGGGTGGTTCGTATGATTTGTATTCTCAGCTCGCAGCAGAGTTTTTGGGCAGACACATCCCCGGCAAACCAGAGATCATTGTTCAGCATCGCCCAGGTGGCGGGGGGCGGAAGGGAGCCTCATTTTTTATCAACAAAACTGAGCCTGACGGCATGACATTTGGTGTGTTTCCTGACAGCCTCGGACTCATTCAATTTA
>QBYK01000076.1 GCA_003282865.1 SAR116 cluster bacterium AG-325-I21 | reverse complement strand
AATTCTGTGCATTTCTGACAACCCGTTATTTTAATAGCAAACTAATGGGTCCAGCGCACGACTGGGTGGCGGCTAATATGCCTAAATTACCCCGGGGGTTAATCAGAATGAGGTCTTTTCATATGGCTCCAGAGAGAGGCATGACAATTATGTGGTTTAACAACCAAAAAAAACTTAGATGAAGCTTTTGCCGGATTAAAAGAATTTCAAAAAGCCTTGGCCTCTAGATTTGATGCTCGCTGTGATGCCCAAAAAGGTGTCACGAGCAAGGAGTTTGATTTTGGTGACAAATAAAAAATAAGATTAATTAAGATGGTTACCAGCTATTACACCTAATCTGTGCTGTTACACAGATTAGGTGTGTTATTTTGCAAGGCTCATTATCCCATTTTCAACGACAAAATCGATGTTGTTACTTTTTGGAGTAAGGCTTCCAAATACTATTCTTCCATCTTCGTCAATAGTCCGAAAAATTCGATCAAGCCATCGCATGTTTTGGTTTTCTAAAGTTGCGACCGTTTCCATTGAATCAATCGCCACTTGTTGAATCACTGAACCTTTATAGTAATTAGGCTTTGACCCTGTCCTTAAAACGTAAAGATGTGATCCTTCCTTAATAACATCCAAAACAACCCCGTAACCCTTAACGGCGGGGATTTTCAGAGACTGCTTAGATGAAAATTTATTATTTTTGTTTCCTAACAAAACCAGCGTTTCTTGAGGCTCCCATTGAGCATTTTCAATGCCAGCAATAAATAAGTCGAAGTGGCCATCCGTATTAACGTCAAGGACTTCAGCAGTATAGGCTCTAAATTTAGCGAATTGAGTAAAATATTTATTTGATTTTTGAAAATTACCAAAGCCATCATTTACGTAGACACGAATTTTATTCGCAGAAGTATCAGTTAATAAGATGTCAAGATGACCATCGTTATTGAAATCGGCGGTGACGCCATCATGATAAAATGCTCTGTTTTTGGTAAATTTTTTCGTAACAAAAGAGGCATTGCCTTTGCTTAACATTATAAGTGAATGTTCGCCGGGGAATGGATGAGCATCATAGCCATGGCACACCACAACAAAATCTTGAATATCATCATCATTCAGATGGGCCGGTAAAATTTGCGCTGGGTGAACACAGCCATCCTTGACTTCGTTACTTATTTTCCAATCAGAAAAGTAACGATCATCTCCTTTGAAGCTCTTTTTTGTAATGAATGACGCAAACCATGAAGGATCTTTTGATAGCTTTAGGCCTTTCTGCCAATAGCCTTTATCGTTTTTCTTTGTCTCCCGAATTTTTGGACTCCAAACATATTCAGAATATTTTCTTGAATTTTTTAATCCTATCAATTCTTGTCGCCCGTCTTTATCAAAATCACCTGTGATAATTACGCGTTGGTCTGCATTTATTTTATGAGCAACTTTTTTGAATAACGAGTTTTTAATTGTATAAATTGAGCCATTGATTTTACCAGTTGAATTGTAAAGTTGTTGACTTGGTTTTTTATTTTCTTCGTCACGAACCTTTTTTTTGTTATCGTTTGATTCAATTGCTTGAAGCTGATTAGTCTGACTCGTGACTGCACTTAAATCTGCAGGTTTTGATATTTTTTTAGGAATAGCCTTTAGCCTAGATTGAGTGCTGCCGGACAGCAAGGTTTTACAATCCAATTCTCTACTCATCGCTTCTAAGACATGTTTTTGTGCTGCATCCATTCTCCAGAGTATCTGTTTAGCTCCAGAGTGTTTGTGTATCTCCAAATAAGCCGCTGTCTCGCAAAGTTCTTTTGACTCGCACGCTTTTGGATCTTTTTTACAAGCTAAATTCACGCTGGTTTTATTTGTTGCCCAGACGACACCAACCTCAAACAAAGCTAGCGTTTGAAAAATAAACAAAAATTTGAGAACTTTTCTCACAATCAAAATTCCAATCATCTCCTAAATATCAGCAATCTAATCAAACGCCACAATCCTCTAAACAGGATTGCTCGTACGAATGGGTTTTGTAATAGCCGTTGAATAAAGAAACGTAACCTTGGAAGAAAGCGCATTGCGAATAGTACGAGTGCAATAGCGAATAAAGATATGATGATTAACTTAATCATTGCTCAAAATATTCCCGATGTCTTTCCAGTCTTCTTTGATAGCCATTTGTTGGGTTGCCTTTGAAGAGTGATTGGAACATATCCTGAAACCAGTCTCTATCTTGTGCGCCATGAACATATAGCTGTGTCTTAGTTAGGTTCTGATTGAACTTCACTTTGATACGAGCCTTTTTAGTGACTTCATTAAAAGCTTTTTTAATTAGCTGGTTGAGCCTTTCCTCTTCTCCTATCTGAACGATGAAACTGTCATGCACAGTCAGGATAGGCGTGTCTGTCTTTACAAAATCAGCGATAACGTAATCACAAATACGGCTATCAATATTCATGAGCCTTAACCCAGCACCACTGCATATCATATGACTAATGTCTGGGTGATGCTCTTTGATGGTATCAAGCAATTCTGACAGCGCGTCATCAGGAATGTTGTATGGATATTCTCTGTAGTTCAGTTCAGACCTAAAGGCTTTGTATAAAGCTTGTTCATCTGATGCATTAAGCGAAAGCAATAGGAATAGCTTTGTGATGTCACGGCAATGCTCTGGATTGTTTAGACCTCTGACAGGCAAGTCATACGGGTCTTTGTTAGTCGTCTGCCAGTAATCAATGCCAGTTTCAGAGTACGCAAGAATGACGTGTAGTGCTGAGTAGTCTATTTCAACTGTTGGTGAATTGTTCAACCGAATATCTCTGCGGAATTTAGTATCTATACGCTGCCACCATCCACCATAGAATCTGCCACCATCAGAGAATGATTTGTTGTTAAAGATGCGCCTGACGAACTTGTCGTGATGCGTGATGTTCACAAAGACACGCCTATTGATTCGTCTTCTCCTCTTACCTTCGGGCAGTTCAATACGTGCTGGTTTGTCTACTGACTGAATATCAATGAAGGTCTTTTCCAATAGCTTATTGTACTGCTGGACAGCCAGACGCATTTGTTTGATGTGGGTTTTGTCGGTGTACTCAACCTCATCTTTTTCTTCATCACGAAGAATGATGGTTTCCTTGTTATCAGTATACCCAATATCAAATTCACCAAAGGCAGCATCTTCAAATAACTTAGTAAGTTTATTGGTTGGCCATATACGAGTGATAAACCCTCGTCCTCCAACATTCTGCCAACCTTCTTTATACCCAACTAAATGAGTATCACGTAGACGATGAACAATATCTATAGTGGTCACCTTAATGTTTAATTCATTATATCTGGATTTTCCTTTGTTAAAGACAGTTCCATCACTGTAAGCACCCATTGTCATGTGAACAGCAATGTTCAAGTCTGGGTCATTGAGCCAAGCAACATACAGGTCCAGAAGAACAACTTTCAAATGTTTCTTCCTAATATTTTTATTTCCTTTTGCTTTCCGGCTAATAAACTTTTCAAATACTAAATCTACTAGATTATTAATCTCACGATGGTCTGACCAACGGTGAACATCTAAAGGTCTTGAATGTTGGTAATCTCTATCTGCCATAAGGATTCAGTATTCTTATCAATTAGGAATGTTTCTACCTTATCATATCATATACACCTGCATTCCATTACCCGAAGATTTCTGCATATCTTCCCAACTAACACATCTCTTGATACTTTAATCATCATGAAATCCAATCTCTCATCCCAGCAGATTGAACAGTTGGCCCTTCGTCAGCTAAGGGACTATCAGTCTAACACTCCTGGAATGTGCTTTTCTGAACCTGATTTTAACATCAATGTGAGTGCTGCTTATGATTTGCAAGATGCGGTCACAAGACTTCGGGTTAAAGCTGGAGAAAATGTAATTGGATACAAAGTTGGCTGCACCGGACCTCGAACAAAAGCCCAATTTGGGATGAATGGACCGATAAGGGGGACATTGTTTGGAAATGAGGCTTTCAGAAATGATGCTGTCATAAACCCAAATGAATTTTGTCAGTTGGCTATTGAAGGTGAAATGGCAGTCAAAGTCGGCGAAGACGGTCAAATCAAAGCTGCTTTCCCTATAATTGAATTGCACAATTTCATATTTCGGGCAGAAAGAAGAACACTATCTGAGTTAATTGCAAATAATGGAATACACGCAGGAATAATTTTGCCCGAAATGGATTGGCAAAATTCAACAAAGTATCTTTATAAAGATGCTCAATTAACTCTATGTATTAACGGCTTGGATGTCGGTACTACGGGCCTATGGCCAAATGACGATGGGCCAGAGGCTTCTGTCACTTGGTTAAGAAGCAACCTACAAAGCTATGGCATTGAATTAGAAGCAGGTAGCATTGTTCTGGCAGGAACAGCATTAGGTTTGTATCCCGTGGAAGGGGGGGATGAGGTTACTGTTCATCTTGACAAGACACCAATAGTGAGTTGCACAATCAAATGCATCACTGGAGACGCTGTGTGAGTCACCTAGAGTCTCAGGCTTTCAATCTTTGGCTAACGCTATGGTTATTAGCTTTAGTGAGTAACCATATAGAATGGTAAGCATAGACACAGCTAAAGCTGGCCCCATTTTATCCACGTCACCCCAGACCAGAAATCGGTCGCCTGTTATCGCAATTAAACCAACCAGTGTTCCCAGCCATCCGAAATAAACAGCACCCTCTCCAAAGTTAGTTATGTGATTTTCTGGATTATTTTTCATAATCAAGAAACCAATTGCTCCTCCAAGAACAAACAAGAAGCTGAGAACATCAAAGTACAAGTGGATACCCACTGTGGCTGCAGCGCCAATTACAGTTCCCAAACAAATTACTAATCCTAATATTTTCATATATGTCTCCTATGCGTTATACTGTATGAGCTGCCGTTAGATTAGTAGATACATTGCTCTAGCACTACCCAACCCACACATCTCTTGATAGCATCATCATTATGAACAAGGTCTTTGGAAACCCCATTCGTACGAGCAATCGTGTACAGAGGATTATAGCGATTGATTAGGCTGTTGTTGTTTAGGAGATGAGGTGGAGTGATATGTTTCGGGTAGTTATCACATTGATGTTTGCGCTGTTGGTTTAGGTCGTCAGTGGTGCTGCTCTAGCCAAAAATTGGAACATGAGTCAGAAATTGGAGCACAATCCACGTGGAAAGATTCCAAATAGCTACAAAGGACTCCCGCTGGAAACGGCCAGATTCTATTTCCAAGCGTACAATGGACGTGGAGCTGGGGTTTTTTTTACAACACCTCACCTTCAAGCACTCCAAGAAAAATTGAAACGGCATTGCAGAAAAGTGCTTACGTAACCACTCAATTAGCAGAAACATCACTCGTTAGTTACATGGTGTACGAAAAAGGTAAACTTCTAATTAGTGAATTAAGTCCGAAAGGACGTCTTGGTGATGTAATAAACAAACGCACACTAATTTACAGTATGTCACTAGGCAAGAGTTTAGCAGGCTATATGATTGGTCACGCCATATGCCAAGGACATATTGAGTCCATTGAACAATCTTTGTCTGATTGGCCTTTAGTGGCTGATACATTCATCGCTGACCTAACGGTAAGAGATGTAATCAATGCAACGATGGGAAACCAAAGTTTCATGAAAAAAGGTGATAATGAGAGTTTCAAGTCAGGAAACAGAGTGGATGGTAGTCTGAAAGATATGATTTTTTCAGACCTCAAAGGCACGAAAGCAGGGAGAAAGAGGTTTGAGTATGGTCAGTTATCCCCTTTCATTGTTTTAAATTACATTGCGTTTAAAACCGGACATAAATTTTTGGATTTTTCAAATAGCGTTCTTCGGGACCATCTACACTTATCCGATACATTATCCTGGGCACATGCTGGCGTTGGGCAAGAGAAACACGGCATTATTCACCCAAATTTCAACGCAACACGCAGTGATACTTTGCGCATTGGCATTGCGATATTAGAAGATTGGAATAAAAATAATTGCGTGGGAAAATTCTTGAAGGACGTATATGCCAATGGAGTGAAAAAAAAACCCTCTAAGGCTCAAAGATTTAGGTTGGGTTTATTGTCGTGAATATGCAGGATTCTTTCACACAAAATACAAAACGGTAGATGCGAATGTGATGGGCATGGACGGTTATGGTGGCATTTCTATGTTAATAAACTTTGATGACAATCGCATAGTTTACGCCCACGCAGTAACCAGAGATTAAGACCATAGAAAATTGATATTCTAAGTCATCAAAGGTCAAGAAGACCTCACTAATTTGCTTGGCCTCACCAAAGGAAAAACACAAAAAGCCACCATTAATGATAAAGCTCCCTCTAGATACCAGTATCAGGGCCCTACCAGAGACCTTTATGAAAGCTATTCAGAAAAACAGGTATGCACAATGGTAGGAGCATTGAATGGACTTGGAGAGCAAAAACTATGGATTGAGGAAGCTAGACAAAGAGGCTTAAGCGAATGCAGATAAACTTTGCTATTCACACTAAACCTAACACC
>QBYK01000075.1 GCA_003282865.1 SAR116 cluster bacterium AG-325-I21 | reverse complement strand
GCAGCATTTGAGGTGTCCAGCGCTGAGCATGTGCTTGCGAACATCTAAAGTCTGATTAACCTATATTAAAAGGTGAGGTCTATTTTAATACTTTAAGCAATAGCTTCAGCTGCTGAACGAGCCAAAACATCGCAGCGTTCGTTCAACGGGTTGCCAGTATGGCCTTTGACCCAATGCCAATGAACAGTATGGCGGGTTACAGCAGCGTCAAGCTGCTGCCATAAATCTTGATTCGCCACTGGTTTTTTAGATGCCGTTTTCCATCCATTAGCTTTCCAGCGTGGCATCCAGTCTTGCACGCCATTCATGACATACCGGCTATCAGTGTGAAGATCTACTGTCATGGGACGTGTTAAGGCATCTAGCCCCATAATTGCCGCCATCAATTCCATCCGGTTATTGGTTGTGTCCGGCTCAGACCCATTTAATTCGCGCTCGTTGTCCTGCCATCGCAAAATTGCCGCCCAGCCGCCGGGGCCGGGATTTGAAAGGCAAGAGCCATCAGTATGGATAATAACTGGCTCTGGGGCATCTTGTGGCATTTGAACGATCCTTTGGCGGCAGGTGATGAGGTAATAATGATCTGTTACGATTTTGGCGGGGGATTGCGCTATTCAATCGAATCCATAGGCGCCAACGCCGGACACTGATTGGTGAAACCTTAGGATGGCCCAATACTCCATGGGATTTTTTGGGCTGACCAGCGCATTTTTTGGCGTATGAAGCCAGTCATAAAGCCGTGTGAGGAAAAACCGCATGGCAGACCCCGCTGCAAGAACAGGAATAGCTGCAATTTCTACTTCACTTAAAGGGCGCACAGCCTGATAACCGCGAATAAGCGAGCGCGATTTTGTGAGGTTGAAGCTTCCATCGGCCTCAAAACACCATGAATTTAGGCAGATGCCAACGTCATATGCTAAGATATCTTCACAAGCAAAGTAGAAATCAATCACACCGGTCAAATTATCGCCAATAAACAAAACATTGTTTGGGAACAAATCGGCATGAATGATGCCGCGTGGTAAGTCTTGTGGCCATGCGCCAAGAATTGAATTAAGCTGGTCTTGAGCCATATTTTGCATTCTTGGGGCAATTTCATTAGCGCGCTGGCCAACACTTTCCAGAAGTGGCTGCCATGATACTGGCCCAAGTGCATTTTGCCGGTTGCGATTAATATCCGTTGCATTAAGGTGCAATTTGGCAAGGCTTTGACCAAGGGCTCTACATTTTTTGCGGTTTGGATAGCGCGATGATGTGCCATCAAGAAATGAAAATATAGCGCAAGGCCGGTCCATTAATTCTCTCAGGATACTGCCGTCACGCGCCGCCACAGGCAAAGGACAACTCATCCCCTTGCTGGCGAGATGCGTCATCAACTCCATAAAAAACGGCAGGTCATGCGCATCGACGCGCTTTTCATACAACGTCAAAATATAATGGGCCTTCGTTGTGCGCAGCAGGTAATTCGAATTTTCAACGCCTTCGGCTATACCAGCAAAGCTGCGCACATCACCGAGGTCATATGCTGATAAAAACCTCGCCAAAGCCAAATCGTCTACTGTAGTGTAAACTGCCATAAAAATCCTAGGTTATCAAAATAGATGGAAGTTTGAAATTCACCGTCTCGCGAACCTTCCCTTCTTCGCTGACATCAATCTGATAGCGTTCACCCAATGCGTCAACAACACCTTCAACCAACGATTCCGGTGCGGATGCGCCTGCCGAAAGACCGATATGTTGGGCATCATCAACAAGCTTCCAGTCAATTGCATCTTTATCGGCAATTAAAACGGACGCGCGTGCACCCGCAAGTTTTGCAACCTCGACAAGGCGTTTCGAATTTGATGAATTTTCTGCCCCAATGACTATCATCAAGTCAACGTCAACTGCGATATCCTTAACCGCTTTCTGACGGTTTGTTGTGGCATAGCAAATATCCTCGCCACGTGGGCCAGATATTTTGGGAAAACGAAATTGAAGAACCGAAATGATTTCTGCGGTATCATCAACCGATAGGGTGGTCTGTGTCGCAAACGCTAGTGCCGCTCCCTCGGGCGGGTTCACGGTCCTCGCATCTTCAACAGTTTCAACCAACGTTACTGCATCCGCATTTACCTGCCCCATGGTGCCTTCGATTTCCGGATGGCCAGCATGCCCAATCAGTAAGATATGACGATCGTTTTCAGCGTGACGTCGCGCTTCGATATGGACTTTGGTCACGAGAGGGCAAGTGGCATCAACGGCAATCATTTTGCGGCGTTTGGCCTCATCCACAACTGCGCGGGCTACTCCGTGGGCAGAAAATACCACCGGCGCGTCAGGCGGCACTTCATCAAGCTCCTCAACAAAAACAGCTCCTTTGGCAGCTAGGCCGTCAACAACGGTTTTATTATGAACAATCTCGTGACGCACAAAAACAGGCGCTCCATATTTCTCCAATGCTACCTCTACGATGCGGATTGCGCGATCAACACCAGCACAAAAACCACGCGGAGCGGCAATAGTCAGTTTTTTACGACTTTTTTCCATAATCATTGTTCTTGCCCATTTACATAGTTTAGGTCAATTGCTGTTCGGGAAAAAAAGCTTTATGTTGATGAAATGAAGAAATTATCTTTTTTGGCCTTGATTGGCTGTTCAGTTCTTTTTGTTGGTTGTGCCGGTAATGACCAAATGGTTGCCTGCCCCGTGATTAGCGCCCCTGAAGAGGGTACGCGTTCTTTTGTGCGTTCTGACAGAGCAGGACAATTGTTTGATGTGCGGTTAAATGGCGTAACTGCAGAATGTGTGCGGCATAAGTCTGGTGGCACGGCGGTGGCGTTGACGGTTGGCTTAAAGCTAGACCGCAATCTTGGAGAGGGAACGGACGCTGATGTCCTCGCAGTGCCTATGATGACAGCGATAGTAGATAACCAGCAGACCGTTACTTCCAACAGCGTGTTCGGCTATACTGTAGGCTTTGGAAAAGGTGCAAAGCAGCAATATCCAACAGTCGAATTTGAAGAAATTGTGCCGGAGGATGCCCGTCTTGTACTTAGTTTGAAACCCTCTTACTAGCTTCATTATCTATCAGGTGTGTGGCAAAAAAAGCAGGTTAATGCTGGCGGGTTGTTTCTTATCCGGAATAGTGCCAGGATTTAATTCAGTTTTTCGATCTGGGCTGCCGCGCTATCCACAAGACCAAGGTTGGCTTTTTCATCAAGTTTGCTAGTGATGATATCAGATGCTGTTGCGGTGGCTAATGCTGCTGCACGTTCTCGCAATTCAGCAACCATGCTAGCTTCGGCAGCCTTAATTTTGGCATCAGCCTGCTGCTCACGTCGTTTAACCGCGGCAATGGCTTTTCTCTCGGCTGTTTCTTGGATACGTTGCGCGGTCGCTTCTGCAGATTGCAGAATGGTTTTGGCTTCTTCTGCTGCCTCGCGGTGAAGGCGCTTGTAGGTTTGGAGTTCTTCCAGAGCTTCATCACGAAGCGCAGCGGCTTCCTTCAGCTCACTCCTAATTTTTTCCGAACGCTCATCAAGCATACGACCCATTGCGGCTCCAACTTTTCGCCAGACGAGGGAGACAAAAATGACAAAGCCAACGGCGACCCATACCGATTCAAGAACTATTCCCTGATCCATCAGTTTGTCTCCCGTTTGGCAAGTTTCGTTGCGATTGATGATGCGGTTTTGCGGGCCTCCGCGCTGCTGGTTTTAATACCGGCAAGGGAGGAAACGGCTGCCATGGCAGCTTCAGCAGCAACTTCATTCAGATTAGCCATTGCAATTGTCTTGGCTTCGGCCAGTTTGGACTCCGCTTTTGCAACTTTATTGGATAGCTTTTGCGCGATTTTTGCATCAGCAGCTTCGGCTTTTTTGGTTGCTTCCATTGCAGCTTGCTTAGCAAATTCCGCAGCTTCAATACGTGCCTTTTCAAGAACACTCTCGTAATCGGCCCGAATTTTCGTGGCATCAGCGCTTGCTGCGCGGGCTTTTTCAAGATCGCCATCCACGGTTTGGCGACGCTCTTCGAGAACAGCACCAATGCGTGGCGTTACGATTTTGGCCATAAGCAGGTAGCCTACACCAAATAGCACGACCAGCCAGAACAGCTGTGATGGCCATGTGGCGATATCAAGCTGTGGCAGGCCTGGCTCTCTAGCGCCAGCTGCAAAAGCCTTTGCCGATATGAGAGCCTGAAGGGCGATTGCAATTGCGGTTAGCCGGTTTCTTGTATTTTCCGTCATTTTTATCCCCTTGCCCGCCTGCTGGTTGTGGATTTACACCGAACCGCAATGCCGGCAAGCAAGTCATCGAATTTGTTGCGAATTCGGGTCTTTTCACAGAGCGAACAAAAGCAACAGGGCGACAACCAGTGCAAACAAAGCAATCGCTTCGGTCAGGGCAAAACCAAGAATGCCAATACCGAAAACTTCACCACGAGCAGCAGGGTTGCGTGCGATAGAGGTTACAAGTGCAGCAAAGATGTTGCCAATACCAACACCAACACCGGCAAGAGCGATAACGGCCAAACCGGCACCGATCATTTTTGCAGCTTCAACTTCCATAATCATAGTCCTTCCATGAGTTTTTATTTTGTTTAGTTCAGTTCAGTTCACACCGCTGCGATTTCCCAGCGGATTCGGGTAGGCCTCTGCGCTTAGTGTAGATGCAGGGCGTCATTCAAATACATACAGGTTAAAATAGTAAAAACGTAGGCCTGCAGGGCAGCAACAAGCACCTCTAGGCCGGTTAGACCAATTAGTGCTAAGAACGGAAGCAGCGATCCGGCCATTGCCAATCCACCCGCACCCGAAATCATCACGGCAAGACCTGCAAAAACTTTGAGCATTGTGTGTCCGGCCAGCATGTTAGCAAACAGTCGAACGGAAAGACTGACCGGGCGCACAAAGTAAGAGATCACTTCTATAACAATCAGAAAAGGTATCAGAACTTTCGGAGCGCCAGCAGGCACAAAGAAGCTGAAGAAGTGCAAACCATGTTTGAACAGCGCAATCACGGTTACGCCAACAAAAACAAAGGCGGCCATGGCAAATGTCACAATGATTTGCGAGGTAAAGGTATAGGAATAAGGGATGAGACCAAGCATATTGCCAAACAGCAAAAACACAAAAAGAGTAAAGATGAATGGGAAATAGGGGCGGCCTTCGCTGCCAACATTGCTTCGCACCATTTCGGCAACAAATTCATACATCATTTCTGCCATGCCTTGCATGCGGCCTGGAATCATATCGGCCCGGCGCATCGCGCTAATCAGAAAAATGACACTGACGCCAATGGCAAGAAGCATAAACAAGCTGGAGTTGGTGAATGATACATCATAGCCACCAAGTGACAGTTCAACCAATGGCTTGATTTCAAACTGCTCGACTGGGGAATGCATTCCTTGAGAATTGCTCATTGCCTGTCAGCTCCTTAATCGTCTTTCAATGATGAGTTTTTATGCTCATCGAAGTAACCTGCTGCCAAACCTCGGCCAGTAAATACACGCCAAACATTCAACATGCCAGCGATTGCTCCCATAAAAAACATCACCAACATAAATAGCGGCGAAGTATCCAGCCATCGATCCAGTGCCCAGCCGATAAAGGCACCAATCACAACACCGGCGACAAGCTCGGTGGCAACGCGTCCCATGATTGCTGCCATGCCTTCGGGAAGAGCAGATCGGCCGGGCCGGTCTTTTTCTTCCCGCTGCGCTTGCAGCTTGTCCAGACGACGGTCAATATCCGCGAGACGTTGTTTGTCCCCTTGCGTGTCTTTGTCATTCATCTGGTCATCCCAATCCCAACAAGCCGCGTCCGTTGCAGCAGGATATGGCGGGTTCACACGAAGGTTATCCTATGTTCATCCAATACCGAATTAAGCAGGCTGAACGCCACTGATATTCACAGCAACAACTCCTACTGAAAACGCGCTCAAAATAGGGGCGTGGGTTGGTCTTTGTCAAGCCTTCAATGGGTGTTCTTTTGCCGCAAATTTCTGCGAATTAGCTACATCTCACAAATGTTTGGTTTGAATCAGTAAAGAGTAGGCACTAAGTGACCGCATTGTCACGGATTCTTTCGGCTGTCTGCAAGTCAACCGAAACAAGCTTGGAGATACCGCGCTGTTCCATTGTAATGCCGAAAAGCCGGTCCATGCGAGCCATTGTCATTCGGTGATGCGTGACGACGAGGAATCGTGTATCGGTCTGATTGCAAATATCGCGCAACAGATCACAGAAACGAACAACATTCGAATCGTCAAGCGGTGCGTCTACTTCGTCCAAAACGCAAATAGGTGCTGGATTCGTCAAAAACACGGCAAAAATAATCGCCAATGCAGTTAGGGCCTGCTCTCCGCCCGATAATAGTGATAGCGATTGAAGGCGTTTTCCTGGCGGACTTGCAAGAATTTCAAGGCCAGCCTCGAGCGGATCATAAGCATCGGTAAGCTGTAATTCGGCTGTGCCTCCACCAAATAGCTTTTTGAATAACCGCTTAAAATGCTCATTCACGTCACCAAAGCTTTTCAAAAGACGTTCGCGGCCTTCACTGCAACGCGACTCTGACGATGCCCTTACGACAGCGCGTGAAAACCAAATCCGCGCCGAAGCCAGCGAAGACCGCTGCAACGCCACTCTTACCGAATTGAAAGACCGCATTGCGGATAAACTGAATTGTGCGCCAAAAG
>QBYK01000074.1 GCA_003282865.1 SAR116 cluster bacterium AG-325-I21 | reverse complement strand
GATCGGTAGTATTAAAAACAAGAAAACAAGACCACAAATACACCTGTAAATGTAATGCCAGATGTATTCACCAGTGCTGGTATAGGGGGGAAGCTTTGCCATATCGATTACCCCAATTTCATATTATCAATACCGATAACTCGGTCATATATCCAATATAGGAGCAAGACCCCTGCCAAAAGAATTCCTCCCAAAGCAGCCGCCAAAGACCAGTTAAGCGATTTTTGCATATGATACGCGATCATATTTGAAATCAATTGGCCATCCTGACCACCAACAAGAGCTGGGGTAATATAATAACCTATTGCCAGAATAAAGACCAAGAGACCTCCCGCGCCAACACCCGGAATAGTTTGCGGAACATACACCTTGATAAAGGCCATTGTTGGCGTTGCGCCAAGCGAACGTGCAGCCCGCATATAAGACGGTGGAATGGTCTTCATCACAGAATAGAGTGGGAGAATCATAAAAGGCAGCAAGATATGTGTCATCGCTATAATCGTGCCCGTCATATTGTAAATAAGAGAAAACCTTGAATCATCCCCTGTTATGCCCACCACCACCAACAAGTCATTGATCACCCCTTGGGATTGCAAAATAGCGATCCAAGCAGTTGTCCGCACAAGGAGCGACGTCCAGAACGGCAATAAGACCATAATCATCAGTAGATTAGAAGAGCGTAGCGGTAACGTTGCCAGTAAGTAGGCAACTGGATAACCAAGCATTAAGCATAAAGCCATTACGGTCGCCGAAATCATAAAAGTTCGCCAAAATAGCTTTACATAAATCTGCCTATTTTCGTTCTGCTTTACAAAGCCCTTGTCAACCGTATATCGGCCATCTAATGCAGTGGCATAGAAACTTGGTGTCAGATCTTGCGAGGTGATTTTCATCGCCCGCCATACCTCAATATTAGCCCATTTTTTATTGGTTTTTATGACACTCTTTTTAAAGGGAGCCTTGAGCTTTTTGGCCTTTCGCGCGGTGGAAGTGAACAACGAGCGTGTGCCGGGGAATTCCTGGTTCACCCGCGTTGCTATTCTACCAATGGTCCTGTCTTTCCGAGCTTGTTTGAGATCCTCGACAAGGGCCATGAACAACGACTCATCTGGTTCCTCCAAACCGTCCCATTTGTTTAACTGCTCTGTCAGATTTGGGGTGTAGGTTGAAAATCTGTCATTATATACCCCTTGCCACATCAGAGCGAAAATTGGAACCACGAAGCTAGCCATTACAAAGGCAAGCAATGGCGTCGCAAGCGAGACAGCACGAAGCCTACTCCGAAAAAGTGCTTGTGCTAGCTTTTTCTTAAGGGGCGTGCCATCGGCCGCAGTGATTGGCCCTGATGCAGCTGTTTGACTATCTACCATGATTTGAATAATTCTTCGGCTCTGACCTAAAAATTAAAACGGTCACATGACAACGCCATGTGACCGGAGTGTTTTCAATATTACTTTGCCAACCAAGCGTTGAAACGCTCGTTCAGCTGATCAGCATTATCTGCCCAAAATTCAAAGTCATTCTGCAAGGCATTTTTAAAGTTAGCAGCTGCTGTTGGCATATGATCTGCCATGTTGATGCTTGCATCTGAATGATAGGTTCCAAGTCTCGCTTCCGAAGAAGCACGGGCTGGACCGTACGAGATCCACGAAGCTTGCGCAGCCAATTGTTCAGTCGCTGTAGAGAACGCAACGAAATCTAGGGCAGCTTCCTTATTTTTTGAACCCTTTGGAATTACCCACAAGTCCAAATCATAAACTTGTCCATCCCATACCATTTCAAATGGCTGCCCTTCAGCATTCTTGGCGTTAAATACGCGGCCGTTCCAAGCCGTTGAAAATACAACTTCTCCGTCAGCAAGCAGCTGTGGAGGCTGTGCCCCAGCTTCCCACCAAACAACATCTTCCTTGATTGTATCGAGCTTCGCGAATGCACGGGCAATACCCTCGTCGGTGCCCAGCACGTCATATACCTCACTCGTTGGTACACCGTCAGCAATCAATGCAAACTCCATCGTCACCTTTGGTGACTTACGCATTCCGCGCTTGCCTGGATATGCTTGCGTATCAAAGAAGTCTGCCATTGTTTTTGGAGCGTTCCAATTACGCACTTTGCTGGAGTCGTAGGCGTAAACCGATGACCAAACGATATTGGCAACCGCACAATCATGCAGGGTCCCAGGTAAAAAGTCTTCTGTTGCTGGTGTGCCGTCAGGTGCTGGAGGCAGCGTTGAATGGTCAATAGGCTCAAGAAGGCCCTCATCACAGGCACGAATAGCGTCTGACAATTCAACGTCAACGACATCCCATGTCACGTTGCCTGACTCAACCTGCGCTTTGATCTCGGCAATACCCCCGCCATAATCTTCAGACACGATAGTTTTGCCAGTGTTTGCCATCCATGGCTTGTGATAGGCCTCAACCTGAGACTTTGTATAGGCACCACCCCATGACACAACTGTTAAGTCCCCTGCCATTGAAGCACTGCTCACAAATACAGATGCACCTGCAATTGCGATTAGTTTTTTAGTTAATCCAGACATATTGTCCACTCCCTTTCTTTGTTTTGTGTAATTACAGAGCTACACCACTCTCTCGTGTTAGCCACCACCTCAGTTATTTAGGCAGCGTGGCCATTCTTGACTGCTTTTGCAATCAAACTAATTCCTTTAAATCAAGAGCACGGCAATCATTATTCTGCCAACCAATTTCAAGCGTTGCACCAATTTCAAGCCCGAGCTGGCCTGATGTATTTGGCACTTTCATGATGAACTGTTCATCCCCAGCAACATTCATACGGCAACGTATATGATCTCCCAAATAAATTAACTCTTCAATCCGGGCGTCTAATCTACTGACCGTTGCCGATTTTTTTGTTATTATAACACAGCGCTCGGGCCGCACCGATAACGTTGTCCGGCTCCCGACA
Organism: SAR116 cluster bacterium AG-325-I21; assembly: GCA_003282865.1. GTDB lineage: Bacteria > Pseudomonadota > Alphaproteobacteria > Puniceispirillales > Puniceispirillaceae > UBA3439. The sequence continues at coordinate 4,411 of QBYK01000074.1, read as the reverse complement.
CCACCAATATTTACCGCCAACGCCTTTACCTCAGCGCTTGAGTCGAGCTTTATTGTGGCGATCCCCTTACTGACCGATTTAACGGTACCAACCATCTGGTTATTTTCGCCAATAAATTGCGCCACAAATGAATTTTCTGGCTTTTCATATAGAGTGACTGGATCTGCCAATTGTTGAATAACACCGTCGTCAAACACAGCAATGCGGTTCGACATAGTTAGGGCTTCAGACTGATCATGCGTTACATAAACTACCGTAACTCCTAAATTTTCATGAATATGCTTTATTTCGTATTGCATATGTTCACGAAGCTGCTTGTCAAGCGCACCAAGCGGTTCATCCATCAACACCAACTCAGGACTGAATACCAACGCTCGTGCTAGGGCAACACGTTGTTGCTGCCCACCTGAGAGCTGCGCTGGCTTTCGATCGATAAATGCCATCATTTGAACCATGTCCAGCACTGATCGGACCTTTTCTTCAACCTCTGCCTTTGGCATGTTTCTAACATTCAGTGGAAATGCTAAATTTTCACCCACGGTCATGTGCGGGAATAACGCATAATTTTGAAAAACCATACCAATGCCACGCTTATGAGGCGGAATATTGTTTATTGGCCTGCCCCCAAGCTCAATATCACCATGCGTGGCAGTTTCAAACCCAGCAAGCATCATTAAGCAGGTAGTTTTACCCGATCCAGACGGACCGAGCATCGTGAGAAATTCGCCCGCGGCTATATCAAGGTTCAAATTCTTTACGACAAGGGACTTTCCGTCATAGCTTTTTTGGACCCCTTTAAAACTTACGAATGGGTCGTTGGCTTGAACCATAATTGATATCCGGACTAAAAAATGTTTGATTGGATCGAGTGCGTAAATTCATATAGGTGATGAGCTAATAGTCTTGAACTTAATATGGAAAACGGCGCTTTGCAACACCAAGGATTAATTTAGAGTGAGTTTAAAAAGTTTGCACTCTGCACAAATAAAAAACCTATGAACGGAAAACTAACTTCTGTTGTGATAAATTCTTCCTATGAAGTTTAAAAGCACCTGCGCAGCGAGCGTGGTTGTGCTGCCGCTCTGATCATAGTCTGGCGCAACCTCAACGAGGTCAACGCCTATAACTTCCCCTCGTTTGGTCAAACCATCAAGCAATTCCAAAACCTCATAGTAGAGAAATCCGCCATGCGATGGCGTGCCCGTTCCAGGCGCAATTGAGGGATCAAATCCATCAATGTCAATGGTCACATAATACCGCTCATCAGCCGGGACTCGGTCCAAAATTCCATCCACTCCCAGGGCCCGAAACTGCCGAACCGATTGAATATCAGAGCCCATTCTTCGTGCATCATCATAACCGTCCTTTGCGGTCGAGGACACATTGCGGATGCCGATCTGAGACAGCCCCGTGACATACGATTTCTCGGCAGCACGACGCATAGGATTGCCATGCCCATATTTTACCCCATGGCGCTCATCGACAAAATCAAGATGCGCATCAATTTGTACAAGGTGAAATGGCTTCTCATCAGAAAAAGCATTAATACAGGGAATATTCACCGAATGGTCACCACCAAGCACAATAGGAGTCGCCCCAGCTGCCAGAATGGCCCGGACACCAGTTTCAATATTGGCATGGCTTTTAACAGTATCCGTGTGAACAATGTCCGCATCACCAATATCAACAATGCGCACTTCTTCAGCAGCAAGATAAGTAACGTCATCCTCATGGTCGTAGGCGCCGGCATGACCAAAAGAAAATAATGTTGACGCTTCGCGTATGCCTCGTGGGCCAAAGCGTGCGCCAGCTCGGAACTGAGTTCCAAAATCGAATGGCGCCCCTAGAATAGCAAAATCGGCGTCGATTGCTGACCAATCTGGCTGGTACGGGTATTTGCCGAAGCTGCATAACCCCACAAAAGGTAGATTTAACCTACCAGACTCATAGCCATGTCCCGACATTTATTCCCCTTTATTTATCTTCCTATCAGATAGGATTGAAATCTAATGCAAGCCTATGCAATCTGCAAGTCAGCCTACCACTTTGCTCTTTACAAAGTGAAATGAACCGGAGCAGTTTTTTCCGACTTGGCAAATAAATTGTGATAATTTATCGCATAATCATTTTTATGACGTAGGAATAAGTCACCCATGGCTCTAACCAATCAAATGCTTGCAACTTGCGAAATCATAAAAGTTGTTGCCAATCGCGGGCGCCAGCAAATACCTTTTCCTGAATTTAATGACAATCTAAACAGCAGGAATATGGACAGCGCCTACGCCGAAATTAACGGCTGGCCGGGCTACATTCCGACCCCTCTTATATCGCTTGACAAATTAGCCGGTCATTGTGGTGTGGCATCAGTGTTCTACAAGGATGAGTCACAGCGCCTTGACATGAAATCATTCAAAGCCCTCGGTGGTGCTTATGCTGTCGCCAATCTTGTTGCCGAGCAGGCGACTACTGGGGTTGATCCGGAGAGCATTACAGTGACCACTGCAACAGATGGCAACCACGGCCGTTCAGTTGCATGGGGCGCCCAACAAGCCGGATGCCGCGCCGAAATATACATTCACGAGCACGTTAGCAAACAACGCGCAGATGCCATGGCGATTTTTGGGGCTAAGGTTAATCGCATTGCAGGTAACTATGAAGCCTCTCTCGCTGCTTGCAAAGCAGATGCTGACACGAATAATTGGCATATTGTTTCCGATACATCATGGCCCGGCTATCGCGAGATACCATGTGACATCATGGCTGGCTACAGCGTGATGGGGCGCGAGGTACTGGATCAGTTAGGGTCTGCACGACCAACTCATTGTTTTCTGCCAATTGGCGTTGGCGGTTTAGCCGCTGGCATTGTTGCCCCCTTGTGGCGGGCGATGGGGGCTGATTTTTGTCGTATGATTAGCGTTGAATCGTATATGTCAGCCTGTTTTCTGGAGAGTGTAAACGCCCAAACCCCCCAGCTTGTTGATATTCGGGAAGAGACCTTGATGGCTGGTTTGTCATGCGGGGAAGTATCCGACCTTGCTTGGGAGATATTACAGCCAACCTTAAATCACTGCCTATCAATTACCGATAATGCTATCGCACCACTTATGGCAGAATTTGCCACTGGCACATTTGGTGGCGGCTCCATCGAAGCGGGCGAATGCGCAACTGCCGGTGTTGCTGCTTTAATTGCGGCAAATCGTGATCCAGCTTTGTGGCAAACCCTTGGGTTTGGTCCAGATTCAGTTGTGCTATTAATTGGAACCGAAGGCGCAACTGACCCGACTATTTATGACCATATGATTGCAAAGGGTCGACAATCGTGACGGTCCCTTCCCGCGGCTTTACAACAGCCGAGTATGCAAATCGCTGCACGACCGCCCAGCAGGCCATGGCGAGCCGTGACATTGCGGCATTGCTGCTGACAAGTGAGGCTGATGTCCGTTATTTTACCGGTTTCATGACCCAATTTTGGCAAAGCCCAACTCGGCCTTGGTTCGTTCTTTTGCCAGCCGGTGGTAAACCTATTGCAGTCATTCCGTCAATTGGCGTACCACTAATGCGTGATTGTTATGTAGGCGATTTGCGATCATGGACTTCGCCAGCAGAAACTGATGATGGCATTAGCCTGCTGGTTGAGTTAGTACATGATCATGTTGGCAATTCTGATCGACTAGGCATGATGATGGGGCGCGAAACCTTTATCCGCATGCCATTGACCAATATCAGGGCTCTGAGAGCCCAACTTGATGGTATCACAATGGCGGACATGACGGCCGATATCCAGCAAATCAGGATGATCAAATCACCAGCAGAACAGGAAAAATTAAAGCATATATGCGGCACTGTATCTCGCGTGTTCGCAACTATCCCAAATTGGGTTGATGCAGGCGTAGGGCTTGATGAGCTGTTTCGCCAATTTAAAATCAAAGCACTTGAAGCCGGAGTTGATGATGTCAGCTATCTTGTTGGCAGTGCCGGACCAGATGGGTATAAAGATATCATTGCCCCACCAAACAACCGTCCGCTTGCCAGCGGAGATGTGTTTATGCTGGATACAGGCTGCGTGTGGGATGGCCATTTCAGCGATTTTGACCGAAATTTTGCCATACATTATGCGAGTGATGCAGCCAAGGAGGCACATCATCGTCTTTTTGACGCAACCGAAGCAGCTCTCGATATACTGGAACCTGGGATTACCGCTATTGATTTGTTCTCAGCCATGGACTCTATTCTGCGCCCGAACCATTCTGGCCAATTTGGCGGTGACGAGGTTGGACGCTATGGTCACGGCCTCGGTATTCAATTAACGGAACCGCCATCACTTACCAACTGGGATAAAACAGAAATAAAGGCAGGTATGGCACTTACAATAGAGCCCTCAATCAGCTACGGCGACGGGCTAACAATGGTG
>QBYK01000073.1 GCA_003282865.1 SAR116 cluster bacterium AG-325-I21 | reverse complement strand
GAGTTACAACATCGTCTGACCCGTTTACCTTTGTCCGGTTGCTGTGCATGATTTCACCGATCCTAGCAACATCTTTGGTTTTTGTTTCATAGACGGAGGGTTCAGTGACGCGCAATGGTGAGGTCGTTTCAGCTGGGTTACAGGCGGTAAATGAAATCATAAACATGCCCATGACAGCGGCGCGATTAATCATCTTCCATGGAAAGTTTGACTGAAACATGTTTCCTCCTGCTTTTATCGGACGACTATGAAAACAGAGTATACTTTTAAAAAGCAAGCTCATTTCTGTGTACCGGTTGCCTGGGCAAAGAGAAAACCACTCCCTGATTTTTCAATACGACTAATCATATGGTCGGCAGGGTGGACGTCATTTATGAGCGTATTGAACCACGATAGCAATTCAGAATCAGGCATTATTGATGCGATGGCAATGACTGTCTTTATTGTATTGCTTTTTTCCATTATGAATTTGGGTAGTGTAACAGTTTGACCTGGTGGCAATGCTGCATGATTGCGCAAAATCACTGTTGGTGAGCCCGTTGTCCCATGGCTTACCAAAGCAATCCAAATGCCGATTGGACGATCAGATCTGTTTCCGAGAGTTAATTGTAACTGACATGCCGCATGCACCCATTCAGGCAGCGTACTAGTAGTTATAGTGGCCTTATGGCTCGCACAGGTGGTATTTTTACCCTGCAATGACCGGATTTCAACATGCATGTTTTTGCGCAATCTATCCGCCCGGTTTTCCAGATTCTTTTGAAAAAAGAACGCACCATTTACATCTAGCCAATTGCCCTCCTGCCGCATCAGCCGCAATTCCATAAATAGCTCTCGGTATCGCCCCTCTGTGTCAAGTCGCGAGAGAGGCATAACAAAATCACTGGCGAGCTTCATAGCAGTGGCAATTCCAATAAGTCCTAGCAGGCCCGCGACAATATATCCTTTAAAAACTCGGGGTGACCTTTTAGCAGGTGCCCTTAGCGTGTTGCCAACTGATAATTCGAAATATGTTGCTATATCGTTAAGTGACGAAGCAGGTAAATATATAATTTTTGGTTGTGAACTACCCATTGGTTCAAGTTTCTGGACTTCTGCAATATTTGTAGCATGGGCGATGACGATAATCTGATCTAGTTTTGTGGTTTTATTGGCTAATTCGGCGATTGTCATTTTCCATTTTTCAACGATTTTTCCAACGGGTTGTACAATGCCCCTCGGGGTAACCTTTCCAGTTGTCCAGACAAGCGCGTTTGGCAATGAAAAACTATTCAGTTGAGCCTCAGCGTGAAACAGATGGGTGACCGCAAGCCCAAGTTGCCAGCTTTGGCCTTGCGTTATTGGGCCAGATAGGTCGACACGATAAGATGAGTGGCCAGTAATTTGTTCAATGAGGCCGGTTGGACGTCGCACAAAAGCATCATAAAGTGGACTGATCGGCAATTCTTGAAAACTGTCCGATAAGCATAGAACCGATCGGATTTCGGGATCTTCTTCAGTGATTGAAACGATCTCAACCGGCCCACGGGTTGTGGCGATCCATAGGGATGGTAGTGTCACTTAATGAAGAACTCCGCCGCTGGGTCGTTGAAGGCGTCTATTATAGAGTTACTTTCGCCAACCATAACCTGTGATACGCCGTTATGGACAGGTGAAAGTGAGAGAAAATGATAGCTATTATTGTGACAGTAATAAAGATGCTGCGGAATTGTTTTTACTAAATTATGCATTCGAATGATCAGAAAATAGGCACCGTCCTGACGTGATGATGGTTTCAGTTCGAGATCAAATTGCTCGCCAGTCCGCTTGTCCATGTTGTCACTGGCTGCTGCGGCTTGCGCTGGCTGGCTGAAAACCGCCATTGAACGCAGTAGCGCGTCAAAACGTCTAGCATGCTGCCTGTCACGCTGAATTGCTGCAATGAGATCAATGTTCTGCTCAGGGTGTATGGCCGCCGACCACAGGTCTTGGAACGTCAGTGTAATCGCTTTGGTGCCATCGTTTTTTGAAAGACTGGTCGCTAGCCTACGATAGTTTTCGAGGGCAACGAACTTTGCAGTAGCTTCATCAAGATCAGTGGTTATTTCGTCAGAACTCGTGGTCATGATGCTTGTCCGTAAATTTGTCTGAATTGTTTAAAGAAAATATCGCGGTCTTCGGCGAAACAGGATTTTAGGGTTTTTTGTTTTGTATGAGGGTTTTCATTGGCTAGATATGTACTGGTCAGTCGGTTTAAATGTGTTGCCATCTCGGAAAGAACCTCAATACCGGTTGTCAGTTCACTGATCCAAGAGTTGCTATCTTCAATCGGCAACTTGCCAAGACCCTTTCGCCGATACTTCTTTCTAGCCTGCTTTAATTGGGCAAAAAATACTGGCATGATTTGCGGCAGTTTTTTGAGGAGCTCGGCACTAATTTTTTCAGCCAATATAATTTCATCCATTGGCTTGGTCAGGCTTGCCCTGATTCTGGTGCGAGCGTTGGTTAGTTCTTTTTGCTCTTGAGTGTTCGCTAGTGGCACGGCGGCGTATATGAAAGTGGATGACTGCGCAAGATATAATGAAAATGCCGCCGCTTCAGTAAGTCCACGGATTGTATCCGTCAGGGTATTGATGTGATCGAAAACGTGGCTGTAAGCATCATCGTCAGCTAGACTATGCATGGCGCTGGCCTGCATTTTTCTTTTGCGTGATGCTTCGACCAGTCGTGCTTGAACTGGGGCAAAAGTCAAAAGGCGCAGGATCGTTAAAACCAGTGTGTGGCCCTCATTACCAAATTTTATCAACTCAGCAAGATGATCGAACTCCGTAGCATTTACCAGCTTGACCGTTTTAAGTATTGACGGATTGATTTGTCGCAACTTTGCAGTTGAACTAGGGCCTTCTGCAATCTCATCAAATATCACTTGTGCCGCATTTTGATCAATTCGACTAATTTCGGCAACTCCTTGCTCATTTAGGGCGTCTAGACTAGCTCCTTTTTGAAATCGATTACTCGCTGCAAGCCTTATCGCTTGGCGGTAGGTAACCCAGCTGTGGGCGCAATTACTGAACAATCTAAATTTGGATTGCGCATCAAGACTGAATTCGAGCCAAAAATCTATAATTAACGAATCGTTAATATCGCTAGTACTTATACTAGCGTTTTGTCCGGTACACTTTGCAAGAAAATCATGCATGAACCGCGCTTTTTTCTCGGTGGAGGCTGTAGGGAAGTGGTCTTTTAAGAATTGGTATATTCCACGTGCAAGATCGTTGGAGACGGAGGCAATTTCATGCCGGTTTTCTGCATAGGCTAGCTTGTTGTAGAGTATCTCTAATCCCTCATAGCCAATAATTTCCATTATCAGATCGAAAAGTGCCGAGTGCTTGGCAATATGACTCAAATTCACATCAAACGTATAATTTCCTCTGGCTATGGTAATCACTAACTGGTTTTTCATGTCGGTATGATTGTCAGGTGATATTTGGTCGCTAGCTGACCTTAGGCTGCTTGCGAGGCTGCTGGCAGTCATTGGCTGGGTCATGGTGAACCAGTAATAGAGTGGAATTTTTCGTTGCGCGGCAACAACCATGAAGTGGCAAAGGGGAAATATGACTTTTGCGTAGCTATGGCTGGCGATGACCTTTATTAAATTTTGCTGTGCCTGTTCGCTGTGCCGTGGTCGGCCATCTGCGGTGGTTGTTTCAAGAGTTGATGTCAATAAGGCCTGCAGAGTGTTACTTGGCCCGTCGTCTTGCAGGGCCAACTTATGCAATAGCTTGTATGAAACATTAGACATCACCTTTGTTTATTGCCTTCCGATTGGGGTTAACTCTTCAATAAAGGTCAGCCAACTGTCGACATGATTGATGTGTAGTGGCTCACCTGCTCTTTTTTTTGGCTTAGCATGATTGTTTGACATTTGTACAGCAAGCTCCTGCCTTGTTTTTAGATGCGGGTCTGACGCTAATGCTACTTTGTAATGTTTTGATCGGGCAAGTATGCGAGAAACATAATCAATTGTGTATGGTAATATTCGTGCTCTACCATCCCTGATTACGCGAGAGCCGCCATTATAGTGAGATAATGCTAAGTCAATCCGACCATTATATTTTTTGATCAAATGGTTAAGAAATTGTACGCCAATTCGGATGTTTGTTTGTGGGTCAAATAAAGCCTCTTGCCTCACCTTGTACATGTCATAAGCCGTGGCCGGCATAACTTGCATGACGCCGACAGCACCAGCATGGCTGACAACATGTGGCCTGAAACTTGACTCAGTTTCTGCAACGGCAAGAGCCAGAGAGGGCGATACAAACTTTGATTTCAGGCTTTCCTGAATGATGAGCTGCTCGATGCGGTCAATTGACCAATAAGCTATTGCGTTTGGTAGTATCGCAAACGAGAGGATTACGATCATTGCAAAGCTAGTCAAGCCTTGGCGCCCAGCTTGTTTGAGTAGCATTATCATGGTGCAACTCCGTTTTGCTGGAGTCTTTTTTGCCAAGCCAAATCTAGTTTGGTAATTTGCAGGTTTTGATGACCTACCTGTGTGATGATGTCTAATACGGCTGATAATTCTAGCTGGGGGTCAACAGCCAACAAAATTTTTCGATGCTCTGGCAGGGTGTTAACATTCTGTGGTTTGAGACTTTTGTCGAAGAGCTGACCCTTGCTGTAAACGTAGAAATCCATCTTTTCAGTAGCTTGCTGGTTGCCATCTTTGCCCATTTTGACACGCTGCTTGTTTGGTGAACTGTTCAAAACCGCGACCAACATAAGTATCATCAGGCTGAAAAAGGCCATGGATAGTGCTAGTCCAACTTCGGCAAGCGGGTTTCCGCCATCATCACTCAGCATCGGTTTATTCCTTGTTAGAATATTTGACCACTAGTATTCTAATGGAAATATTTGACGATGTTTTGTGATGGGCTAGTTGTATTTTTTGGGGTTTCCAATGCTACCACGGCTTTTATTCATTGTGGTTAGGACAATCTGGATTGCTCCGGGTTTTACCATTATATCAGCGCCAGTTTCGGGATTGATACCGATGTCGCGCAAGCTGATAGAAATCCATTTTTGCAATTTTTCGTTTGGTGCTTCACTTAAGTAACCAAAACGTATATGAGGGCCGGCCTGCTGCATATTTACAAGTTTCAAAAAACCTGGAAATTCGTTAACCAACAGATCAATAAAGCGCGCTTGTCTGTCTTGGTTGAAATTTACAAGGTCAAACTCAACCTTATTGATCGTATTACCGTTATCCGCCATCGACCCAGAGGGGCTGTTCAATAGTTTACCAATGCGCATAGCCAAGGTTTCGGCAATTTGCCGTGACGCTCTAGTGCCAAGAATTTGAGAGCAATCCAAATCACAATCATGCGGAAGTAAGAAGCCTTCGCCATCTACGCTTGATGATACGATCTGACTTTCAGTTACTGATGAAACAACCGTTGCGTTCGATTGCAGATAGGCATTTCGGCTCGCAGGTAGATGGAGTCGTGACTGCAAAAAAATAATCAAAACGTCACCATAATTGGACCGAATGGATGAAAGTCTGGCCAACACCTCATCGCGTGATGCAGCAATCGTGCTGATACCAACTTTACGTGACACTGTGGCGGTATCCAGTACCATGAAATTCATTCGATTTAATCTGGATTTGAAAGCGTCTGCTGCTACGTCTGCCAATCCAGCTGTTTTATTGTTAGTGGCTGGTTCCTGATAGACGATAATCTGAGTGATGGCATGACTGGCTGACGTCGCAGAGAAGATCCCCGTCGCAAAGATGAGCGATAGCCAAATTGCGTATCCACGGATATGATTAGAATATCTCATTCGCTAACCTCTAATCGCTGTTAAGTCTTGCAAAGGTAGCATGCTATGATGCATTGCAGACCGTTCCTAATTTTGCACCATTTTCTTGAATCAAACGCAGTTTTTTCTTGTGGTAAAGAATATTGAAGTCTCTTCCTGGCATCATCTGATGTTCCATCAGAAATATTTGAAGCCACTTTGTTAGGCGCTGATTTTTTGCTGTAGTGAGATAGTTATATTTAGCATAAGTGTTTTGTGTGGAGTTGACTAAATCCATGCTGATAAAGCCGGGAAATTCAATTTCCATCTCTTCCAAAATATAATTTTGTTCACAAATGTTGAAGTTTTCAATCGTGATATTGATGACGTGTTCTTTGCTTGCCCAATCTGCACCCTTTGCCCAGTCTAGATCGCTGGTGTTGTCTTGTATCTGACGTAAAGCACGGCGTACGATAGATACCGCTGCGATGCGCAATTCATCGCGCATCGCGTCCCTTGAGAGGTCAAGACTGGCTACGCTGCTAATAAGACGCCCGGAAGGTAGGGCAACAGCCCGCAGCACGGGCATGAGGCGTTGGTCCTCGATTTGTGAGAGTGATGTATCAATTAGGATGCCTTTGCTGCCGTGTTTGGTAAAATGTTTGATGAGTTTATCAAACAGGGCGCTTTGCCCATTGAGCGTGGTTTTATCATTTACGCTACTCATAATAGCACGTATATCGGTTAAGTAGATGCCCAGATTGATAAAGGCACCTTCTATCTCTCGGGCAAATAGTGAATCAATCCGACTAACCTCATGGGCAGGGGCCAAAAAAACGGGAATTTGTTTTTCTGCCGCGTGTGCTTTCGGTAGGACAATTAAAAAACAGATCACAATGCACATGAGCAGAGCACTTGAGGTCTTAGCCAGTAGCCAAGCTTTAGGCGAAATTGAAATTTTTATTTTCTGACTACTGACAACATAGGCTTCTGAACGCTGGCTACTAAAGTACATATGTTTTGCTCTTTTCTGATTACCGATATCTTTATTGATGACTAAGGTGATTGGATTACCAAGTTTGCGTGCGCTTGATTCGTTCTACCTCACGAAGCCAATAAAGGGTTTCCAAAATCTTTTTGCGCCATCGTGGCAAGTTAAGATTTTTACGATCAATATATAGAATATCATTCGGGCCTGAACTTGTATATAAACTGAGCTGCATCGGCTCTCTGGTTGCGTGGTGATTGCTTGACAGCTCTTTTTGAAACACTGCACGCGCGGCAAAAACATTAGCAAGAAAACCATGAGGGGTGTTGACGATCCGGGTATTGGGCCAGGGGCCAATGGCAAACCCATTGTTAAAGTCCGCAAGCCCCGTGGCAATATCACCATCATTGGACTTGATCAGATGATCAAGATTTTGAAGTCCAATTTTGATATTTAAATATGGATCCAGTAGGTCAGTTTTTTTATAGGTACCAGCTAAGCGCTTATGATCAAGTTGAAACACGCCAACGCGCTGGGCAGGCCCAATAGCAGCAGCGTCAAAATTTGACAAGATACGTGCTACTGCTAGGGCGAGCGCTGGATCAACATATTGACTTTCTCTTGAGTGATGAATGATTAACTCTTTTACTTCTTGTCTTGGTAACCCATCCGCGTTGGAAGGTTCAGAAAAGGCTATTGCTATTCCTGTAAAGCATGCTGAGGGCCAGAAGATTAATAGGCAAAGTAGATGTGCAAAGCTCTTTTGTGCTTTGTTTAACAAAAATTGGGTGGCATCAATTCCCATAAGGCTAGTCCTCTCGC
>QBYK01000072.1 GCA_003282865.1 SAR116 cluster bacterium AG-325-I21 | reverse complement strand
CGACTGCGTGAGTCTTCTGCTCCCCAGTGAATAGGCGAGAAATGATTTGACCCAGGCCTTGAATGAGAGGTTAAAACTATAGGGCGAGATTTGGACATCTTTTCACCTTTTCTAACTACCGCTACTCACTTAATTTCAAATTTAAGCTGAGCTTGAAGTTCTTAACAAAGCAGCGCATTATTTCCTGGGATTAGCCTAAATAAAATTTGACCAAATGGTCAATTTTTATTTAAAAATTTATTTCATCCTCAAACCGGTAAGAACAACGTCCGTGACAGTCTCAACTGCCGAGGAGTAGTCAACCGCACCTAATTCTTTAACGCCTAGAACTGCTGTAATCTGCGTATTAAAGTCAGCGTATGTTTGCGTAACTGCCCAAATCATGAAAAAGACATGTTGAGGTGAAATTGACACCATTTCACCCCGTGACTGCCATGTTTTGAAAACACTTGCCTGCCTGTCAACCCAACTTTTCAAATCCTTTTCCAGATAATCTCCAATAACCGGAGCGCCAGCGATAATCTCCAACGCAAAAACCTTTGAGGCGTTAGGCCGACTGAATGAAAGATCCATTTTTGATTTTATATAGCTTTCAATAGCTTTTTTTGGGTTATCGTCCTCAGAGATATCACCAAGAGCTTCGAGCCAAGTTCCCAAAATATCTTGGCATACTGCGCGGTAAATATCTTCTTTACTCTGAAAATAATATAACAAATTTGCCTTTGACAAACCTGCTTCATTTGCAATTTCAATTAATCTAGTACCCTTCAAACCTTGTCGGGCAAAGACCTTTTCTGCCGCTTTTAATATAAGGGCTTTTTTTTCGACTTTACGTAATCTTGTTACACTGCTTCTTGAGACCCTCTTCGCCATAAAAACATCAGGCCTCTATTAAAAAACGAAGTTCCGATGGTTTTGCACCTGCACCATTGATTGGATTCTTATCCTGTGGACAGGCAGACATAACGGCAATTAAATCTTCGAGCACTCTGAACCCGACAAGATCACATTGCGATGAGACTATCACCTCAAAAGAGGTTTGGCCATGTCGTGAAATAGGGATATTCATCCACAAGTTAAACGGGTCGGGGACATGCGGTGCCTCGAGTCCAATTGTACTTAACGCCATCTGCAGGTTGTCCGTGCAATTATCGTGATACTCCCTGCATCCCAACAATTGATATCGTGTCAAATCGCAACAAGACATAATGGTATCGTGCACACCCGGTGACGTGTCGGTGATAATCTCAAGCACTGGTTGACGACAGTTTGTCACAAGCTGGTCACCAATTTTGGGGAAAACAGACTGCAGCCATGTTCGACAATGCGACATAGATAAGAATTGACCCATGTCAGCAGTAAGATATGCCCAGAAGTCGCAAACCTGCGTACCATGAGTGTTTTCAATTTGTAATTGCTGTCCTGCTTGAAGTTTAACGGCAACACCGCAACGCGGTGGAATACGATATGTCACTCCAGTTTCGGGACTTCCGTCTGGCAATATAGCGCTAGTGAAGCTCGCATTGGTTCCATCATATTTTGCTGAATCATATAAAGACGCTATCACGACTCAGTCCTCCGCAATATCTTCCGCCCAAAGTTCGGGCTTTTCGGTGATAAAACGCTTCATCAAGGCAATGCAATCCGGATCATCAGCAATAACAATTTCTACCCCATGCTGACGTAAAAATGCTTCATTGCCCCCAAAGGTTTTATTCTCGCCAATCACAACTCGCGGAATGCCAAATTGGATAATAGTTCCGCTACACATCATACAAGGACTGAGCGTCGTATAAAGTACCGTGTCTCGGTAGGTTTTTTGGCGGCCAGCTTTGCGGAGAGCATCCATCTCACCATGAGCTATTGGGTCTCCTTGCTGAACACGCTGATTACGCCCACGCGAGACTTCATGTCCACCACGTGCTAGCACTGAACCGATTGGGCATCCACCTGCTTCAAAACCTAGTCGGGCTTCGTCATAGGCAATTTTCAACATGTTCCTATCCGTATCATTAAGCATGGTGAAATCCTTTCTTATTCCGCACGCCCAATTGGTGCTGTATAATAGGGCAGTGCCTCGCTCCGGGGAACATAGGCCCCGCTCGCCACGATTTGATCCAAGTGATCGGCAATTTCATCAAGCCTGGCAAACCAAACATCTTTTGTGTTTAACGTTTTCTCTAACCACGTTTCCACCTGTTTCCAGCGAGCCAACCTGCCAGTGAGAAATGGATGAACAATAAGCATAAAAAAGCCACCTGCGTCATAAGCTGCATCAAACTCCTCCCAGAATCCCGACAGTCCTTTTGATGGACCTGCAACCGGCATCATATAACCAATCTCAGAATAGTGAGCAAAAGGTGGCCAATCATCAGTTCCCCAGTGTACCGGCATCTCCCAAAGCTGACCCTTACTGGTTCTGAGCCGATAGGGAATATCATCAGCCATCATCGAAGAGTCGTATCGAAACCCGTGTTCAATCAGTAAATCCAAAACTTCCTGATTGATGTTATAGACTGGAGCACGGTATCCAGCGGGCGTGCCGCCACAATATTTTTGATGCGCGTTCAACGCTCTTTCAAACCAGGCACGTTGATGAGTGGTATCAATTGGGTCTTCATGCAAATATCCATGATGCCCAATTTCATGCCCGCCTGTTAAAATAGCGTCCACCGCATCAGGGTAGGTCTCAATGCACCAACCCGGCACAAAGAATGACTGTTTGATGCCAAGTCGCCTATAGGTTTCAAGGATACGAGGCACAGCAACCGTTGGTCCATATCGACCCATACTGATTGGATATAACCGATCGTGAGAGTCTTTAGGTCGAGCAATATGAATTAGACTATCAGCGTCCATATCAAAAGAAATCACACAAGCACAGCGCGCACCATTCGGCCATGGAACAGGATTACTAATCATTAAACTCTCCCTAAATCACTAATCAGCACCTATATAATGCGCACGCTCAGGGTCCCAGCTTACAAAAACCTTACCCATATGCTTGAGGTCCATATCGGCAAGCTCTCTTTCTTGGATCTGCACTTTAAACTCGCTACCGTCTTTGGCCTCAAGAAACAAGGTGACTACGGATCCGATAAATTCTTCTGAAATTAACGAACATTCTATTTGGTTGCCAGCACGCGGCTTTTTTGACGAAAGGTGGACAAGGTCGGCGGCAATAACAAAACTGCCCTCATCTCCTGGCGACGGCTTTGCCCTACCCCCAAGACTTACCTTGAAATCACCGAGGCTCCCATTAATCAAAACACTCTTCCCGCTAGACGATTTTATCTTACCGCTTATGATATTATTGCGGCCAACAAATTCCGCCACAAACCGATTATCAGGGGCACGGTAGATATCTTTTGGCGCGCCTATCTGTGCGATCCGACCGCGTGACATAATTACCACCCTATCGGCCATTGCAAAAGCTTCAGACTGTGAATGAGTAACATAAACAAAAGTAATACCAAGTTCGCGCTGAAGACGGGTCAACATTGACTGCATGCGGATAACAAGGTTTGCATCTAACGCGGAGAGTGGCTCATCAAGTAATAGAATTCTTGGCTCTGTCACCAGTGAGCGGGCCAATGCAACGCGCTGTTTTTGGCCGCCAGAAAGGCTGCTGATATTACGCTCGGCGAATTCACCAATCTCAAGACGGTCCAGCCAATCAAGCGCTTTTTTGCGACGGGCAGCTGCATCAACACCACGCATCTGTAAACCAAATTCAACATTTTCCCGAGCATTCAAAAAAGGAAACAGCGCCAGCGATTGCCAGACAAGCGGCGTATCACGTTCATGCGCCGGCACCGCATTCATCACCCGGCCCTGCATTCGTACTTCCCCTTCGGACGGCTCTTCTAGTCCGGCCAACATGCGAAGTGTTGTTGTTTTTCCACAACCAGATGGCCCCATAATGGCAACAAACTCACCCTCATCAATAGTGAAATTCATCCGTTCCACCGCGGTGAAATCACCAAATTTTTTGACAACAGAGTCAAATTCTACCAATGCATCAGCCATTTTTTCCCTTCTCTGTCTTGTTCTTTGTCATTAGAACCATCTGAGCAATAATGACCAATGTCATCGATGTAAGAAAGACAAAGCTTCCAATGGCATTCACTTGCGGATCAATATTGCCAGTTACAATTTCAAGAATCACCACCGGAATAGTTTTGTTAAGTCCAGAAATAAACCAAGCAATTGCAAATTCATCAAATGACACTGCCGCGGTTAGGCAGAAAGATGAAATAATAGCTGGTCGGCAGAACGGAATAATGACGCGCCGCAGGGCCCGCCATTGACTAGCACCAAGATTCCATGCCGCCGATTCCAGGCTTTCATCCATCTGACTCAGCCTCAACCGGATAATAGCCATTGCAAAAGGTGCTGTTAACACGGTGTGGGCAATAATAATTGAGAACACCTGCCCAGAAAGCCCAATCTTAGCAAACCAAGCTAGCATGGCTAGCGCCATTATAATTAGCGGGATGGTTGGCGGCAAAAGGATCAACGCAAGATAAAGTGGTTTTAATTTGAAGCGATATCTGTAATCGGTATAGGCGGTTGTAAACCCCAAAAAAGTTGCAATTGTTGCAACCGAAAATGAAACAACAAGGCTTGTCCTTGCCGCTTCCCAAACATCAGGATCCTGCCAGATTGTTTTGTACCATTTCAGGGTAAACCCTCCTAGCGGTATGGTTGGAAATCGGTCCGAGTTGAATGAAAAAATGATGCTGAATAGAATTGGAGAAAAGATGAAAACAAACACTAAACCCAGATAACCATAAAGGAACCATTTTAGCAGACGATCAGGTTTCATCTGACCCTCCGTCTATAGGCTGCCGCAATTCCGCCAAAGGCAACAATGAACAATGTCACCATCATAACTACTGCCACCACCGCGGCCCGTGGCCATTGCTGGCCGGACTTAACTGTATCAACAATTAAGATTGGCAGAGTTGGCGGTTTTGACCCGCCAAGGTAATAAGGGCTGACAAAATCACCAAATGACAGAATGAAACAGAACACCGCCGCGATGATTAATCCAGTTCTGGCCAGCGGCAGCACAATACAAAATACGGTTCGCCATGGCCGGCATCCAAGGTTATGTGCCGCTTCGACAAGCGACCAATCAATATTGGCAAGCGAGAGCGTTTGCAAAATAATGACTAGTGGCAGGGTCAGTGTCATGTAGCCGACGATCGTACCAAATTGCGTGTTTAGCATGATGTATGGACCAAGGCCAATATAGCCCAGCATTGCATTGATCACACCACTTTCGGCAAGGATCACGTACCATGAGAAAATGCGCACAAGATAGCTGGTGAAAAACGGGATAATTAACAAAAAGACAGCCCAGCGGCGGGTGTTTTCTGAAACCCTAAACGCAAGCGTGTAGGCGGCTGGGAAAGCCACGGTCATCACCACAAGTGTCGCTAGCGTAGCAAGACCAATAGTCAGTCCATAACTATCCCAGAAGTAGTCCCGACTCATCATCTTGAGCCAATTCTTCATTTCAAAGGCTTCAGTCATCCGGTAATTCCGGACAATGAAAAATGACATCGCCACCATAAAGATCAGTGGCGCAATAAAAAACAAGGCCTGCCAGATGATGATGGGAAGCCGAAGCGCGTCTTTGAATGTGAGCAGACGGGCGAACCGCCGTTTGGGCGTGGTCTCAACCAATGGCAATTGTGTGTTTTGCTCCGAGACGGGCATGACCTGCCACCTTAGCTTTTTGTGCTCCAAAAAATGAAGCCAGGGCAGGAGGTGTCTGCCGCCCTGACATGCATTCAATCACGAAGATTATGCGTTTTTATATTCAGACCAGAAATCATTCCAATCTTCCAGCGATTGTTGGACCGGGATATTTCGGTAATGTATGCGGCCTTCCTTGACCAGTGTGATTGGATCATTCGCCATGCCATCAATCTGACCTGTACGTTCAGCTTCCTTGCGGTCTACATCAATCAACTTGGCACGTCCAGATTTCGTAATAGCAAAACCCGGATAGGCTGCCATTTTTGCTGATTTCACCTGACCAGCAGGGGACAGCATGTACTGGATGAATTCTTTCACAATATCCGCTTTTTCAGAGCCTTTACCAATGCAGTATGACTCTGTCCATTGGATACCGCCTTCTTTTGGCACCACGGAACCAACGGGCGCACCATCTTTTTCCAACACGCCAGTAATCCAGTCACCAATGCCACACATTGCTTGCATTTCGCCATTTTTCAGCGAGTTAAATGTCCCACCATAATCAAAATATCCACCAACCTGAGGACGAAGCGACAGTGTTGTATTCTGCACCTTCTGCCACTGGCTACCGGAGAGATCCCAGAGACCCGCCCCGTTTCCATCATAGAGACTAATCATGCCAAGGCTTGGCAAATGCCAATCAAAGTGACCCACCTTGCCCTTGACCTCTGGCTTCCAGAAGCAGGAATAACTCATTGCTTCTTCAGCACTGATAGCGTTCTTATTATAAGAAACTCCAAGGTGCCCAAAACGAACCATCATTGAATACAACTTACCATCTTTCCAATGACCAGGAAATTTCTGAAAATCCGAATATAGCATGTCATCGAAAGGGTAGTCTGCGGCACTCAATTCTTCGATATAACCAGCGGCATTTAGCTGCTGCACAAATTCACCATCTGATAGGATAACATCGTAAGTTCCGGGCGGTGACTGCGCAATAAGGCCCAGCATGTTATCTCCACCTGCATAATATTTCGGCTTAAATTTAACGTTGTTGGCCGCTTCAAATTCACTGACAATATCCGGCTCACCATGTCCGTACCAGGCAAGCATGTTGATCTCAACCGGTGCTGCCCAAGCTCTCGAGATAAATGGGGTAGACAACATTGTTGCGCCCCCATAGACCAAGACCGTCCGACGTGACGGTTTTTGCGTCAAAATTGTTCCTTTGCTTTTCATAGCTGAGACCCTTCTGTTGTTACATTGTTTGTGTTGAGTTTTCACCAGAATTGTTAAATTTGCAAAAATATTCCTCACAGGGTTACTCTGTTCAGTAAATATTTGAGCTCACTCTAACAACTGTGCTTAATGCATACAAAACCTGAACGCGAAACAAAACGTTAATGAGTAAAGAAGGTGAGACGTGAAAAGGGCAGCATTCCACGACTTTTTCAACAGTTCAGCGCCAATTATCCTACCTGTAATCCATGTAATCAGCGAGGCGCAGACTGCAATTAACGTGGACAAGCTGAAACATGCGGGCATAAAAGGCTGCTTTCTGATTAACCATGATTTTGATTTGGAGACATTCTTGCCCATCATCCGGTCGATTCGCAAACGATACCCAGATTTTTGGATTGGCATTAACTTCCTCGCCGTTACCGGATTTAACGCATTCCCAATTCTTGCTTCCCTAAAAAATGAAGGGTGTCCTATCGATGCTTACTGGGGTGATGATGCGCGCATTGATGAGCGCCAACCCCATCAAGCCGAGGCCGAGGCAATCGCAAAAACTCGACGAGAATGCGGTTGGACGGGGCTTTATTTTGGGGGCACCGCCTTTAAAAAACAGCGCCCCGTTGATTCCAAAGATTACGATATATCAGCTATGTTGGCGGCCAATTATATGGATGTTGTTACGACATCAGGCCTTGCAACAGGCAACGCAGCCGAAATTAGCAAGATCACGACGTT
>QBYK01000071.1 GCA_003282865.1 SAR116 cluster bacterium AG-325-I21 | reverse complement strand
ACGCGCGGATCATTTTTTAATTTATCTGGTTTACCATCAGCCAACATCTTACCATTTGACAAACAATATATATGCGATGCCAAGTTCATTATGACGCGCATATTATGTTCAATCACACATAGGGTTATTCCTAGCTCCTCATTTGCTCGCTGAAGTCTGTTGATCAAACCATTGATCAAGGTTGGGTTGATACCAGCTGTAGGTTCATCAAGTAATAACACCTTAGGCTCGTTCATCAATGCCATTGCAAATTCGAGGAGTTTTTGCTGCCCGAAGGAAAGGTCGCCAGATATCAGACTTCGTTTTGAATAAAGCCCAACAAACTCAAGAAGGTGTTCAGCACGCTCGCGGATCTCTCCTTTACGACTTGCAAACATTGTCGAGTTTGATCCGGGACGCTGCGACACCGAAATCTGCATGTTGTCAACACAATCCATTTTAGTATAAATGCGGGTTTGCTGAAACGTTCTCAACATCCCTAACCTAGCAATATCACCCACACGAAGGTGGGATATTTCCTGGCCGTCAAACTTTATTGATCCAGTATCAATTGGGTGATATCCAACGATTGAGTTGAACAGTGTGCTTTTTCCACAACCATTTGGCCCAATTATACCAGTGATTGAACCCTTTTTAACCGACATAGTTATGCCGATATTCGCTTTTACACCGCCAAAGGATTTTGAAACTTTTTTGACTTCAATAACATTTGGGGCCATCACACACCTTCCTTACTAGCCGATGTGGATTCGTCGACAGCTATGCCAAATCGCTCTGGATACTTGGCCTGTAACCAGCCCATAATTCCTTGCTGGAAATATACGATATTGAGGATGAGGATAAGGCCAAGAACAACCCACTGAAGGCCAAGAAGATATGTCCACGTGGCTTCTTTGACCACGTGGAAAAATATGGCACCGAGCACAGGTCCCCACAGCGTGCCTTTTCCACCGAGCAACGACATCGCAACCATAAATATACCAAAAGTTGCGACTGGAAACGCGACCTCAAGTGGCTCAATGTACCCGACCATGTTTCCAAACACAGCGCCAGCGCAACCCATAAAAAAAGCCGCTATTGCCCACCCAACTTGTTTGTAACGTAGGGTTGGAATACCCATGGCTTCTGCCTTGTCTTCATCATCTCTGATAGCATTAGCTGCCAAACCAAATTGTGTTTTAAACAGCCATCGTATTACTAAATGTGCGAATACTGCCAGAATAAAGCAAAGCACGTAGAAAAAGGCGGATCGATATTCAATCGGCAAGGGTAAAAACGGCATCGCAATACCGGCTCCGGCTCCGATGACGTCAATTGTTCCTGCAATTTCACGGGCTGCTACCGCAACACCAAGTGTACCAATCGCAAAATAGGGACCTCTGAGTCCAAAGACCGCGAGGCCCAACAAAAGTGAAAATAATGAGCAGCCCACCCCTGCAAAGACAATACCAAGCCCTAAACCGGTATAATATTGCAGATCAGTGAACACTGGTTTGATTGCACCATATGAAGCTGTGAAGTCGCCAAGGTCATAAAACATAGACACTTGAATGCATGCCGAGATGTACATACCAACACCAAAAAATGCAATATTTCCAAGAGAATTGTAGCCCATTTGGCCACCAGTAATATCCCATGTGGATGCCATTATAACCATAATCCACAATACAGCGAATTGTATTATGTAGTCGGGAAAAGCGATTGGTCCTAAGATACCAAAAGCAGCCAGGCCGATATATATTAGTTTTTCATTCATCTTAACGAACCACCTGTCTTTGACGGCGCATTTGAACTTGTCGCCATGATAGAACACCAATCAACACAAAAACTGCAGCGGCAATCTGATACTCAGCGCCAGCGACAATGCCTGCATACTGTTCAACCCACCCTAGGATAAAGCTCATGGTAATCACGCCGGGCAAGTTCCCAAGTCCTGCAGCTGTTACAATTGCAAAGGTACGGAGCGCATAGACTATCCCGTAAAATGGTTGCAAAACCCAGATCATTGACACCAACACACCAGCAATCCCGCAAATGGCAGAATTCAGTCCAAACGTAAACATGTAAACTTTGTTCGTATCAATGCCTAAAACACGCGCAGCCCTTGCGTCTTGGGCAGTCGCGCGGATGGCCTGACCCATTCGTGACCTCGTCATAAAAATAACAATAACAGTCGCAAAAAAGGCAGCTAACCCTAAGGAAACAATTTTGACTGTGGGTACTGTTACGAAATCATCAAACATCGTCATGATGTACATATGAGAATCAACCGTTTGAACTTCCGGGCCGTAAATCAGGTTCATTACCTGCTGCATAAACAGTGAGAGACCAAAAGTCGCAAGGAGGGAAACAAACATATCGTTGTCAATAACTCTTTTAATAACAAGTTGATAGACGACGAGACCATATAGAAACATTACAATAGCAATGATGGGCAATGCTAAAACTGGATGTATGCCGATGTTGTGAGCAGTGAAGGCGACATAACCCCCCATGATCACAAAGTCCCCTTGGGCAAGGTTTTTTACGTTCATTACGCCCCAAACGAGTGCTAGCCCGTAGGCAGCAAGCGCGAATACTGCGCCAATAAAAATTCCATCCAAAATCATTTGGACATTCATTACAGGCGCGTAAACAAACAAAAGCTGAAGATTATCAAGCATGTCATGCCCTTCTATCGTTTATAGCAATCACAGCGTTAAGGCTGCGATCAGATCTGTCGGTGTGCGTACCACAATCACAAAACGTGAGGAAGCCCTTAAATCTAAGGGCTTCCGTATATGTTTAGATATCTCGACGCTATGGCGTTAATATGACACTTTGCGCGGCACAGTCATATCTTTGTGAGATACAATATTTGTGTAGCTACCGTCAGGTTGAATTTGCCGATAAAACATTGGCTTTGCAATATTATTACCTGCCTCAGAGAATTTGATGGGACCGTAGAAGGTATTCATATCAGTGGCCGATATAGCGTCACGAACTTTTTCCGTATCAAAACTATTTGCTCTCTCAAAAGCGTCCTTCCAAACCAACACAGCGGCAGATGCCTGCGTGGTTTGATATGGAATGCCAGTTTTGTATTCAGGATAAGCCTTCTTAAAGTCTGCATCATACTTCTGCGCGTTACCAAAAATTGGTTCGCTGTTTGGCAAATTGGTCAACCATTGAGTTGGGCAAAGTAGGCCATTCGCAGACTTAGGGAATTTGACATGCACCTTCGCAGATTCACAATGCGTAATAGAAACATAACGGGTATTAATTTTCATTTCCTCAAATTGGCGCGCTGCAGTTGCAGCCCCCTTTGAGTGACCAGATACGAGGAGGATGTCTGGCTTCAGTGCCTTAAATTTGGTCAGAGTTGCCGACATGTCGGATAAGTCAGCTGGTAACTTGTCATCAATTACAATTTTCATGCCATGCTTTTTGGCCGTATCAACGACACCTGCACGAACGTCAAGTGAGAAAGGATCATTCTCAAATGCCATGGCAATCCGGAGATCAGATACCGACTTATAACCATCTTTTTTTGTTCTCTCTGCTATAAGATCAAGAACTGGAGCGAGGTAAAACTCAGAGGTCGACAATACAGCAAAAATGTATCTGTATCCTTGAGTAAATAGTGACCGAGAAGCGCCTTCTGCTTCTACCATTGGAACTTTATATTTTTCTGTTACTGGAGCCACAGCTTTTGTCATCGATGAGCTGTAAGGACCAAGCATAAATTTCACGCCGTCCTGATTGACAAGTCTTTCAGTGAGCTGCGAAGCTCGTGAAGGAGTTGACTCATCGTCATAATACACGACTTTTATCTTATAGCTTTTTCCACCAACCTTCACACCACCAGTGTCGTTGATCCGCTTTACTGCAAAATCATAACCTTTTTGAGTATGAAAACCATTGGTTGAGTATTTACCTGTAAAGGACAAAGATGAACCGATAACAATCGTGTCACCCTCAACTTTTGCAACGGCTGGCGCAACTATACCAGCGAGACCAACAGCAAGGGCAGCGCCCGCAGCTATCGAATATTTTTTAAACATTTTAATTCCTCCCAGAATTGAAAAAAGAACTTTGAGTGACGTTGCTCGATTCTTGTCAAGTCGCCAAGTCCGATGTCAACATTAAAGTAAAAAAAAAACGCTCACGCAACAGAAACAATGTTTTTCCTAGTAAGAAACAACAAAACAAGCCATTAGATGTCTAATTTACCCTATTTATGGGACTTTATCGCGGGGTGTCACCCTTCAGCGTAATCCGATTCAACAACCGACGGTAGCCATGATAATCATTAAGCGGGTAATGCTGAACACAACGATTGTCCCAAAATGCAACGTCGCCAACCTGCCAAGCCAAGCGACATTGGAACTCCGGTGAAATCTGATGCGTAAACAGGTACTCTAACAAGCCTTGGCTTTCTTCAGCAGTCCAACCTTCAAAAGCGATTGTATGGGCGGCGTTTACGAACAAAGCTTTTCGTCCGGTTTCTGGATGCGTGCGTACCACCGGGTGTGTGCCAGACAGATCATCCGGGTCAACACCACTGGCCGAGTCCTTCAGTCGCTCACTTCGAGTAGAAGCAACGCGTTTCTTTCCTGCAGCATTAACACCGCGCAGTTTCTCCAGAACACCACGTAGCGGCGCAGATAAATGTTCAAACGCCGCATATTGATTGGCAAATAATGTATCGCCACCGAGCGGGGGCAATTCCTTGGCGTAGAGCAGGGTGGCCATTGGCGGGCATTTTTGATAGGTTGTATCCGAATGCCACACGCCACCAAAATTCACGCTTTCATCCTCTTTTTTTAATACTTCGGTAATCATTGGAAAACCATCAAGGCCCTTCAAAAAGGGATAAATATCAGGCTCGCCTAGTGCCTTAGCAAATGCCAATTGCTGCGCAGGTGTTAAGTCTTGACCTCTTATTACAATCATCTGGTGCTTTAGCCATATGGCTCGCAAATCGTCAATTATCGCATCATCAAGCGGCACGCTGAGATCGATGCCGGTTACTTCAGCACCCAATGCTTGTGACAATGCCTTCACCTTCATACTTCTCTCCTATATTAAATGCCTTTTTCAGGCCTTGGCTTCAACAGCGTGCTTTTACAAACTCATTAGTGCGTGCCATATAGTGGCTGGTAACTCAGTTCACTCTAAAGGCGTTGTTTTTCAGCTGACATAGAATCGTTACCTGATCAAATATGCAAGTCACCACGATCATTTAAAATCATCTGTCAAGATCTTCAGAAAAGCAAGCCAGATAAACTGGACCCAAATTTAGCCGCAACTGGTTCCAACATCGGCATACATCCAGTTTTAGCATTGCCCATCATTGCTATTGTAATGTTTCTATATGGTCTCGTCGTCTATCAACTTGTTATTAAAAGAGTTATTGACAACGATATGTTTGTTTCCCTCCTTGCGACTTTTGGTCTCTCACTGTTTATGCAGCAGGTAATGAACCTGATTTACGGCCCGGAAGTTCAAACGGTTGATTCTCATATGTACATCATGACGATGTTTGATGATTTCGTAACAGTACCCACAGTCAAAATTGTTTCCTTAGGGTTAGCTGCCTTTTTTGCGACTGTTATTGTTATTTTTATGACGAGGTCACGAATGGGTCAGGCCATCCGCGCGACTGCCCAAGACGCAAGGGCTGCGCGTGTTTTAGGCATTGATACGAACAAAGTTTACATGTTTACGTTTGGACTGAATTCTGCCATTTGCGGGATTGCTGGTGTGTTGGTGTCAATGATCTGGGTTTTGCAACCATTTTACGGGATAGTCTATGCGCTCCGTACCTTTGCAATTGTAACAGCTGCAGGACTTGGGAACTTGCCCGGCGTGATTACCATGAGCTTTATCCTAGGGTGGGTTGAACAGTATGCAGGCATTGTCGCTGGCGCTGAGTATCAGATTGCCGCTGCAGTTTTTGTGTTGATTGGTGTTCTATCATGGCGACAAGTTCAAATGCGCCGTCAAAGACAGGTGGTTCGTTAAGATGAATGAAAAACTAATATATATCGGCCTGGCTGCTTTTGGTATCTTAGGACCAATCGCTTTTCCCGACTACATAATACAATTCGCTGTATTGTGGATTATGGTTATAATGGCATCCACATGGGATATTACTGGTGGCCAAATGGGCTACAATTCTCTTGGAAATATTGCATTTTTTGGTGTTGGTATGTACATCTCGGCATGCATTCAAGTGTCTATGTTTTATGACCTTGGCGACTTCACAGCTTCATATGGTGCAATCAAACCAGTGTTCACTGATCTGCAATATTATACCGGTTTAGGGCTTGGTATTGTCTTTGCAGGGGTGGGCTGCTCATTATTTTCACTTTTGTTGGGCCTCGCGGTCTTTGGACTCAGAGGTCCCTATTTTGCGATTGGTACACTTGGTGTTGCGGTAGCAGCCCGTGAAATTGCAGGAACAATTGACGTCATCGGAGCCGGAGCCGGTATTGCGATGCCGTTTTTACCCTTGCCGATTGAATATCGATCCGCCTTTTTCTACGTGCTTTGCTTTATTCTGGCAGTATTCGCACATTTAGTAATACGATGGCTGTTTAAAACACAATTTGGTTTGGCAGCTAATGCTATCAGAGATGATGAAGACAAGGCAGAAGCCATGGGTATTCCAACCCTACGTTACAAACAAGTTGGGTGGGCAATAGCGGCTTTTTTTATGGGTTGCGCTGGCGCTGTGTTTGGAAACATGGTCGGGTACATTGAGCCACTTGAGGTCGCGTTTCCAGTCGCAACTTTTGGTATATTTATGGTTGCGATGTCGTTGCTCGGTGGAAAAGGCACGCTGTGGGGACCTGTGCTCGGTGCCATATTTTTCCACGTGGTCAAAGAAGCCACGTGGACATATCTTCTTGGCCTTCAGTGGGTTGTTCTTGGCCTTATCCTCATCCTCAATATCGTATATTTCCAGCAAGGAATTATGGGCTGGTTACAGGCCAAGTATCCAGAGCGATTTGGCATAGCTGTCGACGAATCCACATCGGCTAGTAAGGAAGGTGTGTGATGGCCCCAAATGTTATTGAAGTCAAAAAAGTTTCAAAATCCTTTGGCGGTGTAAAAGCGAATATCGGCATAACTATGTCGGTTAAAAAGGGTTCAATCACTGGTATAATTGGGCCAAATGGTTGTGGAAAAAGCACACTGTTCAACTCAATCGTTGGATATCACCCAATTGATACTGGATCAATAAAGTTTGACGGCCAGGAAATATCCCACCTTCGTGTGGGTGATATTGCTAGGTTAGGGATGTTGAGAACGTTTCAGCAAACCCGCATTTATACTAAAATGGATTGTGTTGACAACATGCAGATTTCGGTGTCGCAGCGTCCCGGATCAAACTCGACAATGTTTGCAAGTCGTAAAGGAGAGATCCGCGAGCGTGCTGAACACCTTCTTGAGTTTGTTGGGCTTTATTCAAAACGAAGTCTGATATCTGGCGACCTTTCCTTCGGGCAGCAAAAACTCCTCGAATTTGCAATGGCATTGATGAACGAGCCTAAGGTGTTATTACTTGATGAACCTACAGCTGGTATCAACCCAACCTTGATCAATGGTTTGATCAACAGACTTCAGCGAGCAAATGAGGAGCTAGGAATAACCCTATGTGTGATTGAACATAATATGCGCGTCATAATGAACTTGGCATCGCATATATATTGTTTGTCAAATGGTAAGATGTTGGCTGATGGTAAACCAGATAAATTAAAAAATGATCCGCGCGT
>QBYK01000070.1 GCA_003282865.1 SAR116 cluster bacterium AG-325-I21 | reverse complement strand
GTGATAGTAGTGCTACTCAAAGATAGGAATGTTCACTCCGATATTACAAACAAAATCACAAAGCCCTTGATCATGATTACGAGGCTATAAGGAGATGGGTTTGTTTGGAAGGTGCTCCAGATTTTTTTGACAATGGAATGAGGGTAAAAGATTAATCAGCCATTCATAACCTCATTGATACTATGGAACACGTTTATAGCGCCCTCAGGTTCGATATTCAGAAAATTACCTGAGTCAAACTCTTGATTAGACCACTCTAGATTATTAAACGGCGCAAATTTCATTGACCATGATGAAAACAATTTTTCTTCAACACTTTGGTCGTGAAGTTGTTTTACATTTTTGTGTCTGCTATCCAATTTAATTTTTGAATACAACTCCTCTACCCGTAAGTTTGGGCCTTCCAAGAATTGAAGATAGGAATTACTGCCAATCAGCAAGCATCCAGTTATACCTTTTTCTGGATTGTTTTTATGTGAAGTATCAAAAATATTTGTCAGGCTGTCTTCGGACAAATCTGTTCTTTCAGAAACATAAATAACCTGTTTTAATTTCTCTCGCATATTCATCTCCTATCCAACAGTAGCCTAACCAAACGCCAAAATCCTCAGAACAGGATTGCTTGTAAAAAAAGATTTTGCAATAGCCGTTGAATTTGAAAACGTAATGTTGGGAAGAAGCGGACTGCGAACATTACGAGTGTGGCAATAAATGGTAGTGCATTATTTGTATCGCTCTTAGCCAATAATTGCTCTATGTAACCTCAAGTCAAAGGGCTGAACTTCTAAAATGGCGTTTAACCTTAAATAATTCTATTTTCCTTGCGGAAGTATTCTTATGGGCACTTTATTGATCTCTATTATATTCGTCATGAGTGTCAACGAAATCCCTAAATCTCTTAGTTGGCGACCGCAAAAATGCCAATCCACCTCCCCCAGCAAATCATAACTTACCCATTCGAGGTAGCTCACGCAGTCTCTGCAGTAATGTATAGGTATGTTTCGCCAAAGTGCTAGAAAATGATATTTATTCTATATAGTTGATTGAAATGGTTAACATGCTCATTACAGTCAATATTTCAAAAGGATGGGAAACTTGGCCCAAGATGGTTAACAGTCTGGGGCTCCAAATGAATGATGTTGATTCCAAAGTCCTTTGAACTGGCTGCAATGCGGACGAAAGTGCAGTTTATGTGCTGGTGGAAATGGGAAATCAATCTCATTTCAGTTCATTTGGTGAGAGAGAGGACATAGTAGCCGTTAGAGAGGCCCGGAGTGGGGATGTTTCTTCAACAAAACCAATTGCACAAATAAGTAATTACTTCATGGGCTAGTAACCGATGGAAGCAAGGCAAATTGGTAAGGCTTTAATCTGACTTTACAACGCCTCACACAGATTCATTCACACCTACCCTTATACCTATGACACATGTTAAACCTAACACCCCTCAGTGGCTCTTTATGGCTAGTAATCATTTTATTCTGCCATACAGAGGTGCTGACAGGGTTTTAGGTTTAGTTTCGGAATTGTTTGTGACAGCCTTTGCAAGTGCCAGCAAAACTTTTAAAGGTCTCGTTGATTAATACAGAGTCTGCACTTATTAGAGATTTTCGTAATTCCCTAGACTTTAGCTTATATTGCTGTATTGCATTTTTGAAACCAATTGGGTTATCCCAGATATCCGAACTGGCATCAGAGCCATTTGAGGTAGATGCCTCACTACCAAGTGGAAATAGCATTGGCATTTCTTTTGACCATGCCACATGAAAATCCGCCAGTGGGACTGCCTCACTGGTATCACCAGAGCGAATAAGTCTTCTAAGCTTTTTAATATTTGCCTTGGATGATTTAAACATCTCAATTCTTTTTTGAATCGCCTCCTCAACAGAGACAGAAGCAATTGAGTGGCTGTTAAAAAGGACGGCAGTTACCCCAGCCAATAATATTCCAGATAACTTTTTTACGTTTGATTTTTGCATAAGCACATAAATTAAAATAATTTTATCTTAAAGGCTTTGTAAAGAGGTTTCGCTTTGCAGCGGCCAATAATTTTTTTATGGGCCGCGCGATCTGTAGTCTCCATGTTCGGGTTTTGGCCTTTGATTGCAGCTTTTAGCATTACTTTGCCATGAGGATCAATATCCATAACTGTGAAAAGCGACGCTGTAAAAAAAAGAACAACGCATAAAAAAACCATCCAAAAGGGGTAGTAAATCTCTTAACTTTTAGCCTTACTTGATTTTATCGATTGGAGTGACGGAATTTGAACCTGTGACCCAGTGATTAAAAGCCACTTGCTCTACCAACTGAGCTACGCGCCCACAAAATCGTGTGTTTTAGGTCAAGTATTTTTTGGTAGCTATTAGTCAACCGCCCTTTTGGTACTAAATTACAAATTCCCTGTAAAGCACTAAAATAGCGTTAAACTATAGATAAAGAGTATATTTCTGTGGTTTGTGTGCAGTTTGACTTTGGGTCATGTGACTAGCAAATTTGATACAACGCCCCGCTTGCTTTAGATTTACTTCGGTCTTGCCTCAGTGCATGAAGTCATAGTAGAACAAAACAAGAACATACGCCATCGCTATTGCGAGTGGTTTAAACATATGGAGATACTATATGACGGAAAATGAACTACCAAAGTGGCGTAGAGCCTTCATAAGAAGAAATCCGGACGAAACTTTTAAAGCAAGGCAAGCAGCAGCAGAATATGAAACTGCTAAGTATGGTGAGCCTATCAAACGCTGCCTTAACTGTGGACGACCTGAGGAAATAATATGGGTACATGGACACGGACAGTGCGCCTATTGTCATATGAATGTCATGCCGTGTTGCGATGGCGATACTAACGATTATTTTGATGAGTAAACTAGATACCCAAAGAATAACTGATGCAGTTGCGCGCATGCTCATTCGCGAACGAAACAATGGGGTGCTGCGTGAATTTAAACTAAAAGTACGAAGACGTGTTGACCTAATCGCCTTGAGCAGTAAGGGACACATAGCAATTGTTGAAATTAAATCCACACCTCAAGATTTTCTTAGTGATAAGAAATGGACTGAATATATTGAATGGGCTGACGAATTTTATTTTGGTGTTGGCGAAGATTTTCCGGTCGAAATCCTGCCAGAAGCGGAGCGTGCCGGCATCATAATAACGGATGGCTTCGACTGCCATGAAGTACAACCAGCACCTTTTAAAAAACTAAATGGATTGCGCAGAAGCACGCTTATCCGCGAAATAGCCAAAGTTTCAATGAGACGAGTTGAGTACAACTGCAATGGTCTTTTGAGGAATCCGAACTCAGCATCTTTGGACTTATCTAACCACCAAAATGTTGAATAAAAAAAGGGTCACCCGAAGATGACCCTTTCACGTTACTTCTTAACAACAATCCTTTTCGGTGTTACGTCAACTACGTCTGTCTCAATAACAACAATCTTACTTGGTGTTAAATCGACCACGTCTATTTTCACAACCACGATCCGTTTCGGTGTTTCATCAATGACTTTACTCATGGTAAACTCCTCTGGTGTTAACCTAGCGCGGTGATACCAAAAGCTTTTTCATGAGTTGCCGTACCGTAGTCGTGAGGGTGGCAATTTCCCACTAGCTTGTCCGTGCG
Organism: SAR116 cluster bacterium AG-325-I21; assembly: GCA_003282865.1. Classification (GTDB taxonomy): domain Bacteria; phylum Pseudomonadota; class Alphaproteobacteria; order Puniceispirillales; family Puniceispirillaceae; genus UBA3439. Next base: position 4,583 of record QBYK01000070.1, on the reverse strand, counting down.
CCAACCGAAGTCGCTGTAATAGAGATAGTGAAAAACCACGGGAAAAAAAAGGGTCAATCCGGAGATTGACCCTTGAGGTTCTGAAGGAAGAATAAAAATAAATTCATTATTATTAACGACCCTTTTCCACAAAATTTAGGGTGGCCCAGTTTTTATAAAAAAATAATTTAGGTGTGTTTTGGCTAAAAAATCGTGTAATTCAGCCCATTTTAGTGTATTTTTTATTATCGGTTTTGGACTGCTTTTGCCAAGTTATCTGTGGCCTCTTCCATCGCCTTATCTATCGTTGAGACATACTTCGCTGTGGTTCGTGGGTCTTTATGAACCAGCCACTTTTGAACTGTCACACTTGGCAATTTGACACTGTTGGTCATCAAAGTTGCCGCTGAGTGCCTCGTACAATGAAACACAAAATTAGGGTCACGTGGTGCAAGTTCACGCTTACATAAAGCCCAACGCCTTTAGAAGGACCTATGGCTGTACATCCCTTGCAATGATATTTTGAAACGGTTGATTTCATCTAAAAAAGCATTAATGGGTACTGACCTTTCAAACCCATTCTTAGAGTTTTCGGGTTCAATGATTGCGTGTTTACCACAGGGCGACAAAGTTATGATGCCTAATGCAACTTTAACAATCTGTGTCTTACGCATACCAGTTATTGAGCCAACGTGAACCATATCAGCCATCCACTGATCGCCTTGCTCGACAAAGAAAACTTTAATTGCAGTTAAACATTCTGGAGTAAAGTAAAGTGGACGAGCCATCACATTTTCTGCATGGAAATGAATATCCAAGCGATGCTTGGCAGTACGAAACACCTTAGACAAGGTTGCTGCATATTTGTTTTGTGTGCTTTCAGAAGCACCCTTTAATACACGCGTTGCACCCTTGTGAATGATGGTTTGAGGTTGGGCTATGTGGTCAAGGAACTCATGACAATGGTCCTTTGTGAACTCAGTTATAGGGGTTTTGTCGTTCTCTTCAAACCTAAGTAAACGCTCCAGCTGATTGAGGCTTCGCTTACGATGTTCTTCAGAAGGCCATAGCCTGACAGCCTCTTTGGAAGCGAAGTGCCACAGACACCCCTCGTCACTACATAAAGGTTTCTGTTCTGGTTTGTCGCTGATTGGTTGGCGAAAGCCCACCGGACACTCAGGGTCTCTGTGGAACTCTGGTTCTGTGTGAAACTGTGTAAGTTCAGTGTTATTGTCGTCTGTATTGAATAGGTCAAATTGTAGCATATCAAGGCTCCAAGTTAATGAAGACTTGAGCTTCTAGTCACTTGCCTATGCATCTGATTTTATGTGCGAAACTGCCCAGTGATTAAAAGTCACTTTTTATACCAACTGAGCTACACGCCCTAAAACCGATGTAATACGGACAAGTGACTATTGGCGCTACTTCTTCCCAGAAGCGGTATAACTTATGTTCAGATAGAACTTCTTTAAGTAAACCTGTTCTATGGAAGTCCCACCTAACTGATGAAGTGGGTACCTTAGGTAGTCCTCCTAATGTCTGCGCTTAGATGAGGGTTTACTCTAAAGACGTTATCCATTGCAGCCTCGTGTATAAGCAAAGCCCCTGACCAGGGGACTTCAAAAGTTACGCTAGTCTAACTGGGTCGATCGTAGATAAAGCTAATCATACACACCTTATAGTGGCCCATAACTTCGGTGTTGAGTGTTGTGGCCCGAGGTGAACTTAGGTTCCCATTTCTTTCGAAAAGTTCATTAGCTCAATCCAGACAAAGGCAGATGATACCAGTATTTCTTGTCACTTTTTCCTGAATAACAGCCATTTAAATAACGCTGATTCAAGCAGTTAACCTTTTCACTGCTAATTAGGTTAGGTCGCAGTTCGCATATCAAATTTCAACATCACCTACACTCTATTCTCACATTTATTTATAGATTTGGTTCACTATATTTAAAGGCGTAGTGCAAGTTTTGCATTACTGATGGCTATTTCTAGCTGTATGCAGCATCGGCATCCCGTTGTTATAAACGCTTTGGGTGAACTTTTTTAAGTATCTATGAAAGCACAACTTATTGGTAATTTTCTATGTAAGCGACTATCAGATGACAACAAATTATTCAAAATTACGAGCCTTTGGCTTTTGTCTTGGTGTCCTTTTGCCAACGCTGATTAGTTCACCAAGCCATGCTGGAGGGCAGACTTACAACCATACTAAAGCGCATTGTATTATTTGGGGTGTAGCTTTGGGCGGTAAGCCAGCAGAATGCCGAAGACGTGCGATTACCGCGGTAGCGTCTACAACCACCTGCAGGTTGAAGCACCACTATAAAGCTAAAAGTGGTGAAACTTGGTGTGTATACAAAAAGCATGGTTTTTTTGGCAATGACAAAAGAATCCTCATTTCTACGAAGCACTGCCCAAGGACATACCAATGCAACCGTAAAGTTAGATGATGCAATTTTTGCACGCCAAAAGAGATTTATAACTCTATGATGCGCCATCTTTTTGGGGCAAACGTAAAACATGAAGGTTTTATCTCGTGATTGCTGAATTGTTTATTCGTTTATAAACTCATCCCTCTTGTAATCTCCCCCTTCAGAGGGGCTTTTTTTATTAATCCCCAAACATCTTCACCCACTTGGCTAACACAGGAAGTTCATAGCCTTTGCCATACGATGCCCCTACCGAAGATGAAGCCCACCCTCCTATCTGGTCAATGATGTCTGATGAACATTCAACAGCACGAAGCCTATCTCGCATCGAATGAAGGAAGCTATGAACCACCGCATCATCCTTCAGTCTTGGCTTCATCCGTTTATTTAAAGCAGCACTAGCTGAGTTAGCATTACATACCTTACCATCGCAGTGGCGTGGAGAAGCATAGCTACTATCATTGCAATGGATGCGTCTTGAGGCCCGCAGAAATGCTCCAATCAGACGAATACGCCCTGGCTATTCCTCTGGTCTTTAAGCGTCTCCAGAAGTGAGGTTGAAGGTTTATTTATGGGATAGGAACTTCAAGGATAATATCATTTTTATACAATTTTGCAGCCTCTGATAACCTCATGCGAGTGTCACGGATAATGGCAAGTAACCAAGGCATCTCATCATCAATCGCTATGCAATCGCACTGGATGCGTATTCGGGAGCCTAATGGTATTGGTTGCCTTCCCTCTTGGACTTCAACAGGCATATAAATACTAGAGAAGTGATTGCGTCCTTCGATACGATGTTCTGCCATAGCCAAGTTTATGACCGCTTTAATAGAGCCGAAGATCCTCTTGATTGAGTAACAGCGAGTCCTTTATTCAAAAGGACCTCACGTAGTTTGCCAGCATCTGATGAGGCAAATTCATTGACCGGCTTATTACCTAAACCCTTTATTACAACATTGGCATTTCGTTGGGCTGCACGAGCAAATTTGATACTCATAATAATTTTAGGACACCGACTCTAACTCCGCCCCCTTTTCCCAATTTGGGCGGTATAACGCAGCTGGCGAAATAAGACGGAACTTAAGATTACAATTTTTGTATTGAAAAAAATTGTCCCTACAAAAACAATCTTCCCGTTACCCGCGTAAAGATTGTGAAAAGTGGTGTAACAAACATAATGTCGGCGAAATTTAGCCGCTTATATAAATTTTATCGTTTGGCCGAAACCAGGTCTTTTGATTGTGCAGCGAACCCAATAAAGCCCTTATTTCTTTGATAGACCTCTCCGCTTTTATTTGAATCGCAGTGTTCTGTGAATAAATTCGTTCTTTTAGGTGCTGGTCCAAGATTTTGTTCAGCGCATCTTCGATCACCTGCAATTCTCGGACATCAATATCGAAATTTTTATTAGGTTTCATATTAATTCGCTCTTTCCTAACTCTACAATTATGCCGCAAGGCCTGGAATTTTTTTACATCGTGTGTGAGCTACAACAAACTGCGGCATTGATTTACTAGCGTCCTGGACCAGCAATTCGACACGCTTTTCGCACCCAACAAGATTCCTATTTGCTATATTCCGATCCTCAAATCCGACGCATTGGCCATAAATTGAGCTACACAGAATTATTTGCGCTACGAACATCTTGACTCTCCTTTTCTTTCACTTGGTGGGGGATCGACCCAAAAACAAATGTTATTTTTGCTCTTGTCTGGTGCACAAATTGCACCACGTCATTCAAACTCATCGACCAATATCCACAAACCGCGCGCCGTTACCCGCACCCTTCGCACCATCTCCTAAAAAAAGTCCGAAGCTCACAGAAAAACGCTCGAGCCGATCAGACTGGGCTTGAGCAGATTTTTCTGCTTTACTTTGTTAACGTGTTCTTAAGGAAATCCTCACACGTTTCTTCATGCCCACCCGTAATAATGTACACATCGTGCCTGGTGGCAGTGACTAACCAATATGTAACTTATTAGAAGTATGAACAGTTAGATGGGTGATTTGATTAAGGATAAGTGGTGCCCAGGGGGCTGTATTGGTTCCAGATAGACAGTACCAGCTAAATGCCTTAATCGAAGCGTTTCATAGAACCTCACGCGTCGGAGATGGCGTCAAGATGCACAAATACATTACCCGGTGGCCTACCCAACCCAATCATCTCCT
>QBYK01000069.1 GCA_003282865.1 SAR116 cluster bacterium AG-325-I21 | reverse complement strand
TACCGCCCATCGCTGCCGGTGGCATTGCTTCCATCATTGGGGCGGTCATACCACCCATCGCCTCTGGTGGCATTCCTGCCAAGTCTCCAGCTGTTGCACCAGCAAATCCATCAGGTGGCATGCCCGCCATATCCCCGGCAGTCATGGCCCCTGGATCCATTGGCCCATTAGGTCCCATTATCGGCATATTATCTCCTCCATAAATTTTCCAACAATTTCCACGTTAAACTTTTATTTCATCTAGGTCTGTGACCGCGGTCACATACTTATTTTGGGGCGCATTTAACTCAACCTTACTTTTCTGCAAAATCAGAAAACGTTGTTCTAGTTATTTTATTTCAGTCTATAACGTCACCGTAACATTTCACAATGTAATTTTAAAGTAATCAAAATCGACGTAAAAAACTGCCTTTTGCCTAAGGTGACTGACCAAAAGCTCTATTTTCTAATTTTTTCCGATCAGAAATCTCTAATCCTCTATTGGAAAAGGTTATCAGCCGATCTGTTTTTAACCGACTGAGGATACGTGACACCGTCTCGCGCGACGAGCCGATTAAATTTGCGAAGTTAGAATGAGTCGGCATTTCAAGAACACGATAGCGACCAGGCACCAAGGGATCTGGCTCGGCCATGCTTATTATTTCCATACAAACTCTTTGCTCAGCACCTAATGACAATATATTGATCAAGCGTTTGTCTAACTCACGTAAATTACTTGATAACTTTCGGAGAACTGAAATTGCAAAAGCTGAGTTATTTTTGACAAAACCCATAAAAGTTTCTTCTCTTATCTTGATTAACTCACAATAAGAAATCGCGCAAACCCAAGCAGACCTTGGCAAACCATCTATCGCTGCCATCTCACCAAACATCTCTCCTTGAGCAGCTGAGGCATAGGTTACTGCTCGTCCAGAACCCGAGTAATTTAACACATGAGCACAGCCATCAATCATAAAATAGACTGATTTATCAGTTTCGCCTCGCTTTAGTATGGTATCGCCAGGATCAAATGAACATGCATCACCTTGCTCACGGAAAACAGACATTTCTTGTTCAGACAAACAAGACAACAACGGCAATTTGGACAAATCAAAATCGTCTATTTTTACTTCTAGTTTCACCATTTCACTATTTTACCGGCAGCTTGAATCGATCCCCCACTCAACGTTCAGCATAAATTTATTGACTTAGTCTTGATGAAAATATACCAAAACGTCGCAATCAGCAATAAATGAGAACTGAGCAACATTTTTATTTCGCTTTTGACTTAATCCACCAAAGCGCTCAAAATTGCGTCCAACATCAAAGATAGAGTTCCATTGCCAGACAAGTATGCTCAACTTGAACCACGCAGGCAGAAAAATGCAGCTGTATTTTCCGCGACATCGTTAGTTCTATGGGGAAAAGTGTAGGGTGTGATGCGCGACGTTAATTCAATAATTAGTCTTTTACTAAAATATGCGCGCAATTTTTTAAGTTGGTAATCACGTGCCCGGCCGTAACCTCGTGGTGCGTGAGCAATAAGACGCCGAACCAAGTGATAAACCAAACCAACCGCGACTTCGTTAGCTTTTCATTAAAGCTGACTTCATCGTGGAATTTACAAAATGTTTTATTGCAGGCGTCGTGGCGCGGCTACGTCAATCGTTAAATGGCTAAATTTTTGGCTTTTTTTAGTATTTTGTGCCTTTATTCTTATTAAAAGATCTAAATTTGATTAATTTTTTATCACAGCTTGTGATTGGGAATGGTTAATCGTGCGAATTCGGCGCCCGAGCCCGGGAGAGGCTGTGAAACGATCCAACTGAGTTACGTAATGCAGATTTTACGTTCTTCCCTCAGATACTTCAGTTCAGGGCTCTTTTTTCTTGCCGCATCGACTGCCCCAGTGATTTTTTACGAAACCGGGATTGATAGCGGTGACCCAGCATGGATATTATCTGCAACAGCGCTTTCGCTGCTAATGACCCTCAGCGGCCTTGCCCTTTCCTGTGCGGGACTTGTACAACCAAAAACATCGTTTTGGTCCTAATGCATCATTTTGCCATAGTTGCTTCGATGTCTATTTTGAGGGTATAGTAGTATCTAACACAATTAGTTCTTTTAATAATTAACGGCGGTACCGTTCCAGATACCACCTCTCCTTTACAAGCTCGCTTTTGAGGGGCTCCTTATTGCGAGAAGCCCGGTCCATGATCCCACTCTGTGCGAACAGTGTCATCCGCTTCTGCTGGTAAATAGTGATGCTTTAAAGCGGTCCAACCGTGCTGATCCAAAAGTTGGGACAGTGCCCAGACAGCCATAGCCCGCACCACAACTGCTTGATGACCGAGATAAGTGCGAACTAATGGGACAAGCGTCTTATCATCACTGTTCCCAGCCGCAGTCAATATATTTCGCATAAACCGATCGTAGCCAGCGCGGCGAACCGGCGTTCCAGCAAATTGTCGACGAAACATAGCATCATCAAGCAACAGCAACTGATCCAAAGGTGGCAAATCGGTGCCGACCTTGGCCGCCAGCTTCTGCTCGTTGGCCTGGCTAGCAAATTTATTCCACGGACAAATCGCAAGACAATCATCACACCCAAAAATGCGATTGCCAATGGCGCTGCGGAATTCGCGAGGAACAACGCCTTTATGCTCAATCGTCAAATAGGAAATACAACGTCGCGCATCCAGCCGATAAGGTTCTGGAAATGCATCTGTTGGGCAAATATCAAGACATTGACGACAGCCCCCACAATGATCCGTCGCAGGAACATCATGGGGCAAGATGGCATCGGTAAGAATGATACCCAAAAACAACCAGGATCCGGCCTGTCTTGAGACAAGATTTGTATGTTTGCCCTGCCACCCAAGGCCCGCCTGCTGGGCCAGTGGTTTTTCCATCAGTGGCGCTGTATCAACAAACACCTTTACCGCATAACCAGTTTTTACTGAAAATTGGCTGGCAAGCTGTTTTAACTTGCCCTTTAAAACGTCGTGGTAATCGCGCCCACGCGCATAGACTGATATATTGCCCGCAGTACGAGCCGCCAGATTATCCATAGGGTTATGATCCGGCCCGTAATTCATTCCAAGAACAATGGCACTTTTGGCGTTCGGCCACATGTTTTGCGGTTGCATGCGTTTGGCCGCCGTGGTGCGAAGCCAGTCCATGTCGCCCTCAAATGCATTCTCAAGAAAGGCAGAAAGGCCGTTTTCATTCACGGCCCCAATGCTAGCGGGGCCAACCCCAACATGCAAAAAGCCCTGTCCTTCTGCCGCGGCATTCAGCCAACCGCGCAGGTCGAGTTTTGCATTAGGCATTTTTAGCTGGCTGGCATTACTCACAGTGGATCGATGTCTCCTTGAACCTGCATGGCGTGAAATGACGAAGCAAAATCGGCAAATTGTCCAGCGTCAATGGCGCGCTGCATTTCGCGCATCAAATCCTGGTAATAATAAATGTTGTGCCAGCTTAACAGCATCAACGATAGCACTTCTTCGGCCTTGAACAGGTGATGAAGATATGCCCGGCTGAAGCGCGTGCAAACGGGGCAGTTGCAAGCCTCATCAAGTGGGCGCGGGTCTTCGGCGTGGCGCGCATTTTTTAGATTTACCGGCCCACGGCGGGTAAAGCCCTGGCCCGTGCGCCCAGAGCGTGTTGGCAAGACGCAATCAAACATATCAATTCCACGTGCCACTCCACCAACCAAATCAGACGGCTTGCCAACTCCCATCAGATATCGCGGCTTACGATCTTGCATAAGCGGCGTTGTCGCCTCTAGCGTTTCAAACATCGTTTGTTGCCCCTCACCAACTGCAAGCCCGCCAACAGCATAACCCTCAAAATCAATGTCCTCGAGTGCGGCAACAGATTCTGCGCGAAGATCGGGGAAAATTGACCCTTGTACAATGCCAAACTGGCCATAGCCGGAACGCGGTCGAAACGCGACTCGCGACCGTTTGGCCCATCGCATTGATAGCTCCATTGATTCGGCCGCCACCGACTTAGTTACGGGAAACGGCGTGCACTCGTCAAACGCCATTGTAATGGTGGCATCAAGAAAATGTTGGATTTCAGTAGACCGTTCGGGTGTCAGTCGGTGTTGGCTGCCATCAAGGTGGGATTTGAAAGTCACACCATCCTTATCAAGTTTACGAAGTGAGCCAAGTGACATTACCTGAAACCCGCCAGAGTCTGTTAGCAGCGGGCCTTCCCAGCCCATCATTTTACGCACCCCACCTAGCCTTGCTACACGCTCGGCCCCGGGGCGAAGCATCAAATGATAGGTGTTTGCCAGGATAATGCTAGCCCCGGTTGATGCCACTGACTCCGGCATCATTCCCTTTACTGTCGCAGCCGTGCCAACGGGCATAAAAACTGGTGTTTCTACTTGCCCGAATGCCGTTGTCAGACTACCACGCCGAGCCATGCCATCGTTGGCCTTCAGGACAAAACCGAATTCAGAGGTATTTTCAGGCATTCTACGATCCATCTAGTGGCTGAAGGTTTACATTGTTGACGAAGAGTAATCCGTGATTGCCGCAAAATTTTCAATCATATCAGGATACGAATTACGAGTCATAAAACAGGCGTCACCATAGGAAAAAAAACGGTAATTTTTAGCAATTGCATGCCGGTAAGCCAATGCAATTTGGCGCATTCCAGCAAAGGCACTCACAAGCATTAATAGGGTGGATTTGGGGAGGTGAAAATTGGTGAATAACCCATCAGTGACGCCAAATTCAAAACCTGGCTTGATGAATATATCAGTCTCACCAGCAAAGGGCGTTATTTTATCATTCTGCTGGTAGCAGGCTTCAAGAATGCGCAGGCTAGTTGTACCAACTGCTATGATGCGCCCTCCATTTGCGCGTGCTGTATTTATCGCCGCTGCAGTATTAACACCTATTCGCCCCCATTCGCTATGCATTTTGTGATCAAAAATATTATCGACAGTTACCGGCAAAAATGTACCGGCTCCAACATGAAGCGTTACCGGCAAAATTTTAACACCCGCTATGGTAATGCTGTCAACAAGACCCGGGGTAAAATGCAGCCCCGCGGTCGGCGCTGCCACCGCTCCTCGATCCTCGGCAAACATGGTTTGGTAATCCTGTTTATCGGCGTCTATTTTCCCATCGGGCCGCGCGATGTAAGGCGGCAGCGGCATACTGCCATATTGGTCAAGACAGACATCAAGCTGACTCCGTGTTAGGGCATCCCCGCTTGCAGAATTTATAAACCCCAGTTCCACATCACCGCGAGCACCACGCTCCCGCACGATAGCAGCAAAATTATCAGAAAACACAATCATGTCATCAATACGGCATTTTTTGGCAGGCTTAGCAAATACGCGCCAAACATGGTCAGATACACGCTTATGAAGCGTCACAGAAATGCTCGCCTCACCGCGCTTTCCTCTCAGCCTTGCCGGAATGACCTCGGTATTATTGACAACGAGTACATCGCCAGCGCACAGCAATGACGGAAGGTCACCAACTTGCCGATCAACAAGACCGTCACAAGAAAGATCCAGCAAACGCCCAGTCTCACGCGGTTCAGCCGGACTCGTCGCAATCATTTTGGATGGCAGCGTATAATCGAAAGCATCGAGCTTCATGAGATATGATCCAGTTAAAAAATAGGACTTTTTGGTTAGGGTTTACAAATTGCGCTTATTCAAAAACCTGAATAACGCCATCAACATGGCCCATATCATTAACCACAACAAGACATTGAACGCGCGACTCCAGCATTCTAGCCTCAGCAGCATCCATCATTTCATCGGGCCCGATGGTAAGTGGCATCCGACTTGCGACATCAGATACCGTTGTTACAGCAGTATCCAAACGTTTTACAAGCAAGCGACGCAAATCCCCATCGGTAATAACACCGACCAAGTTGTCTGCATTGCCCACCAAGGCAAGACCAAGCCGGCCTTCGGTCATTACCATTAATGCATCCTGAACAGACGCCTTAGGATCAACAAAAGGCAGATTTTCAGTGCGCATCTTGTCGCGAACACGCGTTAGCAACCGGCGTCCCAAACTTCCGCCTGGATGAGTATTGGCAAAATCGGTTTCGGCAAAACCACGCGCCTCCATCAATGCGACGGCTAGTGCATCACCTAAAACCAAGGAATTCAAACTGGATGTTGTTGGAGCGAGATTCAACGGACAAGCTTCGCGGTCTACCGATATATCTAGTGTAATCTCGGCTGCCTCCGCTATTATGCTATGCGGGTTACCAGTCAGCGCAATCAGCCGCGCATCAAGCCGGCTGAACGCCGGAAGCAAACGCAAAATTTCTTCAGTGGAACCAGAATAAGAAATCAGCAGTACAACATCGCCGCGCCGAACCATGCCAAGATCACCATGAATCGCCTCAGCCGGATGCAAAAACAGGGATGGCGTTCCCGTTGATGCGAGACTCGATGAAATCTTGCGGCCGATGATCCCCGATTTTCCCATGCCACAAACAACGACATGTCCAGCACTTCCCTGCATCAAGTCAACAGCCTTGACAAATTCCTTGCCCAGCCCATCCTCCAGACCGACAAGTGCTTTACGATAGGCTGTCAACAAAATCTTAGCCGATGAAATCACATTTTTGGTCATATAGATAATGCCCCTCTTGCCCTGAAATCGCCGTTAGCAGTCTATTAACTGGTTTTGATTTGAAACGCCAGATTAGCTTAAAATTTAGATTTGCCTGACACTTCTGTTTTGACGCCTAAGCGAACTTCTTTGCCAAATCAAAATCATCAGGCCGATTTAAATTCATAAACGGATCAGGTTCACCGGTAAATTCAACTGTGATGCATTGATGGCGATCAGTAAAATCATCAATTTTGCGCAAACCATCATCAATCAACGCATGGCGCAAAGCTGCAGTAAGGGCGACGGGCCAGATAGCAAAAACCGGATGCCGTCGCGTAAACGACATCGCTTGTGCAATATTAGCCCCAGTATCAACCCATGCATCGAGCCCCATTTCGAGCCTCGCTATCAAGTCAAATGGCAGGAACGGGGCATCTGTGGCTAGGCTGATCATGTGCGTGCATTCAGGGTGATTAGCTGCCACCCATTCTAGACCGGTCACAATACCTGCAAGCGGACCGGCAAAGCCATCAATCACATCGGCGCGGATCGGAAGTCCAAATTCAGCATAGCGCGATGGATCACCATTCGCATTAATCATCAGGGGCCGCCCATCAAAATCCACCCTATCAAGGACATGCCGCAAAACCGGTTTTCCAGCCAGCATCATTAGGCTTTTATCACGGCCACCCATGCGCCGTGCCTGGCCGCCAGCAAGCAATACTACAGCAGATTTTATATTCATTACCGTACGTCCCGCTGCACTGCACGTTGGTGAGATGGAGTTTCGACAACATCGGCTGCATCCGCGCTATCAAATACAATTCTATCAATGCCAGACAGTGCTATAAACCGCTTACCCTTGGCCCGACCAATCAGCGTCAATCCAGCTTCGCGTGCCAGATCAACCGCGGCTGCGGTAAATCCAGATCGTGACACCAGAACAGGAATTTGCATTTGCACCGTTTTAATGATCATTTCAGTGGTCAATCGACCGGTGGTATAAAACACCTTGTCATGCGGAGCGGCCTTATTCAAAAACATCCAACCCGCGATTTTGTCAACAGCGTTATGCCGCCCGATATCTTCCATGTAGACAAGTGGTTGGTCCTTCTGGCACAGAACACAGCCATGAATAGCGCCAGCACTTAGGTAGAGGCTAGGTGCGGTATTGATAGCTTTTGATAGTTCAATCAGCCAACTGGCCTTGAAGCGAACGTCTTTATTGAGCGCGATATCATTAAACTGCTCCATCATATCGCCGTAAGCGGTCCCCTCCGCACAGCCACTCGTACGAATCTTACGTTTCATCTTAGCTTCAAAATCTGTCTCATGCTCGGTGCGTACAATCGCCACGCCAAGATCATCATCAACCTCAATTCCGGTGATTTTATCAGTTCTTTGAAGCATGTTCTGGTTCAAGAAATAACCAACCGCTAATTCCGACAACCAATCGCCAAGGGTCATCGAGGTAACAATTTCCTGACGGTTCAAAAATAGAGTGATTGGTTTTTCCGTAACCACAGGCAAAGTTACAGGCGCACCAGTTTCGTTAACCCCTTCAACAGGCTTTGAAAGGCCAGGCGTGTCCGGATTTGGCTGGATTAAAAATGAAGACTTGCTCATGTCATG
>QBYK01000068.1 GCA_003282865.1 SAR116 cluster bacterium AG-325-I21 | reverse complement strand
CGCTAGTATTGGTTTATGAACCAACTCACTCAAACAGCTTCATTAATAGCATCTGAAATCTCATCAGTTGAGAACAGAGAACGCAAAAGGACAGCTTCAGCACAAAAGGATTTTGAACACGCTATTGAATGTCTTGTGAAAGACCTTTGGCTTGGGACAGTCATACATCCTGAATACGAAGTTGGTATTCACAGGCGGTCAAATTGGTATTCAGAAACTCCTCAATATCGTGACTCTAACTTAACCTGCAAACAGGCTATCGCTGCCTATGATGGGATGGTCGAAACAGACCTCATTCGGGTTGTCAAAGAAGGTTTTTTGGACCGTGATACAGGTAGGCGTGACGTTACTACAGTCATAGCAACAGATAAGCTGCTGCAGGTTTTAGAAGGTTTAGATGGCAATCCATTTAAAGAGGTTAAACCAGACTTAGGCAAGGAATGTATTCTCCTTTGTGACAGGATAAATGGCCAACGTGAACTTGTCCCCTACGAGCCTGACAAGACCACAAATGAAATGCGTGAAAACCTAATCACTATTAATAAATGTTTTGCAAGGCATTGGCCTGACCTGCGCATAAGGAATGATGATTATACAGCCCTCCAAGAAAGACTTTGTCTGGAAAAAGACCAGTCACCAATAGATTTTAGCAAACGGATACTGACACGCATCTTCTCTAATGGAAGGTTTGACCACGGCGGTAGGTTCTATCGTGCGTGGTGGCACAATCTACCAAGTGAATATCGTAAGTACATCTCGATGGATGGCAAACGTACCTGTGAGTATGACTACTCCCAGTTAAATCCCCACATGGTATACTTCCTCAAAGGTGCGAAGATGGGCGATGAAGATGCCTATGACCGTGTCTTTGATGGTGAACACAGAGACATCGTAAAAGAAGCCTTCAACGCTATGATACAGGCATCAACAAACCTTACCCGTAAGCCAAAGAAGTTGGATTTAAGTGATGTAAATTTTGACTGGGCAACATTAAAACAAGCTATCCTTGATGCACACAAACCCATCGCTGATGCGTTCTTTCAAGGACATGGAAATCATTTGCAGTTCATTGATAGCTGCATTGCTGAGACAGTGATGTTGAACTTCATCAGAGCCGAAGATGCTCCTGTTCTACCGGTGCATGATAGTTTCATAATGCATTATGCTTATGGTGAATTAGGTGAACTAGAAGAGGCAATGCGAAGGTCTTTTCATGGCCACTTCAAGAAAGACATCAATGTAAAATCAGAAATAGGTGTTATGCTGCCATCATCATTTGCTGGGAAAGAGCGGAACGACTTAACTTTTCAAGAACGGACTCACGGACCACCTGAATACAGCCAGTGGGAAGATAGAAACTCCTAGATGATGAGAATAACCATTGAAAAATTTAAATCCTAAACATCGTAAGATACTCATGTGGACAGGAATTGCACTTTGGGGTGTTTTTGCTTTTCGGGAATATCTACCATTCTAATTCTGGTGACAAAAACTCTCAAACCCGTCACTACCTCTCCACGACTACCCAGCCTACACTCTACTCTCACATATATTTTTAGACATGGTTCACTATCCATAGAAGCATAGTGCAAGTTCTGCACAGCTGGTGGAGATTTATAACTCTATGACGCACCATCTTTTTTGGGCACTCTAGTAATACGAGATAGCATCCTCCCAGATCGATATCTTGGTTCTCCGTTGATAGAGCAACTGCTCTCGCATTTTCCATGTCAGAGGGGGACTATCGCCACGAACCGCATAAAGTTGACAATTTCTGTATGGAAATATTTTTTGGAGAGTGGGAGGACAATTGCTACGATAAGAACATTGTTCGCAGCGATTCCAATGGCCATCCTGGCTCTGAATTTTAGATACCCGAGCCTTGCTGGCTTGATAAGTAACATCTACTCACGAATAGAGATGCCCAAAGCCAATCAGTCTGGGCAGAATATGTTAAATCAAGAGTTGATTGTTAGGCGTAAGAGAATGGTGATGGTAAAATTTTCGCTGTTCCTCGCTGGTATATCTTTCATCCTGAACTTGTGCGCTTTCTTTGCTTCCTATTATGGCCATCAAAAAATAGCCTCTAATTTTACGAGGCTTACTATCATTGGTTTAACTTTTAGTATGCTGTGCTTTTGCGTAGAGACATCCCTGTCTAAAAAGGCGTTGGACTTGCGTATTTCAAAGCTGAAATAAACTTTCAGATAATCAATCATCAGGCCACACCACCTCACATAAACCCTACCCGCCCTGGATCACTCACACAGACCTCTTAACACCTATCCATTCACCCCATTGCTCACAATAAGCCAAACACGCCTCAGCGCCTCTGTTCGTCTGATTAATATGGTTATCAGCTATCACACCTAATCTGTATAACAGCAAATATATAATAGATACAAAGGTGGGCATGGTTCCTGGCCGCCCATATTAGTATTTATTAAAGGCAACTATATATATCAATTACTCTGAACTGATAAAGATAAGGAGATGTAGGTTTATTCCATTACCCAAAGATTTTTGATGGATAGACCAAAGGGCAGTACATTTGTGCATCCTGATGATTTCACTTACATGTGAGAGTATATGGGTTGTTTAGATCGAGGCGTTTAACTGGTACGCGTATCAGGAACCAATACAGGCCCCAGGCACCGCTTTTCAAGTTTAAAGATCCATGGACCAGGGTCCAAGTCACTGAATTTCTCAAATTTTAATTTAAGGACCTCAAAGGGCTTTTGACAATGGTGTGGACAAGGTCTCCGGTATACTTTTATAAATCCTTGAAATTTGTTAAGCACTCCAAATTGAAGAAGGAATATAAATCAGGCCGGAGCTTAATTTTCTTGCGGTTCTTATTACTTGAGCGGATCTAACAAAAGAATGCACTCCATTGTTTTGATAATCTAACCTGACATTCATAAATCCCAGGGGATGCTCAAGAAGAACATCAGAACTGTTTCCATTCAACTGGTCAACGAGGCCATCTGCAACGGATCCAATAGTTCGCGCACAAGCTGCGAGACACTGAGAAGAAGTAACTGCCAGAGTGGGGTGGGTTTGCCATGGCATAAAATATCTAACACACAATGACCCGCCCTTTTTAGGGGGGGCAAATAACGCAAACTTAGGCGCAACGGAACCGCTTACATCACCAAGACCCATGAGCTTTGCAGCTTGTAACCTGATTGATTCCATTCTGGCAAACAGTGGTTTATTTAAATCTAATTTTTCACGTTCTTCATATCCACTGATGCCAAAATCTGCTGCTCGACCGATCACTACTGGCATCGTAACGTCCATACATGTAACTTCAATACCGTCTATGTGGTCCTTTAGATTTCCTGTTGGAAGAAACTTACCCGTTTTGGAGCCTGTAATATCCATAAACTTTAACTCAATTGGTGCCGCCGTGCCGGGCACCCCATCAATAAAGGTTTCACCCTCATAAATCAGACCCCCGTTAGGTGTTCTTATTTTGGAAACAAACCGTCCGCCAGTATTCACTGCTCGGATCTTAATAATGGTTTCATCAGTTGTTGCTTTTACAAGGCCCATTTCTATTGCAGCAGGACCAACAGCCGAGAGCATGTTGCCACATGTCGTTGTAAAATCGACTATTTTATCCAGTGCTTGCACTTGAACAAAAAAATAATCTATATCCGCCCATTCATCGTTCGATTTTGATAGTATCGGGACTTTTGTCGTGACCGAATTCCCTGCACCAATACCGTCTATGTTTAATTGGTGCCCAGATCCGACCGCAGCAATTAAAACTTTTCCCAAGGTGTCTTGATCTTGAGGTAAGTCTTTTTTGTTAAAGACCGGGCCTTTTGAGGTTCCACCTCGCATATGAAGGAATGGTATCGCTGTTTGATCTGTCATAAATCCTCTAAAGAATTAGTTGTTGTGAAGGTTAAAAATAATCTTCGATTCAAACTCTGTCACAAAAAAATAGCGTCGCAAAGGCGGAGCAAATTCAGAGAGGAATAATGATTAGCTGTTCTTGAGTATTTTGGAAAGCTTCAAATTGCACATAGTGTTATACTCTTTAAAGATGAACCTCTTATTGATAGGATGACTAAGAGAGCTCCTATCGCTTTACGGTAGCATCAATTTATGCATTGACGAAATTGGTCTGTACTTGGGATCGCTCCGACTAAAACAACAGTTAACTAGAGACAATGACAGTGGGAAAAAAATATACCAATTGGAAAATTCTAGAGGGTGTCAAGCAACACTTGTTCCAGGTGCCTAGAATGCTCATTTTGCGCGAATTATTGAAGACATAGGCTTTGAAGCAATTTATGTAACAGGGGCTGGCATTGCTAATATGCAACTTGGTGCACCTGACATTGGGCCTTCTTTTTTCAGAGTTAAGGTGTCCACTGCTCCCTCATCCAAAGTCCGCTCAGCCCATTTGTTACAGAATCCCTCAACATTAGACTTACCGTTTCCAAAAAAACCAACTCTTTGCCTCACAAATCCATTAGGCCAGTTTATTTTTACACTACTGGCTTCAATTCCAACTTTCTCCCCACGAGGGTCTACAATATCGATCAAACCTATGCTCCCTTTGTCAAATTTCTTTGGCGGTTTGCGCAAGTTTCAAAAAACAAAAAAAACGTAGTCAGTCTTTGCTTTACAGAATAAGTAATACATAAAGATGTCTTTATAAATACAAAGTCGGTTAGGCAGAAAATATACCCACCTACCTACCTAATTATATATGTGCTGTCACACAGATTAGGTGGGACAGCAGTTAACCAGCTGATAGTATCCGTTTGAGTAATTTGATTCTTTGAGTAATAAGCAAGTCTATCTTGTCACTATTCTGCTCAATAATTTTCCGATTTTTAAGCAAAAGACTTGCTATTCTGCGATAGCATTTGACTACTTCTTCGTAGACGTTTGCATCAAATGTTTCAGTGTTTGCCGCATTAATAATTTTATCTGTGTTAGTCGCAAGTATCTGGTCGGCAACTGTTATATCCTCTTTTGCTGCAGAGCTTTGTAGGACTTCACTCAAATATGCTGTGATTGCCAAACTGACCCCCTCATTAAAACTAGCTTCATCGCCCAAGCTATAATCTATTGATGCATTTCCAAGTACAACACCAGAGCAAGCAGCAGCGTTGTCCAGCTCATTAGCTTTTGACTTAGGTGTAAAGCCAAGACAGCAAACAGCAAAAAATATTGCGACAAATTTTACCCTCATTATAAACACCCCCGATCTATCAATTTAAAAGATAGATTTCTCAGAAAAAAGTTGAAAAAATATTCCAAAGACCTCGCTCATAAATATGAAGCTAACAGGAGATGTTCTGATTGGGTAGTGCTAGAGCAATTTATTTATTAATCTAAATTAAATCGCATTTATGATTTGGAGATCACTTTTTGTTGACCTGAACAAACAGGACATCCATTACCATGATTTCTACTTGCAATTCTTGATTCCCATTCATGTTCTTTATTTGAGAAACACTTCCACCATATTTTTTTGCCGAGCCATAAGTGAAACCTTTTGGTTTCAAGCCGCCATTCTTAATGGGATGAAACTCTTCTACTAACTTTGGATAATCAGAGAGGTATTTCTGCATAAAGGTAATGCCATCAGACATCATTTTCATATTACTTAAATTAAACGAGCCGCCCTCTCGTATCTACCGGAATTTCGTCAACCACATGGTTGCCATTAACGGCAACTAACTGGTCGAACATATTAACCACAACACACACTTGGTTTGGTATAACCCAAAAAATGTTTCCAATTGACGGGCTGCTCTTACCTTTAGAGATATCGATCAACCCGTGTTCTTCAGCCATTTTGTATATGCGGGCCTTGGGGTGTTCAAGAACTAAGGCAAACCCATCTAGGCCACCTGTATCGGGTGTGAATGTTTTTGACCCAGCATCAAAAATGCCTCGTGTGTATTCAGCCCGACTAACCACACTGGTGTAGACTGTTAGGGCGCAGTCCTCAATGTTGGCGACGCTAGCTGCCATCATCATACGGTCGTTAAAAATTGAGGTTCCTGAGCAATGTCCTGTGGCGCCATCAAGTAAACCAAGATTTTTAAGGTTTGGAGTGTTGCCAGTTGTGTGATTTTTGAGGCAATGCTTAGACTACTCCAGCCAGCTTGTGTTGTGTTAAAAAACTCCTGTGTTGCCAACCAGCCGTCTAGAGGCGGATAGAACATCAACCCACCAAATTCAAGCCACGGGTCATGTTGAACAAATTTTGCCAGAGCCACGGCCTCATTTGGTGTCACAACCTCGGCAAGTTTCTGTCCGGTGTCACAATCGATAACAACCGTAACGGCCCGACCTGCAACACGTCCTGCCTAAACGTAGGCATTTAAAGTTGTTCGATTATCAGCACAAACCTTCAAAGAGAAATTTTGCAGCAGTGCAGCTAGTTTTCCTGAATTCGCTGCGCCGATAATATTAGTGGTTATCAGCATCTCTTTGATGCAAGCCCGGGCCATAACCTCTGCTTTCCCGAACTTTTGGCAGGTAATTCCGGTGGCTCCAGCCTTCATCTGCCGCAATGCTAAAAAGGGCGATCTGCGTGTCTTTTACATGGGGCCTATTGGTAAGTTTGGCTTTGTCGTAAAGTCCTTGAATGTGGGCGATATTTCTGTCGACAATGCCTAAATCAATTACCGAGCACGGTGTTCCAAACTTTTGGATTATGTCATGCTTGAGTTTTTTGTTGTCTGGCATTAGTTCTTTCTCCGCTTTGGCAAACAGGCTGCATTCCATTTGAAGTCAAGTTTCTCAATGTCATCTACATCAACTGGTTTTGGGAGACCTTAAAATGAATGTGGCTTGAAGAAATAATCCAGCCGATCAACCGTTTTTACTTTAAAATTCATGAGTGACCCACTCCGGAGGACGCTTAACTCAACGGTCACACCAGCTTCTCCAGATTCCCAGACCTTTTCGTAAAATGATTTCAAATTGGAAATTTGTGAGCCATTAATTGTCACGATTATATCCTGTGGTTTAATACCTGCTTGAAAGGCTGGCCCACCCTTGCTTACCCGGGTAACGATGATTTGATCATTGCTGTCATCTGATGAGATGCCAAGGTAAGGCTGGATTTTACTCTTTCTTCTACCACTAGTTATAAGGTCTCCGAGAATTGGTTTGAGTAAATTTATAGGCACAGACATATTTCCAGGAGAGGAAATACCTGGCACTGACTCAGATACAAATAATGAGCCTATACCGAGGATCTCACCGTTCCCGTTTAGGATTGGCGCACCAGCCCACAATCCATTTGGTGGTGTTGTATAAATTGGGCTTTCGATGAAATATTCCCACCAACCAGTGAAAGGTCTTCGAGAAACGGACCTCACAATTGAACCCGGTCCGCGGTTTGGTGAGGGCAATATCAATAAATCTTGTTCGGAGTTTATATTATCAGAGTTGCCAAATTTTAGAGGTGGCATTGTGAGGGGAACAACAGATCTGATGATTCCAAATCCAGAAGTGTGGTCATAGCCGACCAGTTTAGCAGGCAGCCATCGCCCATTAGACAAACCTATTTCTATAGTCTCCGACTCTAAAACTATGTAGCCAATAGTCAGAATATGGTTTTTATCGATTGCCACACCGTTACCCTCGCGTTCGACGCCAAGGCTAGCAGCGGTCCTTGCTTCAGGGGGTACTATTGAGCGAACACTGACGATTGATTCGTAAAAGCGCTCAACCTTCTCTTTCGTAATTTCTGCATATGAATTACTGACAAACAAGAACAACAAAACTGGAAAAATGTATTTTGCAATAAACATAATCATCGTTCCCTTGAAAAACCTTTATTTCAGTTGAAACGATATCACCCCCCATTAAATCCGCCAACCAATCAAGTAAACCGGTAATCTGAGAGGCAAGCCCGCTCCCTAAGGCTACCCTCCCTTCAATAAAGTCCAAGGCTGATCAAGAAACGTGCACAGTAATCCCAGACCATGGTCAACGGTCCATGTTCCTTGGCTATAGCCAAGCTTTGTGCTTTAATTTACTATTCAAGAAACGGATTGTCCGAAACGCACGGAGTTCTACTCCCTTGGTTATGACTTTCTTCTCGCTTTCTAGTTTATTGATTAACACTAGGTCATAATGATGATGCTATCAGGACATTTGTGGGTTGGATAGTGGAGGAGTTGCAAACAGTCGCTACAACTGCTCTCTTCTAGCTTTTAAAGAAGAAAATATTCCAAGCAAGAGCGTATTTTAGTAAG
>QBYK01000067.1 GCA_003282865.1 SAR116 cluster bacterium AG-325-I21 | reverse complement strand
TGAATGGCCAAATAGCGATTTTTTGTTTTTGATTATGTCATCTATTTTGCATATTTTTCACAGAACAAAACAATGACTGGCTATCAAAAATTAGAGATCAAAAAATTGAGATAGTTCTACTCGACCTGAGTAAGAGTGTATATTTCATGTTCTAAACCGATTGACGGTGCGATTTCGGGTATTCTCTTTGACATAACTTGATTCATCTTCTCTGGATCAGTAACCGTGAATTTTATCATCGCACAATTTTCACTGACCTTCCCGACTACATCATCTTTCATGAACTGTTTGCGTAGGTCGTGATCACCATCATAAATAGATTTCCATTCATTAAAACCACACTTAAACGTTGCGATTATACACATTTGCATTTGATAATTCCTTCTATGTTCTGTCTTTCATAAATGACAAAAAATTATTTAAGATTTCCGTTGGCGCAACAATTTTGAGGTGCTGTGCATCAGAGTTTCAACAGTAGGCATGCATTAAATTCTATCCTCTTTCTTGATTAATCATTTTTGCCACTCCTTCCCGTAGCCCCAATCATCAGTTTGAAAGCATTCTTTTTCTGGTGGTCCTACTAATAAGCGAGCAAAATCCTCACCACTTCGTTCAACTCTTTTTGCAAAATAAGTATTGAAGTCTTCTTCACTGTCCCAAACCTCAGCAAATTTCAGTGTGTTTGTGTCTCTAGATGATGAGGTCTGGATTGATACGCATCCCTTAGAGCCTCGGGTAAAAGCTAACTCCTCTTTTGCAAGAGCATGAAAATCGTCGAAACAACCTTCCTTGGTTGTTATGGTAATATGCATAGTTATTGACATTGAGTGACCTTTCAAAAAATAAAACTGGTAAAATTATATCATTGGCTTTGTTCATTTGTTTCATACACCTTATTACGGCTTGATATATTCCTTTTGCAGTCCTCTTTGCAAATCATGACAGCGCCATATCAGCAAGAAATTCTCTTTAGCTTAAATGAGCACTTGTTAAAACAGGGAAGCTTGTGAAACCAAACCGGCCTTGCTTCTCAGCTCTTTCAAGCTGAGATTTCCAATCCGAAACCTCTTCTGCGGAAACACCCTGCGTCAATGCAAAGTTCGCCATTACAGCCTCTGAATACCGAGCAGGTGAATTGTCATCTCTTCTTGTTATGACGACAGCTAGTGACCTGTCCTTTATATTCTCAAAGCCGCGACGCGTCAACTTCCCAGGAAGCTCCATTGGAAGCATTTGATGGCTACAATGCGCTCTGAATGCTTCATGCACTTTCTCATTTAACTTTTCGTCAGCACCATGGAATTTAAAATGATCCCAGAGTATTGAAACGTTCACAAATGCACCCCTCGGCCTCAAGATGCGAGTGATTTCGTCTAAAGCTGGGTCGACATCGGGAACATACTCTAAAGCTTGCGTTGACGTCACAAAATGACAGCTATTTGTCTTTAACTGGCTCTCGTCTGCATTTTTGTTGATATAGCCATTGGTCGCGATAATGATGTTTTTGGCCCTAATTTCACCTTTTGGCGTTGTGATAATATAGACTTCATGGTCTTTCCGGATGTCTTGTGCTGGGCAGTTGCCAGTGACCTCGGCCCCAGCTAACTTGGCTTTTTTTAATAGGCCTACATAATATTTTGCTGGGTCTAGCGAGGCGTGATTTGTTAACATTACGCCGCCATAATAAGAATCTGTCCCAAGTTCCTTACGCTGGTCATCCCGCGGCACAATCTTAAATTCTACGCCTTCTTCCTTACCAAGCTTTTGGGTATCACGAACAAGTGCATCAAAATGGGCAGGCGTATGCGCAGCTTGGAATCTCCCACATTTCTTAAAATGGCAGTCAATTTTTTCTCTGGTGATGAAGTTGTCAATCCAATCCAACGATTTATAGCCTTCATCCCGAATGGCCATTGCCTGATTAGCCCCATACTTGCGAGTCATGGTGGCAAGCGTTGGCTTAATGCTGGGACTTATCTGCCCACCATTTCGCGTGCTGCAGCCCCACCCTGGCATGTGTTTGTCTATTACTTGCGTGCTGCGCCCCGCGCGTGCAGTAACGATAGCCGCATGCAATCCTGTATAACCGGATCCAATCACCGCAACTTCAACTGATTCAAGGGGCACCGCACGCGTCGAAATGAGGGGAGCTAGACCATCATGCCAATAAACGTGCCCTTCATCAGATTCACCATGCGATGGCGCCCATTTGCCAATTCGTAACATTTTTCCTACTCAAGCCCTGATATCGCATACTGATTGATGCGGGATGATGTTTTTGCCAAATTACTCTGAATGAGACTTGGCCAATAAGCAAAATTGCTGTTAGCATTCCACAGTAAACGACGTAAAGGGAGAAAATTATGAAATCTTTTTTCACATTTAGAAAAGTTGCGGTCATTGCTGCTGCTGCGGGGATGGCTAGCCTTTCTTCCGCGAGTTTTGCCGAAGATACGCTTCGTATTGTTTCTTGGGGCGGTGCGTACCAAAAAGGCCAGTCGATTGGTATTTTTCAACCTGCAGCTAAAGCCATGGGCATCACCGTAAAGGAAGACACTTATGGAGGCATTTCTGACGTTAAATTGATGGTTAAGTCTGGTGCTGATAAATTTGATATTTTTTCAAGTGGCGCTGGTAGCTGCGCTTCCGGAGCCAAAGAGGGAGTCCTGGAAAAACTTGACTATTCTGTTATTGATGTCAGCAACCATCTGCCTGGCATGTATAGTGATTATTGCGCGGGGGCAGATATTTTTTCAGTTGTCGCTGCATGGAACACCGACACCTATGGTGATAATGGGCCCCGCACCTGGGCAGATTTTTACGATGTGAAGAAATTTCCCGGAACACGTGCTATGCGTAACAAAGTGGATGCCCAGCTGGAAACTGCTTTACTCGCTGACGGTGTGCCAAAGGAAGACATCTACAAGGTATTGGACAGTGAAGAGGGTATTAAGCGTGCACTTGACAAGATACGTACAATCAAACCTCATATTGCAGTGTGGTGGACATCTGGTGCGTCGCATGCTCAGCTGATGAAAGATGGCGAAGTTGATATGACTACAGGTTGGAATGGCCGTTTTGATGTTGCCAAGCAGGATGGTGCAAAAGTCGCCTATGATTGGAAAACCGGGATCATGGATTGGGAAGGCTATGGCATTCCAAAAGGAACTAAAAACAAAGATCTCGCCATGAAGTATATTGCAGAGATGATGAAGCCTAATTATATGGCTGAATTTGCAAAATATATCACTTACGGACCGACTAACAAGAAGGTTTATGAGATGGGATTGATGGAAGATTCGCGCGCACGGCAGATGCCATCTCATCCAGACAATGCGAAGCATCAGCTGACATTAAAGACTGCATGGTATGCTAAGTGGAGAACCATCGCTGCTGAAATGTATACAGAAATGATGACTGAATAGAACCAATGCTTTTGGAGGGCGGTTTCGCCCTCCAAATTTAATTTTTGAATACTTTTGGTACATTAATTTATGACAAGCAACGCCCTCAATATATCCATTCATAATGTAACAAAGACCTATAGTGATTTTTATGCACTAAAGGATGTTAGCCTTGACGTTACCTCTGGTGAGTTCCTTACGTTACTTGGGCCATCTGGATCCGGAAAAACAACTCTCCTGATGGTTCTTGCTGGTTTTATCAACCCTGATTATGGCAGTGTGAAGTTTGGTGATGAGGAGGTTGTTTTAAAGCCTCCGCACCTACGGGGAATTGGGATGGTCTTCCAGAACTATGCTCTCTTTCCACACATGAATGTTGAACAGAATGTTGGTTATCCACAGAAATTGCGCGGTGTTAGCAAAGAAAATACCAAAAATAGCGTCGAAGAAGCCTTAGCCACGGTAAAGCTGGATGGACTTGGGCATCGCCGGGTTGATGAATTATCTGGAGGCCAACGACAGCGCGTTGCGCTGGCACGAGCGATTGTTTTTAGACCAAAGATCCTACTGATGGATGAACCACTTTCTGCACTTGATAAAAAGTTACGTGAGGAGATGCAGATTGAATTGAGGCAGCTGCATGACCGATTAAATATTACAACAGTTTATGTGACTCATGACCAAAAAGAAGCGCTAACCATGTCAGACAGAATTGCTGTGATCAATGATGGGCAACTTAAACAACTTGACACTCCAAATCAAATCTACCGGAGCCCTAATAACGCTTTTATCGCTGATTTTATTGGTGAGTCGAGCCTACTTTCAGCTACGGTTAAAAATGGTATAGCAAGCCTTGGTTCTTCAAAACTAAAGGGTAATCAAAAGTTGAATAATGATGGAGATTTTCTTTTGGTGATCCGGCCTGAAAAGCTTTTCATAGCGAGCAAAAAAGAGCGCGACGCAAATCATTTTGAAGGTACGGTTGAAGATTCAATCTTTCAAGGTGAAAGTCAGTTGATGGTAATTAAGCTTGATCCTAAAACTTACGGTGAACAATCGCTTAGAATGCGCTTGCCAAATAGTAGCTCAACTCTCGGTGAGTTGCCTGGCATTGGAGACAGAGTTACTCTTGGATTGAAAATTGCGGACAGTTATTTTGTAGAAAAATCACATGGCGGTTCTTGAACACAACGTAAATGAGGTGTCGCTCAGTCGATTAGAAAAGCGAGAAAATTACACCTTTTTTGGTCTAACCGTACCCTATTTGGTTTTGGTTGGAGCAATGATTATTATTCCAATCGGTTGGTTGTTTTTCTTGTCCTTTATTGGAAGGGATGGTTCGTTTTCATTCGAGAACTATGAACGTATGATAAACTCAAAAGCCTATCTTCGTATATTTCTGACCACCTTCAAAATCAGTCTCCTAACTACTTTCTTTTGTATTTTGTTTGGCTATCCGTTGGCTTATTTTATGTCACAGATTTCTCGCAAATGGGCCGGCATATGTATGATTGCGGTTTTAATACCTTTCTGGACTAGCCTTTTAGTACGAACTTACGCTTGGTTAGTGTTGTTGCAAAAAAAAGGGCTTAATCAATAACATTGCGATTGACCTTGGGATCATAAATGAGCCAATAAAATTTGTTCACAATACATCAGGTACGCTCATTGGCATGGTCCATATTATGTTGCCTTTTTTAATACTTCCCCTCTACGCTAACATGCGGGCCATCGACACCCATTGTATTAAGGCAGCTTCTAGCCTTGGCGCAACGCCAGTGCGCGCATTTTGGACGGTATTTTTTCCACTCAGCATCCCCGGCCTATTAGCTGGGTCATTAATTGTCTTTGTTCTGTGTCTTGGATTTTATGTTACTCCAGCAGTACTAGGGGGCGGCCGTGTGATCATGGCAGCAATGAAAATTTCGAGTAATATTGAGCTTTATTTTAGTTGGGGTGCGGCAAGCGCACTTGGCGTTGTTCTACTTGTTGTGACGATGATTATTTTGTTTATTGCTTCAAAATTGGTTACTCTCGATCAACTTGGCCAGCGGAGATAGATGGTGGGTTTGCTTGACAGACAGGTTTCGGACACTCAAATAAAGTTGAGAAGCCGTTTGTGGCTTTATGTGATTTCTTCAACCATATTGTTTTTGCTCATTGTACCATCGCTGATTGTCATACCTATGTCATTTTCTGATAGCCAGTACCTTGAGTTTCCGCCAAAAAGCCTCTCATTGCGCTGGTATGAAAATTATTTTTTTTCATCAAAAGTTGGGCATGGGTTTAATGACTGGATGGCAGCAACGCGTACCTCATTTTTAGTAGCAATTTTGACAATTTTTGTAGCAACGCCTATTGGCACGCTTGCGGCCTATGGATTGAACAACAGCAGCGCGCGTGTTCGTTCAATTCTTTTCCCAATAATGATTTCACCGATGATGGTTCCAATTATCTTGGTAGCAATAGGACTGTTTTACTTTTATGTTCAGTTTAACATGGTCAATAGTATCCTCGGACTTGTGCTCGGTCATTCACTAGTTGCAATGCCACTAGTCCTGATTATCGTGCTGTCAGCGCTGAAAAATTATGACATGAATCAAGAGAAGGTGGCTCGCTCGCTCGGTGCGAGTCGAAGCCGGGCTTTTATTGAGATAACCTTGCCGCAAATCAAATTTTCTTTGATCTCCGCAGGGTTGATTTCTTTTCTAACCTCTTTTGATGAAATCATTATCTCATTGTTTGTGGCAGGAGGGGATAATTCGACAATTACGCGAAGTATGTTCCTATCGCTTCGCGACCAAATTGACCCGACGATTGCGGCAATATCGACAATATTAATTATCATATCATCCGGCTTACTCGTTGCTTCCCAAACAATTAGTGGTAAAGCACGGCCGGATTAGTCACGTGTATTGTTGCGCACATTAGTTGTACGCGGCACGATCATAATGTGTTAGTGAAGAAAATTTAACCTGCCGTGTTTTGATCGCGCCAGGTCAACGCGGCCTTTAGGCCCTGCTCTTTTCGAATTCGATTGAATTCACGACGTTTGGGTGATTCATCAGATTCTATGTCAATGTCAATTTCCAATGCCTCACGCAAGGCAGTTCGCATTTCAGCCAGTTCGTAGGCACGATGGATCGCAGTCTTGGTCATCTGAACTGAGCGCGGTGCGCCGCTGACGATTTGATTTGCAAGTTCCAGCGCAGCCTCCATTTCTTTTCCATCTGCTACAACTTGGTTTAAGATCCCCATCTGGTAACAGCGGTCTGCGGTAACTTTGTCATTACCCGTTAACAACAATTCCTTGGCATGCTTCGGACCAATGACATACGGCGCCAGCATGGCAATAATGCCCGAACCAAAGCGCACCTCAGGCTCTCCAAAACGTGTTGTCTCTCCGGCAACCGCAAGATCACATGCCATCAGCAGTTCCATGGCGCCGCCAATGCAATACCGGTGGGCAGCAGCAATGGTTGGTTTTGGCGCATTCCAGAATTGCATGATAAAATCAAAATCCTTGGTCAGCACATCACGCCACTCGGCTTCACCGCTAGTCCCGCGCGCGGCGCTTTCTTTCATATCAAAACCTGCAGAAAAGCAACGACCAGCACCATTAACAACAATGGCCAGAATGGTGTCGTCTTTGATGAACCTGTCCATAATCTCGTTTGTTTCGGAGATCAATGCTCCGTTGAATGCGTTCAAGACATGCGGCCGGTTGAATGTAAGAATGCCAACACGCCCATTGATTTGGCTAATTACTGTATCTTTGGTTTTCATAAACAGCCCCTCTTTGAAAAACACTTCACAGCCTAACAATCCTGTAATGGCAAGGACATTTAAAATTATTATGAAGTTTAGTTGTTTTTCTCTTTTGGGGGCTGGACGTCGGCTCGTTTTTAAGTGTTGATAGATCTGCAAACTTTTTATGTAATTTTGACATGAAACAACATTCGCTTGATATCCTTCTTCGTCCCCACTCAATTGCATTTGTGGGAGCATCAGACCGGCCAAATAGCACTGGTTTGGCCATGCTAGAGATGTGTCTGATTGATGGATTTGATGGCAAGATATTTTTGGTAAACCCCAGACTAAAAATACTTAATGGTATGCCTTGTTATGCTGATTTGAATGCACTGCCAGAAACGCCAGATCATGTAGTAATTGGTGTGGCAAGCCGTTTTGTTGAGGAAGTGTTTGATCAGGCCCTTAGACTTGGTGTTAAAGCTGCAACCATTTTTGCTTCTTGTTATTTAGATGATGATACAAGGCCCAGTTTGCCAGCGAGGATTGCAGCCAAGGCGTCATCTGCGGGCATGCATATTTGTGGAGCAAACTGCATGGGTTTTTACACCCCATACGTGGGTTTGCGGGTGGCGAGTGCAGCATCGCCCAGCGGTTTGCAAAAAGGTGGAATAACTTGGATTGCGCAATCTGGGTCGGCCTTTGGCGCACTGTCCCACAATGACCGGCGGCTCGGTTTCAACCTAGTGGTTTCAACTGGGATGGAAATTGTCACTTCGGTTTCTGATTATATGGAATGGGCACTGCTCCAACCTGAAACGAGGGTGGTTGGCCTTTTTATTGAAACGATACGTAATGCAACAGGATTTATTGCTGCACTTGAGACCGCTCGCAAACGAGAAATTCCGGTAGTGGTTTTGAAGGTGGGCCGTACTGTGAAAAGCGCACAAATGGCATTATCACATACAGGTGCAATTGCCGGTAATGATGCGGTTTATGAAGCGGTGTTTCGGACCTATGGGGTGCACCGTGTTGGCGATCTTGATGAAATGGCGGCGACATTAGCTATGTTTGATACACCACGCAAACCGGCATCTGGTCGGTTGGGCGCGATTCATGACTCAGGCGGCGAGCGGGAACTTCTGGTTGATTTAGCTGACGATTATGGTTTTCAGTTTGCTGAACTAGCGCCAGAGA
>QBYK01000066.1 GCA_003282865.1 SAR116 cluster bacterium AG-325-I21 | reverse complement strand
CATAAATTTTCTCTAGGGAGCCGCCTCTGGCTGGGCCGTGGTCAAGTTATGTGGCACCCACCTGCAAAGCAGGTCACAGAGGATGAACACACCGACGGTCAAGGTGGTCGCTGCCGCTCATTGAACTTTGCCTGCGAGGATTGCATGCCGTCAAAGCCCACTGGTGTTTTTGCTGCTGGAACCAGTGGCGATATTGATGCTGCAAAAGCGGCGTGTCGGGAGCTGGCGACGCAAAAACGTGCCGAACTGGCCGATGGATCCCCTGATGCGGCAATTATGCTTGCTGGTCACGCGGCCCATCTCACTGCTTGTTATGGGTGTGGGGTCTATGCCGGTTACGTACCAATCAGCAGCGAGCTGTCACCGCTTGCACTTCTTGAACATCTTGTTGGTCTTGGCTGCGATTTAGCATTGCCAATCACACCGGAGGCGGGCCAGCCGCTGGGGTTTCATAGATGGGAGATTGGTGGCCTGCTTGATGATGGGCCTTATGGCACAAAACAGCCACCTGCAGGCAATGACGAATGCATTCCAGATGTGATATTGGCTCCTATGCTGGCATTTGATGCAGGCGGTTGGCGGCTAGGATATGGGGGTGGGTTTTATGATCGCACGGTCGCCGGTTATCGCGGGTTTGGGCAAAGGGTCACGCTGATTGGCATTGCATATGAGGGGCAAAAGGTGGACAAAATACCAGTCGGCCCCTTTGACATGCCTCTTGATGCGGTGTTAAGTCCGGCTGGTATGCTCGAGCTTGAAAGGAGCCGTAAACTGTGAGTCTACTCTCTGCTAAGCAGAAAGTGATAATGCGGCTACACAGACGATAAAAACTAAATGCTTTGTAAATAAGGAAAAGCGTAATGCGTGTTTTGTTTCTGGGGGATATTGTTGGCCGAGCTGCACGCAATGAGGTGATTGGGCAATTGCCGGGTTTGCGCGATGAGCTGTCCCTCGATTTTGTGGTGGTGAATTGTGAGAATGCGGCTGGCGGTTTTGGCATCACCCCAAAAATCTGCGAGGCATTATTTGCGGCTGGTGCCGATGTTCTGACCACTGGCAATCATGTCTGGGATAAAAAGGAAATCATTGATTATATTGGCGCCGAAGGGCGATTGCTGCGGCCCTTGAACATGATTGAAGGTACGCCCGGGAACGGTTTGGTGCAGGTAAGAAATGCCGCAGGGCTGCGGCTTGTAGCGGTCAATATCATGACCAACCTTTTCATGACCTCAAATGATCCGGCCTTTGTTGCACTAAATGACGCGCTGGTCCGAAACAAGCTGGTCCGTGATGCCGAATTCATTCTTGTTGATGTACATGGCGAGGCAACATCTGAAAAAATGGCACTTGGCCATTACGCGGATGGCCGTGCGTCGCTTGTTGTTGGCACCCATACCCATGTTCCGACGGCCGATTTTCGGATACTGCCCGGCGGGACAGCCTACCAAACAGATGCTGGCATGTGCGGTGATTATGATAGTGTCATTGGCATGGAAAAACAGGCTGCAATGGATCGGTTCCTTGGGCGTGGAAATAACCGTTTGTCAGTGGCGTTGGGCCCCGTAACTCTTGCTGGTGTAATTGTTGAGACGGATAATGCGGGACTTGCCACTGCTGTTTACCCATTGCGCCGTGGCGGGGTTTTGGCAGCAATCTGATTGCCGGTCGAATCACCGCTGCAATCGTTGATTGGCTGACTTGTCAAACCATTGTTAAAAATCGATGCCAAGGCTGGTTTCAAAGGCTTTGATCTGTTATAGACATTGTTGTTGGTATGTGCTTGGAGTTGTTACCCAGCGCCCCCAAAACCATAGCAGAAAAAGCTCGAGAGATCATGGCAGGCCATTCCAAATTCAAAAATATCATGCATCGCAAAGGCGCGCAGGACAAAAAGCGTGCAAAGATTTTTGGGCGTCTTATTAAAGAATTAACCGTCGCTGCGCGAAGCAGCACTGACCCTGACTCAAACCCGCGTTTGCGTACGGCTCTATCGGCGGCGCGTGCTGCAAATATGCCAAAGGACAACATCGAGCGTGTATTGAAACGCGCGGAGGGCGGTGAAGGTGATAATTATGATGAAATTCGCTACGAGGGTTATGGGCCGGGTGGTACCGCCCTAATTGTTGATGCGATGACAGATAACCGGAACCGTACTGCATCCGAAGTACGGGCTGCCTTCAATAAATTTGGTGGTTCTCTAGGCGAAACAGGTTCGGTTAGCTTTATGTTTGATCGTGTTGGACAGATCATTTACCCGGCAGATGCGGTTGATGCTGATACAATGTTTGAAGCGGTCTTGGAAGCGGGCGCCGATAATGTGGAATCAGATAATAACGGCCATGAGGTGATTTGTGCGCCAGAAGATTTCAACGCTGTTCGCGAAGCGCTGGAGGCAATGTTCGGGGCGCCTGAAGAATCTGGCCTGACCTGGAAGTCTCAAAATTCTATTGCCGTTGATGAGGCGCAGGCATCAACTCTCTTAAAGCTGCTAGATGCGTTGGATGATAATGATGATGTACAGAATGTGGCATCAAATTTTGATATCTCGGATGATTTCATTGCCAAGCTTACTTAGGCAACGCAACTGATGCGAATTCTCGGCATTGACCCAGGATTGCGAAGCACCGGTTGGGGTGTGATCGCATGTGATTATGGCAACCTGCGCCATATTGCGAATGGAGCAATCCGCCCCAAAACCACTCTTGCTGATGCTGACCGTTTGGGAATCATTTTTAATGAGCTTGATGATGTGATTGCCCAGCACAAGCCGAATCAGGCGGCGATCGAACAGATATTTGTCGCAAAATCGGCTGGCTCGGCGCTTCGTCTTGGGATGGCGCGTGGCGTCGGCCTTCTTGTATGCGGTGTCAATGGGCTTGCGGTTGGCGAAATATCGGCCCGAGCGGTGAAAAAGGCAGTTGCCGGCACTGGGGCGGCCGAAAAAAGACAGGTGCAGGACATGGTTGCTCGTCTATTGTCTGTTACTGCTAAGAATGCGGATGCTGCGGATGCGCTGGCGATCGCGATTGCAGTTAGTAATGATGCTGGCAAACTGCCTAATGTCGGGGTAGGGTCATACAAGGGTGAAGCCGCTGGCGGCCTATCGGCCGCTATTGCTGCGGCACTTGCCCGTGACGATGCCAGCAACGGGGGCAAGACATGATTGCGCAATTGCATGGCAGCGTAGTGCAAACTGATCAGCAGCGCACAATTCTTGATGTTCATGGCGTTGGTTATGCGGTGCATTTATCAAGTCGCACGCAAGGCCAACTGGGACAGATGGGCGGCGAGGTGACTTTGTTAACCGAAATGCAGGTCCGCGAGGACAGCATGACGCTTTTTGGCTTTCTTGATGTCGCTGAACGCGATGCATTCCGACTGTTAATCACTGTTCAGGGCGTTGGTGCCAAGGCGGCAATGGCTATCTTGTCTGTTCTGGCCCCGGTCGATTTAACCAACGCAATTATTTCCGGGGATAAGGCCATGGTCGCCAGAGCCGATGGTGTGGGGCCAAAGATTGCCCAGCGAGTGGTTAATGAACTCGCTGAGAAAATTGGCAAAATCGCCTCTCTCGGCGGTGATTTCTCTATTGGCAGTGCGGCTAGTGAAGCAACCGGCGAGGCGGCGGGATTAGTTGGCGATGCCGTGTCAGCATTGGCCAATCTTGGATATGGCCAGGCCGAGGCGCATCGCGCGGTGATGCGGGTACATACTAAATCGCCAAGCGACAATCTCTCTGGCGTAATTGCCGCAGCCCTTCGGGAGATTGGCAAATGATGCATTCGAACGATCCAACCCGTCTGATTGACGCTGGCAATCAAGAACGCGGTGATAATGCGTTGCGTCCAACTTCGCTTGGTGATTTTATTGGTCAGGGTAACGGGCGGCGCAATCTTGAGACCTTTATACATGCTGCCCGTGAACGCGGCGATGCGATGGATCACACATTACTGCACGGTCCGCCCGGGCTTGGCAAAACAACATTGGCACAAATTATTGCTGCTGAATTGGGGGTTGGTTTTCGGGCGACATCGGGGCCGGTGATCGCGCGGGCTGGTGATCTTGCGGCGCTTTTAACGAATTTACAGGCGCGAGATGTTCTGTTCATTGATGAAATTCATCGGTTGGCACCGGCGGTTGAAGAAGTGTTATATCCCGCGATGGAAGACTTTCAGCTTGATCTGATTATTGGTGAGGGACCGTCAGCGCGTTCGGTGCGCATTGATTTGCCACCTTTCACGCTGGTTGGTGCAACCACTCGGTCAGGGCTACTGACCACCCCGTTACGCGACCGGTTTGGCATTCAGATGCGAATGCAATTTTACAATCCAGATGAGCTATCCGTAATCCTGACCAAACAAGCAATTAAGCTGGAGCTTGATCTTGGTGCGGATGGGGCTGCTGAAATTGCGGGTCGCGCCCGTGGCACACCGCGGGTGGCCGGACGTTTACTGCGGCGGGTCCGTGATATTGCTGCCGTGGAAGCTGCTGGAACTGTGACCGCTGAAGTGGCAGATGCTGCGTTGCGCCGCCTTGAGGTGGATACGATTGGCCTTGACCAGATGGACCGGCGGTATCTCAGCTGCTTGGCTGAATCATATGCTGGTGGCCCGGTTGGGGTGGAAACCCTTGCCGCGGTTTTGTCTGAACAGCGCGATGTTTTGGAAGAGGTGATTGAGCCTTATTTGATGCAAACTGGATTGCTAATGCGCACGCCACGCGGGCGCTGCCTGTCGGTGGCTGGATGGCGCTATCTTGGCATGACACCGCCAGCAGCGGTCACCAAACAGCTGGATTTTCTGGCACAAACCGCCATTGAAGAGACAAATACAGATTAGTGTATGATAGTGGATGATCGGCAGTAAAATATGACAAGGACTGGCACGAACGTGCATTATGATCCGGCCTTGGATCCGGCACTTGACGGTGCTTTCGATGAGTTGTGCCATCGCTTTCTGCTTCGTGTTCACTATGAAGATACCGACGCAGGCGGGATTATCTATCACGCCCAATATCTTGCTTTTGCCGAACGCGCGCGATCAGCATGGCTTCGTTGTCTTGGGATTGATCAGCCAGCAATGCTTATTGCTGAAAACGTTGGATTTGTAGTGCGCCGTATGGAAATTGATTTTCTTATGCCATCTGGCCTTGGGACTGTGCTTGAGGTTGAAAGCAGCCTTTTACGGCTTGGCGGTGCATCGCTAACATTACAACAAAATGTCATGAACCGTGAAAATGGCCATATTCTTGCCCGACTTGTCGTAGACATAGGGCTTGTTGAATTTAGAAATGGGAACCCGCCAAAGATATGTAGGTTACCTGCTGCGATCAAAATCAAGTTTTCCGGTTTGGTGACATCGAACAGTTAGCGTCACCGTAATATTGGTGCCAAAACGAATGTTGTTAGGGTGAAAACAAAGGGTAGATAAATGAATTCTGTGGAAATGACGGTTACGCACTCAAGTGCGGATCTGAGCATCATGGGTCTGTTCTGGGCAGCAGATCCTTTTGTAAAGTTGGTGATGCTATTGTTGGTATTGGCATCAGTCTGGTGTTGGGCGATCGTGGTGGAAAAGATTACTATTATTCGGCGAGAGCGGCGCTTGGCTCAGGCTTTTGAAGATTCCTTCTGGTCGGGTGGGTCGTTGGACAAACTCTACGACGATACAGGGGCAACCCCACGTGATGCGATGTCGATTGTGTTTGTGGCAGCGATGCGCGAATGGCGGCGGGCTACAGCGCGCGGACTTGCTGATACTGGGCGCGCCGATTTGCGGGCATCATTGGTTAGCCGGATAGACCGGTCAATGAGTTTTACCATCACCCGTGAAATGGAACGCATGGAACGCGGAATGAACTTTCTGGCGTCGATAGGGTCGGTTTCACCGTTTGTCGGTTTGCTGGGCACAGTCTGGGGAATTATGAGTTCGTTCCAGTCGATCGCTGAGTCAAAAAATACCAGCCTCGCGGTTGTAGCGCCAGGTATTGCTGAAGCGCTTTTTGCAACCGCACTTGGCTTGGCTGCAGCAATTCCAGCGGTTATTGCCTACAATAAATTCGCTGGCGATCTGGAACGGTTTGGCGCAAGGCTTGAGACATTTGCACAAGAGTTTAGCACTTTGCTCGCACGCCAACTTGATGAGGGCGGCAAATAATGGGCGTTGGGGTTAAACGAGCTGCTAATGGGCGCCGGCATCGCCCCATGGGCGAGATTAACGTCACACCCTTTGTAGATGTGATGCTGGTTCTACTGATTGTCTTTATGGTAACAGCACCGCTATTGACCGTTGGTGTTGAGGTCGATCTGCCAAAAACCAAAGCTGGTGCAATCAACGCGGATGCAGCGCCCTTAGTGGTATCGATCAAGTCTGATGGTAACCTTTATCTGCAAGAAACTCTTGTCGAGCCAGAGGTATTAATACCGCGACTAAAAGCCATTTCCAACGCGAACCCCAATGTCCGTATTTTTGTTCGTGGTGATCGGGCAGTCAGTTATGGAGAGGTCCTGTCTGTTATGGGCCGTATCCAGTCGGCTGGATTTGAAAAGGTGGCTTTGGTGGCACAATTGCCCGAAAAGCAATAGTGACTTACTGATGAGACACCCTGTGGAATGCTAGAGATGGATCGTCGTTCGCTGATAATTTCGCTAGGATTGCACTTTAGCATTGCGGTACTTGCGTGGATTGGCCTGCCGTCACTGAAGCGTGACTTACCTGCCGAGCAACCCATTGTCGTGATGGAGATTGTGCAATCGGTTCCAGCCACAAATCTAATCGAAGGTGATAAACCCAACACGGCAAAGCAGGAACAAAAGGCGGCACGTTCAAAAAAGCCGCCACCGCCACCGCCACCAGCCCCGCCGAAGGCCAAGCCGCCAACGCCAAAACCGCCAACACCAAAACCACCAACGGCGAAGCCAGTGCCCAAAGCCCCTGATCGAAAAGCCGAAATTCTGCCGCAAAAAGTGGCGCCGAAGCCAAAACTAAACCCTGCAATTGTGCAGCCGCCAGCTAAGCCAAAGGTCAAGGTAAAACAAACCGCCAAACAAAGTATTCCCAATCGAGTGCCTCAGTCACCCCCAAAACGGGTAAATAAATTCACACAAAAAAAAGCATTGCAAAAACAGCGCACTGAGGCGTTAAGTGGCGTGATGCAAAACCTTGTCAAGGCTAGGGCCGTGGCTAAAGATGCGGAAAAAAAGCGGCGGGAGAGAGAACGGAGAGAAGCGGCGGAAAAGCTCACCAATAATCTCACGGCTGTTGCTGGCAACGCCATCCGAACATTGAAAAAGCCAATTGTTGGGCCAATCGGTCTGTCTGAAAAAGCGATTGTCGAACAACATGTATCAAAGTTTTGGTCACCTCCAGCTGGCTTGTCAAATGATGGTGGACTAATTGTTGACATAATTTTAAGCATAGATGCTAAGGGCAATGTCTTGCTTGCAGAGGTTGATGAGAGTTTTGGTTCTAACGCCAGTAAGCGTCGTCGCATTATGGTTGAGGAAGCTATTAGAACTATTTATAAGGCGTCGCCGCTGCCATTACCGCTGGAAAAAGCTGAGCTATGGGTCGGAAAAGAGACGATATTTAATTTTGATCCAAGTAAATTTGTACAATGAAAAAGGATTTGCTAATGCAAAGTTTGATTGTTTTTAGGGCACTAGGATTTATTGTCCTGTCGTCTTTTTTTCTTTTTTTTCCTCTTTTTTCCCCGTCAACCAATGCCCAATTGCAGTTCAATATTACTGACGGACAGGTTGCGCCTACACCCATCGCCATAGCTAATTTTACAAATGAAAACGGAGAAATCTCTGATGTTGGCAAGCAGATAGCCCAAATTATCTCGAGTGACCTAGAAAGCTCTGGCTTGTTCAGGCCAGTTGATACGGCAGCATTCATTGCGCCTCCGGCTGCTCCGACAGTGAGACCCAATTTTGCAAACTGGACGCCGCTGGGCGTCAAAGGCCTATTGGTCGGCTCTGCACAAATTGGTGAAGTTGGAAAAACACTAGTTGAATTTGTCCTCTGGGATGTCGTTACAGGAGAACCCATCGCTAGTGCGGAAGGTGAGGCGGACCGCAACGGCATTCGGCGGATAGCGCATCAAATAGCCGATTTTGTCTATGAAGAGTTTACTGGTGATATTGGCTATTTTGACACAAGAGTTGTTTATGTAGCTGAATCGGGGTCGCAAAGCCGCCGACTTAAGCGATTAGCTATCATGGACCAGGATGGTCATAACCATCAATACCTTACATCAGGTGCAGACTTAGTTTTGACCCCGCGCTTTTCGCCAACAGCTAATGAAATCGCCTACCTTAATTATTTCAATGATGAACCGAATGTCTACCTGTTTGAAATTGCGACGGGCCGAACTGAACGTCTTGGCTCGTTTCCTGGGATGACCTTCGCTCCTAGATTTGCTCCCT
>QBYK01000065.1 GCA_003282865.1 SAR116 cluster bacterium AG-325-I21 | reverse complement strand
TTTACGACGTCGGAACATCAAAATACCCCAAAATGTTTACGTCAACACCCAACCTAACCCGTATTGGACCGCTCAACACGTTCAACAAAATTATTAGCTTGGAGAGCCGCAATAATTGCACGCATATGTTCAACATCCTTGACCTCCAGATCAAGTTTGAAACTAAAAAAATCAGCATTTCTTTCGCTAAGTTGTATGTTTGAGATATTACCACCCTGTTGGCCAATAATTGTTGCAACCGCAGCCAATGCCCCCGGCTCGTTTGAAAGCACCGCATTCAGACGTCCCATAACGCGCTTGGGCCCCTCATGCTCCCAACCAACATCCAACCATAATTCAGGCATATCATTGAAATCAACAAGGTTAGCACAGTCCGCCCGATGCACTGTAACGCCCTTACCAGTGGTAAAAATGCCAATGATATCCTCGCCCGGTAATGGGTGACAGCACCGCGCCATCGTAATAGCAATGCCGGGGTTAATACCTTGTATCGTCAGTAAAGGTTCGCGTGAATTAGCTTGGTGGCGCTTGGTGTTATCGTCGGTTTTTGTTCGCCTTTTGCTTTTTGCCAGGTCAGGATATAACTTCTCTAGTACTATTTCGGGCTGCATCCGACCTTCCCCAATAAGAGCAAAGATATCCTCTGGCTTTTGAACTCCAAATATTTGTGGGATTTTATCTAGCGTACGCTTTTGGAGGCGCTTACCAGCTCCAGAAAAACTTTTTTGTAATATTGATCGCCCAACACGGCTGAATTCAACCGCGCGCTCCGCCCTCACGACGCGCCGAATGCCAGATTTTGCCCGCCCAGTTTTAACAAAATTTTCCCATTCGGCAAGCGGACGTGCTGTAGCCTTGGTTACTATCTCAATCTTGTCGCCATTTTCCAGTTCAGTTGCCAATTGACGGTTTTTCCCATTTATGCGAACACCACAACATTTCTCGCCTACTTTTGAGTGTACAGCGTAGGCGAAATCAACCGCCGTTGCCCCTTTTGGCAACGCAATCAAATCACCGCGCGGGGTGAAGCAAAACACTTGATCATGATAAAGGTCCATTTTCGTGTGTTCCAAGAATTCTTCTGCTCCCGCTTCTTCATCTAAAATTCCAACTAGCTCCTGAATCCATTTGAATTTACCTATATTTTCTTCCGATCCAGGATCGTTGTAATTCCAATGTGCGGCCACGCCAAACTCAGCGACAGAATGCATTTCAGGTGTGCGAACCTGAATTTCAATCTTGTGGTTTTCTGGCCCTATTACACCAGTGTGCAATGATTGATAACCGTTACGTTTTGGCGTTGATATATAGTCCTTAAACCGTCCCATGACATTTGGGTAAGCAGCATGAATAGAACCTAAAGCCCTATAACAATCCGCAACATCAGGCACCAGCACTCGGAAAGCCATCATGTCCGAAAGTTGGTCTATTGTGACCTTTTTGCGCTGCATTTTTCGCCAAATGGAATAGGCCGACTTTAACCGGCCACTCACGCTGCATTCGATTCCACCTCGTTCGACCACATCTTGCAATTCAACGCTGATCATCGGGATGATAATTTCTGACTCATGCACCATGTAATCAAGACGCGCATTAATAGTCTGGTACATTTCTTCATGTAATACTGAAAAAGCTGCGTCTTCCAACGTTTTCTGTAGATTGGTTACACCAATCCTTTCGGCAAGTGGCGCATATATTTCCAGCGTTTCTCGAGCAATTCGGGCGCGTTTTTCGGGTTTTGGAATATGCGAAATAGTATGCATATTATGTGTACGATCCGCTAGTTTTATCAGTAATACGCGAACGTCTTCACTCATCGCCAATAATAATTTTCGGAAATTTTCGGCCTGCAATGAATTTTTTCCAGTCTGACGACCAATACGGCTTAATTTGGTCACCCCATCAACAAGCTGAGCAACGCTGGACCCAAATGCTTTGTCGAGAGCACCTAGCGTTACATCGCAATCCTCAACGGTGTCATGAAGTAATGCGGTGATAACTGTATCTAGGTCAAGGTTCATATCGACGAGCAAGTTAGCCACCGCGATAGGGTGCGTGAAATAAGGCTGCCCAGACGCACGAATTTGTCCCTCATGCGCCTCCATCCCAAAAACAAAAGCGCGGCGTAGCCTATTCCCATCTATGGTCGGGTCATAAGCAATCATCTTTTCATAAAGTTGGTCTGCTGCTTCAATCATTTCGTTGCCAAGCGGATCATCCATTTCCAGTCAGCAAAACTCTTAGGAGGCGGCATGTCGTGCTGAGCTATCGTCTAATCACCCTGCATTTCAGTCAAGTCAACATCTTCGAAACCAGATGGTTCCATTTCTTCAGCGCTTGTAATCTGCATGCCGCTGGCTTCGCCTTCATCATCGCTATAATCACCAACCATCTCTGACAGATCAAGCTCAGCTGCAACAGCAGCGTCATCTCGAGTTTCCTGCTCTTCGCGCATGGAAACCCTTTGTAGTTTCTTGATCAAACCTTCACCAAGAACACCTAAATCAACCGTTTCAGCAGCAATTTCACGAAGCGCTACAACAGGATTTTTGTCATCGTCGCGGTCCAAAGTTGAAAGATCACCTTTCAAAATCCCACGCGCGCGCTGACTAGCAGTTAAAACAAGGTCAAAGCGGTTAGGAATTTTCTCAATGCAATCTTCAACAGTTACGCGCGCCATATCTATCTCCTTGTTTTGTTTTAAAAGTCTTTATCATTCTTGTTTTAGCGGTACGCTTAGAACGCTATTATAATTGCTACTGTTTTATTTTCGAAGGTTGCTTATATAGACTTTTACGCGGTTTACCTTAATTTTTTAGCATGGACAAGCAAAAAGCGGTGCCCACTATCATTCCAGCACTTGCCAAAGCGGAGTTGGGGACCTTCTCGAGCCAATGGGTTGGTAATTAAGCTACACAAGAGTAAACGAAACGCTTCCAGTGTACCCTTTTGCGAATAGGGCAAGCGCCAATTTACACAGCCAACCGAATTTTTTGGCAAGAGGGCAATTTTGCAATCAAATCATCGATCGAAATACCACTGACGGGATGACACCAATTAGGGCTTAATTCACGAAGTGGTAAGAGCACAAAAGCCCGTTTATGCATTCTTGGATGAGGCAACATTAACGACGGATTTTGCTTGCGTTGACCATCAAAATCCAACAAATCCATATCTAATACACGTGCTTCATTTC
Source organism: SAR116 cluster bacterium AG-325-I21 (assembly GCA_003282865.1). Lineage (GTDB taxonomy): Bacteria > Pseudomonadota > Alphaproteobacteria > Puniceispirillales > Puniceispirillaceae > UBA3439. The sequence goes on along the minus strand of QBYK01000065.1, from coordinate 5,607 downwards.
GTATCCCTCGGACGCGGCCAAACCTTAGTTCGATCCGGTGCAGCGCTGCCAATGTCATCGGTGCATCACCACTTGTTGTGGCGAGCGCAACAGCGTTTAAATACCATGGTTGGTCAGAGATAGGTACAGGCGCCGTTTCATACCAATTTGAAATTTGCTCAAGAAAAACCCCCTCCTCTTGGAGGGCAACCAAGGCGGCCTCACAGCCTTCACGCGGAGTGCTATATCCAGATGGGGTCAAGTTGGCACCAAGCCCAATAAAAAGATAAGACATCCTTGTTCTCCACAGTAAATGGCCTTTTTATCATTAACGTAATCTGACAAGAACACCAGAATGACTGGATTCTCGCTCTCGTCAGTCTTGGGATATGAGGTTTGTAAATTCCATTTGCAGTTTCTAAAAATTCTGAACAATCTTGAAAAAACAATTTCTTTATTGTTCGATTAACTCAAATTCATCAAAAATTAAAATCATTTCTTAAACCATCAAATTTGGACCTTTAAAATGAAACATGAAAAGACAGCACTCTTTATTGATGGATCAAACTTCTATGCCGCCTCTAGATTGTTGAATATGGACATAGACTACTCGAAACTTCATCAATTTTTCAGTCATGATACGAACTTAATTCGAGCTTATTATTATACGGCGTTGCCAGAAGACCATGAATTTTCGCCATTACGGCCATTGATTGACTGGCTTGATTATAACGGCTTTGCCGTCATCAGCAAACTCACGCGCGAGTTTACGGATCCCGAAACTGGTAAAAAACGGACCAAAGGTAATATGGACATGGAACTTGCACTGGATATGCTGAAACTGGCACCGCATATCGATCACGCCATTCTGTTTTCAGGAGATGGTGATTTTTGCCGGCTTTTAGAGGATGTACAAGATTTAGGCGTGCGAGTCTCAGTGGTTTCAACAACCAAGACTTCACCGCCAATGGTAGCTGACTCTCTCCGCCGCATGGCTGATATATTTATTGAGATGGAGGGTCTACGCGCTGATATTGCGCGACCAACACGCCACAACAATTCAGGAACCGACTAATCAGTTTCAACGATACAGGACAGGATTAATTATTACGGGTGCGTAGCAATCGAGCTTTATCGCGGCTCCATGTCCTGTCTTTTTCTGCCTGACGTTTGTCCTGCTTTTTGCGGCCTTTTGCCAAACCTATCTGGATTTTAGCAACTCCACGATCATTAAAATACATAATTAATGGCACCAATGTCATTCCTTCGCGGCGGATCAAACCTAGCATGCGGTTGCGTTCTCGAATTTTGACCAATAATTCGCGGGGACGTTTGGGTTCATGATTAGCCCTTGCCGGCTCGTAAATTGGAATATTAGCGTTGAACAATACCAGACGCCCATTATCCTCACCAGCATATGACTCTGCAATGCTGGCGCGACCATTCCGCAGCGACTTGACCTCACTGCCAAGCAATATCAAACCAGCTTCAATCCTTTCTTCAATCTCATATTCATGCCGTGCCTTTCGGTTTTCAGCAATGCGTCCGGTATTTATTGTGCCTTTGGCCATGATGGATCCAATCAAACTGGCAAATACGCCAATTTAAAAACTAGTTCATCAAACCGGCGCCGCGCAAAGCGGCTTCGACACGCGCCTTACTTGCCGGTGCAATTTCGCATAGGGGCAAACGTGTTTCCGCACTGCAAATGCCCAGCAATTCAGCCGCATATTTTACAGGCCCTGGGCTTGCCTCACAAAACATCGCATCATGTAAAGGCATCAACCGCTCATTGATTGCTTGCGCCGCGGCAATATCACCACTTGTCCATGCCTTGTGCATGTTGCTAAGAAGTTTTGGAGCAACGTTTGCCGTAACCGAAATACAGCCATGCCCACCTGCGGCAAGATATGGAAGAGCTGTCGCATCCTCTCCGGATAGTTGCGCAAACGCAGCACCGAGAAGATTACGAATGCGGGTTGGGCGTGCAACATCTGCGGTAGCATCTTTGATCCCGCTAATATTGGGGTAATCAGTGGCAAGACGTACCAAAGTCTCGTCAGCTACCTTTACGATTGACCGGCCAGGAATATCATAAACAATGACCGGCACAGACACAGCCTCAGCAACCGCGGAAAAATGTTGATAAAGCCCGTCTTGAGTAGGCTTGTTGTAATAAGGGCTGACACTTAATACCGCATCTGCACCCACCTCACTAGCGTGTCTAGCGAGGCGCACCGCCTCTGCAGTATTGTTAGAACCAGCACCAGCAATAACCGGCACTCGACCTGCCGCTTGATTGATACACAGCTCTACTACAACATCGTGCTCCTCATGTGATAAAGTAGGAGACTCACCAGTTGTCCCTACCGGGATTAATGCGTCAGTTCCACTCTCTATCTGCCATTCGACAAGGTTGCAAAATGCGTCTTTATCCAATTGGCCACCGTCGAAGGGCGTCACGAGGGCAGTACACGATCCCGAAAAAACTCCATCTATTGTTGGTGACATTAGCTCTTCTCCTTGAGGCGCGTTGCCGGTCATCATATTTCGGTAAAATAGGCTTGCTGTGAAATAAACACAAGTCGGCAATTGTGCCCTGGCTAATACAGATCTAGCAAGATGCATCAGCCCAGAAGCTAAGTCCAACTTGATTGACGACAGAAAAGCGAAACGCTAATTTTGATTAGAGTTCCTAACGTTTTGAAAGACCTTTTTAATGGCTGAACCAATTCACCTACCACAGACCCCGGAAGGGGCTTTGCAAATCGATCTTGGCGTAATTGAAGCTGCGGCTGCTCGGATACACCCATACATCTATAAAACACCGCTTTTAGAGTCACCCAGATTGAACGATTTTTTGGGCTACAAGCTTTTGGTCAAGGCAGAGTCGTTGCAACATACTGGTTCATTTAAATTACGTGGGGCGACAAATGCAGTTTGGAGCCTTAGCGATGACGTGCGCCACGTTGTGGCGTTTTCTAGCGGAAATCATGCTCAAGGGGTTGCACGGGCTGTAACCACGCGTGGGATAAAGGCCACAATCGTTATGCCCAAAGACACGCCAGGCACTAAAATTGAGGGCACGAAAGCCTATGGTGCAGATGTGGTAACCTACGATAGATACACAGAATCACGCGAAGATATTGGCGCGACGCTCAGTAAAGAATACAACGCCAACCTCATCAAACCCTATGATGATGTGCGGGTGATTGCCGGACAAGGCACTGTTGGATTAGAAATCGCTCAACAGCTAGCCGCAATGGATCTAGTTCCGGATGCTGTTATATGCTGTTGCGGTGGTGGTGGGCTAATAGCCGGCCTTGGTGTCGCGGTTCATGCCCATACCCCAAAAACTGCAATCTGGTGTGCTGAGCCAGAATTTTATGATGATACCAAGCGGTCGCTGAAGACCGGATCAATTCAGCGGGCAGATACAAATAAATCATCAATCTGTGATGCAATTGTAACGCCTGAACCAGGGACATTGACCTTTCCCATCAACCGTCAGCATTTATCTGGTGGCACAGTGGTCACTGATGATCAAGCCCTCAAGGCAGTTGCAACTCTATTTAAGCATATGAAAATCGTTGTTGAACCGGGCGGCGCGGTGGCCGTAGCCGCCGCGCTAACCGGGCAAATCCCAGCAGGGGTAGACACTGTTGTTGCGGTAGCTTCGGGTGCTCTCGACAAAGCATTTGGGTCCAGCGTTGCTCAGCTTGTTGATGGGGTGACCAAATTAAGCCGTATTGGTCGTCAGACTGGAAAAAATTCATTGCAGGCCGAAAATTTCCGAAAATTATTATTGGCGATGAGTGAAGACGTTCGCGTATTACTGATAAAACTAGCGGATCGTACACATAATATGCATACTATTTCGCATATTCCAAAACCCGAAAAACGCGCCCGAATTGCTCGAGAAACGCTGGAAATATATGCGCCACTTGCCGAAAGGATTGGTGTAACCAATCTACAGAAAACGTTGGAAGACGCAGCTTTTTCAGTATTACATGAAGAAATGTACCAGACTATTAATGCGCGTCTTGATTACATGGTGCATGAGTCAGAAATTATCATCCCGATGATCAGCGTTGAATTGCAAGATGTGGTCGAACGAGGTGGAATCGAATGCAGCGTGAGTGGCCGGTTAAAGTCGGCCTATTCCATTTGGCGAAAAATGCAGCGCAAAAAGGTCACAATAGACCAACTTTCGGACATGATGGCTTTCCGAGTGCTGGTGCCTGATGTTGCGGATTGTTATAGGGCTTTAGGTTCTATTCATGCTGCTTACCCAAATGTCATGGGACGGTTTAAGGACTATATATCAACGCCAAAACGTAACGGTTATCAATCATTGCACACTGGTGTAATAGGGCCAGAAAACCACAAGATTGAAATTCAGGTTCGCACACCTGAAATGCATTCTGTCGCTGAGTTTGGCGTGGCCGCACATTGGAATTACAACGATCCTGGATCGGAAGAAAATATAGGTAAATTCAAATGGATTCAGGAGCTAGTTGGAATTTTAGATGAAGAAGCGGGAGCAGAAGAATTCTTGGAACACACGAAAATGGACCTTTATCATGATCAAGTGTTTTGCTTCACCCCGCGCGGTGATTTGATTGCGTTGCCAAAAGGGGCAACGGCGGTTGATTTCGCCTACGCTGTACACTCAAAAGTAGGCGAGAAATGTTGTGGTGTTCGCATAAATGGGAAAAACCGTCAATTGGCAACTGAACTGGAAAATGGCGACAAGATTGAGATAGTAACCAAGGCTACAGCACGTCCGCTTGCCGAATGGGAAAATTTTGTTAAAACTGGGCGGGCAAAATCTGGCATTCGGCGCGTCGTGAGGGCGGAGCGCGCGGTTGAATTCAGCCGTGTTGGGCGATCAATATTACAAAAAAGTTTTTCTGGAGCTGGTAAGCGCCTCCAAAAGCGTACGCTAGATAAAATCCCACAAATATTTGGAGTTCAAAAGCCAGAGGATATCTTTGCTCTTATTGGGGAAGGTCGGATGCAGCCCGAAATAGTACTAGAGAAGTTATATCCTGACCTGGCAAAAAGCAAAAGGCGAACAAAAACCGACGATAACACCAAGCGCCACCAAGCTAATTCACGCGAACCTTTACTGACGATACAAGGTATTAACCCCGGCATTGCTATTACGATGGCGCGGTGCTGTCACCCATTACCGGGCGAGGATATCATTGGCATTTTTACCACTGGTAAGGGCGTTACAGTGCATCGGGCGGACTGTGCTAACCTTGTTGATTTCAATGATATGCCTGAATTATGGTTGGATGTTGGTTGGGAGCATGAGGGGCCCAAGCGCGTTATGGGACGTCTGAATGCGGTGCTTTCAAACGAGCCGGGGGCATTGGCTGCGGTTGCAACAATTATTGGCCAACAGGGTGGTAATATCTCAAACATACAACTTAGCGAAAGAAATGCTGATTTTTTTAGTTTCAAACTTGATCTGGAGGTCAAGGATGTTGAACATATGCGTGCAATTATTGCGGCTCTCCAAGCTAATAATTTTGTTGAACGTGTTGAGCGGTCCAATACGGGTTAGGTTGGGTGTTGACGTAAACATTTTGGGGTATTTTGATGTTCCGACGTCGTAAA
>QBYK01000064.1 GCA_003282865.1 SAR116 cluster bacterium AG-325-I21 | reverse complement strand
GCAGTGCAAGTTTTGCACAACCACTAGAGATTTATAACTCTATGGCGCACCATCTTTTTTGGGCATAAACATGAGTGCAAGATAGTTTCCTCCCAGATTGATATCTTGTTTCTCCGTTGATAGAGTGGCCCCTCTGGCATTCCCCGGTCAGAGGGGTTTCCTTTGTTAAAACCGAAGAAATTATTTGAAAAAGTGCGGAATTCTTTTGGCAACAGCATGAAAATGCGCTTGATAAAATTTACCAGTATAAAATTCACGAATATAATTTATTTGTTTAACAAGTTTAGAATAGCACCGCATACTTTCAATAAGAAGCTAGAGGATATGGTTACATCAGAAAGGAACCAAAATGTTATTTTATGTTAAATACCAAGTGGATCGTGACAAACAATCTGATACTCAAGCCTTTTTTGCTAATATGAGCGAAGAGGAACGAGCAAAAGAGATTCCGGATGGTGTCAATCTTGTCGGGCGCTGGCATGATTTACCTAACGGCTGGGGTGTGGCGATTGTTGAAGCAGAATCCCAAGAGGCGTTGACTGGTTGGGCGATGTCCTGGTCGGGTGCCTGCACATTCCCGGTAATAACACCGGTTGTTGATGATGACACGGGGACCAAACTGCTCAAAAAAATGCAGGAATAACGTTGTATGATACAGTATAAAAATGTCTAGATGTCCGATTAATAAAATTACAACAAACCGACGGAGAGAATTATGTCTCTACACAAAAAGCTAATGCAAATCTGTAATGACAGAGATTTGAGCAGTTACCTTGATATGCTACACGATAATTTTACTGTGGTATTTCATAAGTCAGGAAATTCCTTCTCAAAAGAAGAATGGTCTTCAATGGTCGCCGGTATGTTTGATAACGAAAAATTCGTATTTGAGTCATCTCGCTGTGTATATGAAAACAGTGAGATTATGGTTGACCATAGTTTTATGTCTTATCCAGATGGTACTAGAGAAGCTGTTATGCTGGTTGCAAAGCTTAAGGACGGTAAGATACTGCATATAGAGACGGGCGCCACATCGTTAGATTAATTAATTCTGCTAAGTTCATTAGCTTTGAGCCTAAAAAGTAAAGCAGTCAGAGTAGTCTGTTTCGAACGCAAATGAGCCATTCTTCAAGGCCAATGGGATAGGAGTATAACAAATGCAGGAAACCGTTATTAGTTTCACCACCATAGAGTTTCCGAATGAAGAAATGATGAAAAAGACATATGACATTTTCCACGAGGAAATGCAGTCATTAGCAGACAAGCTTAGACCTGCAGGTATGATAAGATTTCATTCAAGTCGCCTTTTTCTTCCAGAAGACAAATTGATGTTTGGGAATTGGCTTGAATATCGTGATCTGGGAGCGTTCAAAGCGTGTGATTCTATTTGGCAAACGAATGCTGAAGAGTTTGCCAAGAAATATGGAGACTTGTTTTCTGATGTAAAATTTGGGTCTTATCGTGGTCAGGTTTTTCAAGACTGGTCATAGAGAAATTAACACCTACCCATGCACCCATGTATCACACTAAACGCAATTCCGTCGATGACCCTCTATGACTTAATTAGAATTGTTGTCAGCTATACTTCTTAATCTCTATAACAGCACATATATCGAAGGCACGTAGGTGGGTATAGGTTCCGCCTACCCGTCTAATAGATTTGTATTATCGGATATGAGAGCTCCCAACCACCTAGACTCATCGTTAGATCTCTGACAGAGCCTTTGAGTGATTTTCAATATGTTATTGGTAAGAGGCTGCATCTTTGGAGTATCAAAACCATATGGCATAAAAATGCCGCTCAATGCATTAGTATCCTCCAATCCATACTCACAAACGTTGAGATTTATGATTGAACGAACAGAATCAAATACTCGTTTTACAGAGTCTACATTCATACCTTTTTCAAAACACCGATCACGAAACTTAGTCTTTAAGCGTCTCCATGATTGAGATTGGAGATTTATATTTGGGATAGGAACATCAAGAATGATGTCATCCTTAAGCACCCCAGCAACCTCTGATAAAGTCATACCAGGGTCACTGATAAGGGCAAGCACCCGAACGTATCTCATCATCAATCGCTTCACAAAACCTACTGTATCGTATTGTCGCACCGACTTGTCTGCGCCAACAGACTATCCATTTCAAAATTGAATGAAACAAACCAAGCGGAGGCTGATATGTTTTTAACTGCAAAACTGAACCTGGTTTCAGGCATGGTCATCGGTGCAGCTGCGGTAATGATTATGAAAAAGATGTGTGAACGTTCCAGAGAGCACAAGCGAACCCAGGCGCCTGTCTCTTCATCGCAAAAACAGTCTGACGATTGAGAAAAAAAGGCCACATTGCGTCATACTTTGATGGCAAAACTTGCAATAGCTTCAGGTGGCATGCCAAAATGTACTGCTCCTTTTTGATGCAAGATCCTGAAGACATCATAGTATGGACTGAACGCTAATAGGACGACCAGTCCAGTGCGGCCGATGACGGGCGCCGTGAAAAGCTGACTAGTTGATGCGTAAATTTGGTAAACGATTGCCACAAGCGGTGACCATCGCGAAGGCAATAGCACATCCAATTAACAAAGTGGTACTCGTTTTTTTGGTGCGTTAAAAGCACGATACATAGACATCAAAACGGTTGAAGGCAGCTTGGTGAAGCTATATTTGCTATAATTTGTCTCCAAGTTTATCAAAGAGGCTGTTGATAGTGGGCCATCGGGTGATGCTGATAAAATGGTAATCTAATTCAATAACGAAAAGGGCCACCCGCAGGTGACCCAATTGTCTTCTCAACCAGCTAAAACAACTAAGGTAGTAGTTAATTCATACTCACTATAACATCCCGATTTCTCATTTTTTTAGTTAGGTTGTCAGTAATTCAATAAAGAGAAAAGCAAATTTGAAATTCATTCTAGATAGACAATCCTATTGAGGCAAAAATGAGTTCACGCCGTGAATTTCAAAACTAATGCGTAGCTGGCCTGACGTTAACGATATTGCCTTCGAGCGCCATCGCTGAGAAAGGCGTGCGCTACTATCAACTTGCAGGTAAACGTGCGCCTCATTTCTTTGACAAAAGCCCGTTGGCAACCGATTTTAGGCTTTACAATTATGCTGGCCCGCAACCGCTGATTCAAGCAACAAAGTGCGAGATCCTTGACGTAGAATTTTTGAGAACCTTGATCAGCCCACTACAATACACTGGCATGGCATCCGCAACATTAATTCTATGGACGGTGTACCAGATTTCACACAATCTGCGGTTGAACCCGGTGAAAATTTCCAGTACCACTTTCCATTCAATAACGCAGGAACTTTCTGGTACCACTCACACTACAAAGCTTGGGAACAAGTGGCACGAGGTTTATACGGCCCACTTGTTGTTTACGATCACGACACAAATGAAAATGACGCCTGTAGTGATATTATGATCATAGCAGATGATTGGCTACTCAACTCAGATGAACAAATTGATGCGAACAGCTTTGGCAATATTGGTCATTGGTCTCATGGAGGCCGGCTTGGTAATACACTATCAATCAATGGCAAATTTAAACCAGCTATTCGCATATCTTCAAATGGTCCAGTAAGATTAAGGTTTTTAATCGCAGCGAATGCTAGAATTTTAAATTTTGAACTCTCAGGGGGAGTGATTATGAAGTTGATTTGCGTGAACGGATCTCCATGCAAATCATTCGACACGAATAGAATCACATTGGGACTCGTCAACGAGTTGACGTGTTGATCGAAAATGCTTCACATTTAGTCGAGTTATTAAAGGCAAGTTCAAGCAAAGCGTAAAATGCAGCTATCTTTGAACCAATATCCTCACAGTTTACAAGTGCTAAAAACTCTTTATCTCTTGAACCATATTTCTCTCAGCCCGATAGCAAGAACGCAAAAAAGATTGACGTTCATATGCAAGGTGGTGCAACGGGCAATTTGTCCAAGGCCACCTTTGAAGGTGAGGAGTGTGACCTACGTGACCTTGCCTTGAAAGAGTCAAAGCTTTGGGCTTTTAATGGAAATATAGAAGGCTATGGCTTTAGCATTAATGAAATTGCAATCGGTGAATTGGTTGTTATAAAAGCTTGAAATAATACAGCGTGGCCCTCATGCAATGCATCCTCACGGCCATCATTTTTAGATAGTCTCTCCTGAATTTGAAGTAAAAAAGATAGCCTTGCTTCGTGACACCTATTTAATGCAGCCTGGCGAAAAAGCCGAACTTGTTTTTATTGCAAACAACCCTGGTGCTTGGCTTTTTTACTGCCGTATGTTGGAGCATCACGCAGCTGGGATGGGCAGCGTAGTTTATGTTTCCTAGAATGATATCCTTAAAATCAAACCCAAACATGGTTGCACCCCAACGCTAAAACTCCCAAAAAATCCCATACTATACGATCATGAGTGAAAAGGCGTAGAGGTTCCAAAGCACCTTGCGCTGGTTCTCAGCAACCCTAGCTTGAGCAACCATCTTATCTAGTTTCTTACCAAGAAAGCTGTGACAAAACAGAAAAACTGAAGCTTTAGCGAGCGCATAAAACAAAGCTAAGTCCATACGCAATATTATCCAAAGAAGACCAAATCAAATCCTAGCACCAAGGTCATACCTTGTTAAGACAACAAAACAAGCAAGGTGACTGCTGGGCTTGCTGTTTGTAGGATAAATTAAATACCGTGGTTTGCTTTGAAGACGCGTTGAGCGATTAAGAAGGGAATCGCTAGCAAGGTAAATGCTTGATTGGCACAAAAAACAGATTGATCGGTGGAAACAAAAGCTAGGTGTCTCTTGGTATGGGGTCACATCGATAGCCTTTATTAAAGGCTTAATATTGGGCTTATTGATTTACCATTTTTTATTAAAGTGAATGGTTGAAGCAGAGGAAAACAAATGACAGCCATCGTAACAGTTTTTATGGTAATTTCCATGCAGGTAAATGTCGCTTTGACGAATGACTTTAGGTAAGGTGATAAAAAAAGAAAGAAAGGAACGGCATATGAATATGTGTCTTCTTGGGACTATTGCTAGTGGGGTAGAAACTTTAAGAGCAAGAGTTAAATATAATATGGAACGTGGCGCTAGCGAATTTTGTTCTCAATGGACACTTGCTGATACTGGAAATAATGGTTTCGTGTGGTTGGGCAATATTACTGATATGAATGGTATGGGTGCATTTCTAAGTACTGACGAAGAAATTAAGTGGGACAAAGATAATGGCTGTGTTTACAAAATCTACACCATGTCTGAAATGTCTAAATAAGGAGAGTATGGATGGTTTTAAATAAAGCCGGCCTTTATATCGTCGACCCTGATCGTAAAGGAGCGGCTTCGAGTAAACCAAAGGATGCGAGAGATAACGAAAGCAAAAAGGCTTATTATACCCGCAAGTACATGGAAATTCATGCTGCTCGAAGTAAAAAAGAACAAAAGGAATGACTCCCAGCCCATAGTCAATGTTTGCTCTCGTGTTTCCTCGAGCCATCAAATATAGTCCCACTCAAAACAGAATTTTATTGCGTATGAGGGACCCTATTTGGATCAGTATTAGGCACCGTACTTCACTTTGGATAGCACTTACCATTTATAAACAAATCAATCGTTTACAAAAAATGAGATGTGCATTGATGCTGTGCATAAGCACGATATGTGCATCAATTTGTAAATCAGTCAGAAATCTTCGGGTAATGGAATGAACCTATATATCTTTATCGTTATCAGTACAAAGTAAGTGATTCGCTTAGATGCCTCTTTAAATACTAAAGATAGGTTGGCAGGAACAAAACCCACCCACGTGGCTATTGTATACATGCTGTTATACAGATTAGGCGAATAGCGGATAAGTTTTTTAAAATATGTTTGTAAAAGCATTATTTATTAAAATTCTAGTTGTGTGATAAGTTTCAACACGGCAAGAACTTCAAGTGAATTTGCAGGTTATCAGATGTCTTATCACTATAAAAAATTGTACAACGAAATTCAGCAAGGCCGGGCCGCTGTCCTAGACAGCGGAGTCTCCACAGAGTTAGAACGGCAAGGTGCTCGAATGCAAGACTCACAATGGTCTGGGCGTGTTTCAATTGATGCATTTGATATTTTGGTAAACACCCATAAAGCCTATATTGATGCTGGCGCAGATATCATAACCGTAAACAGTTATGCATCCTCTCGTTTAGTATTAGGTGATAGTGTAAATGAATCTCTGATTGAAAAAATTAACAAAAGAAACATTGAGGCGGCTCTTGAAGCAAGGTCAAAAACAGGTGCCAACGAAGTATTAATAGCCGGGTCAATATCGCATCAGGTAGCATGGCAGCATCTTGACGGGCAAGTTAAACGGCAAATAGATATTCCAGTTTCCAAAAATGAATTAGAATTCGCATTCACTGAGATGTACGAATTATTTGAAGCGGGTGGGGTCGACCTTTTGCTTTTAGAGATGATGAGTATACCGTCAAGAACGGTACCTCTTTATGAATGCTTATCAAATTCGACTTTACCGGTGTGGTGTGGTCTTTCTGCAAAACGTCAGAATCTTAAATCTAAAATAACTAGTTTTCACGATGAGAGGGTTCTTTTTGAAGATAATGTAAAAACTGCAGCCCTCTACAATTTTGACGTGATGGGTGTGATGCATACTGCTGTTGATTTGATTAGCGACTGCAACTCAATAATAAAGAATTATCACAATGGGCCTTTAATGGCATATCCTGACAGTGGATATTTTCAGGCACCAAATTGGCAGTTTGTTGATATCATAACCCCCCAAACTTTACTAAGTTTTGCAGAAAGATGGCAAAAGGAGGGTGTAAAAATATTTGGTGGATGTTGTGGTTTAGGGCCCGAACATACAAGCTTTCTGAGTCAATTGAAGTGAATAGTTCCAAAGTCCCCAATGGCTTGGTGTCTCAGACCACAAATATTTAATGCTTAATGCGTTTCCTGCCAGGAATACGTTTATTGATGTAACGCCTATTTCAAAACCCATTCGTAAAAACAATCCTGCTCAGAGGATTGTTGCGTTTCAGAAAAGTCATAAGTAGTCAAAATAGTTTGTTGGAAATGTTTTTGAAAAATTTAGCTGAGGTTTTTACTGGACTGCGGATATCGAAAAAATGTCCGAAGCGCTCTTCTTGCGGCAACTTGCACAAAAGCTTCGGCGAATAATAAAATCACTCTAAAAGCCGCTTTCTCTGACATAAGGTTGCAAAATGACGCACACCCAATTTGTGATTCTATATTAAGAATGAACTTCAATTGGTCCCCGCCAACAACGATAGACGAAGAGTCGTATATTCTTGACAGCATCAACAAGTCCCATGTTGAACTTATTGGACCATCAGGAATTGTAAATTTTAATTCAATGCAGATGAGCCTTTATGGAATGTTAGCCTACAACAAATATGGCATTAGGACCCATATAGCAGAGGAGGTCGATATAGTGGTTGCCAGTAAGGTTTTATGGAAAGTGGGTAATACAGAAAGTCTGCGTCATACCGCTTGTCAACGTTCTTTTCATCCTAGTATGGTGCCTCACGCAAATAAAACTGAGAATAAAGCATTTATGTCCGTCTATGTTTTGCAGTGGGATATATACTGAAAATTATGTTTATGATGGATGAAGATATTAAGCGTCATAGAGATGAAAGTTTATGGTTCTTGAATGTTGGTAATCTCTATCTGCGGTAAGAATGGATTATTCCTATCAATTAGCGATATATCTACCTTACCATATACACCTTCATTCCATTACCCGAGGATTTTGACATCTCTTCCAAATAATTACACCTCCTGATACTTTAATCATTTTGAAATCTGCTCCGTCTCCTCACCATATCGAACAGTTGGCCCATCGTCAGCTTTTAGACTATCAGTGCAATAATCCTGGCACCTGCTTCTCTGAGCCTGGTTTCAGCATGACTGTGGCTGCTGCGTATCATTTGCAAGATGCGGTGAGCAGACTTCGAGTTGAAGCTGGAGAAAGAGTGATTAGATATAAAGTTGGCTGCACAGGGCCAGGAACAAAAGCCCAATTTGGGATTAATGGACCTATAAGGGGGACTTTGTTTGAAGATGAGGCTCGTAGAAATAACGCTGTTATAAACCCAAATGAATTTTGCCAACTTGCTATCGAAGGTGAAATGGCAGTCAAAGTGGGCCAAGACGGTCAAATCGAAGCTGCTTTCCCTGTAATTGAATTACACAATTTTATATTTCGTGCAGAAAAAAACACTGTCTGAGTTAATCGCAAATAATGGGATAAACGCAGGAATAATATTGCCCAAAATGGATTACCAAAATTTGACAAAGTATCTTCACAATAATGCTCAATTAACTCTTTTCATTAATGGCTTGGATATTGGCACAACGGGCCTATGGCCCAATGATGACGGGCCAGAAACATCTATGACTTGGTTAAAAAATAACTTAGAAGACTGTGGGATTGAATTAGAGCCCGGCAGCATTGTTCTGACTGGAACAGCATTAGGTTTGTATCCCGTGAGAAATGGAGATGAGGTGGCGGTTCATATTGATGAACAAACATTGGTAAGTTGCACAATCAGTCAGTCCTGCATTTAAGCTTTAACACCCTCAACAAACCTAATACATAAGCTATTAGGTGGGCATGGCTCCTGCCTACCCATCTTTAGTGTTTATAGAGGCATCTAAGTATATCACTTAATCTGTACTGATAACGATAAAGATATATAGGTCTATTCCATTACCCGAAGATTTCTGACTGAAGTACAGACTGATGTACATATCGTTCCTGTTGACAATGACTCATCAATACGTAACCTATTGAAAATACAAAAAGTGAGATGTGCATTGGTGCTGTAAAAGGGCAATTAGTCCGCCCCCGGGGCATCACTATCCTGAAGAACGGTTAATTTAAATAACCTTGATTTAAGAAGCTAACTGTTTCACTGCTG
>QBYK01000063.1 GCA_003282865.1 SAR116 cluster bacterium AG-325-I21 | reverse complement strand
TGGCGCCTTCTGGAACATTGGAGAGGATATCATCAATTCGGTTGCCATCAGTCACCACATCATCCCGCAGTGGCAGGGCATGGCCCGTAACACTCGCGAGCGGCTCAACATGATCGGTTTTTACTTCGTCAAGTTCGGCAATCCAGCTCAGAATGCCGTTTAATTCTTCGGCAAGCGGTTCCAGACGGTCATCTGGAACATTAATTCGCGCTAAACGGGCAATTTTTGCCACTGTGGTCTTGTCAACGGGCATATCATTGTGCTTTTTGCTGTTGGAACAAAATTTCCAAGAGGTGATTTATCACTCGGCATGACTATCTGCAAGACAAACGATCTAATCTTAATGATTTCCAGCGGTCAACGGCTGCTTGGACTTGATGTAGGCAAGAAAACCATTGGTCTCGCCCTTTCTGATCGTGGGCTGAAGATAGCCTCTCCCTTGAAAACTCTCCATCGCACCAAATTCACCCTCGATGCAACTACCTTGCTGAAGATGATCGATGCTGAGTCGATAGGTGGGCTGGTGCTTGGCTGGCCGGTAAATATGGACGGTAGTAATGGTCCGCGCTGTGACTCGGTTCGTGATTTCGCCCATGCGCTTCTTAAATTTCGGGATATACCGATTGCCTTTCAAGATGAAAGGATGTCCACTAGGGCTGTCGAAAGCGCAATGGTGGCCGCAAATCTGACACGTGCTAAACGTGCTGCGCGGCGTGATGCGCTTGCCGCATGCTGGATTTTGCAATCAGCAATGGACATGATGAATGATAATCAAGCACGAAGCACCCGAGACGACACGTCAACCCATCGGTAACTATTACCGTTAACCAATATATTTGTGACCGCAACGGCCAACCAGTGTATTTAACGCTAGACCAGCGGCACCAGTTACGGTATGAGACTGATCACATGATTAAGCAGGGTTTTACAAGCAATCAATTGAGCGGTGATGGCGGACCGGTTGCATTAACTAGTCGGCATATACTTGGCATGGAGGGCATGTCCCCTATTGAAATTCGTGCCCTTTTGGATCGTGGCCATATGTTTGCCGATAACCCGCATGACAGCATCAGCGATGCGCTTCGTGGCAAAACGATTATCAACCTGTTTTATGAAAGTTCCACCCGCACGCGCGTTTCTTTTGAACTTGCGGCAAAACGTCTTGGTGGATCAGTTCTGAATATTGCTGTTGCTGGCTCATCAGTCAAAAAGGGCGAAACTCTGCTTGATACCGCAACAACACTGAATGCAATGCACCCCGATATTCTGGTGGTTCGGCACAATTGTTCAGGTGCTGCGTTATTGCTGAGCCAATATGTCGATGCAGCCGTGATTAATGCCGGCGACGGCCGCCATGAACATCCAACCCAAGCTCTCCTTGACGCTTTGACCATTCGGCGCCGGATTGGCCGTATTGAGGGGTTGAAAATTGCTATTTGTGGCGACATTGCTAACAGCCGTGTCGCACGGTCCAACATCCACCTTCTTGGCACACTTGGTGCGGAATTGAGGCTCGTTTGTCCGGTAACGCTGCTGCCTGCCGATATTGAAAATATGGGCGTTTCGGTCTTCACCGATTTTGAAGCTGGCATAAAGGGCTGCGACATCGTAATGATGCTGCGCCTCCAAACCGAACGCATGGCCGGTACGGAAACGCCGTCGCAGCGTGAATATTTTAATTTGTTTGGCCTTGATAGTGGCAAATTAATGCGTGCGGCACCAAACGCATTGGTAATGCATCCTGGCCCAATGAATCGCGGCGTCGAGATTGACAGCGGCACAGCTGATGATGTTGAAAAAAGCCTAATCCGAACACAGGTGGAAATGGGAGTTGCCGCCCGCATGGCCTGCCTTGAGGCTTTGATTGCGAGATCACAATGACCGCCACCCGCTTTCTCAATGCGCATCTGTTTGACCCATCGCAATCGATCGATGGTCTCGGGTATATGGATATCACAGGTGGCGTAATCACGGCGATCAACCTTGGTACTCCGCCCAAAGACAGGACAATTGAAAGGGTTATTGATTGTAAAAAGGCAATGTTAGCTCCGGGCATCATTGATATGCGCGTCCAATCTGCAGACCCAGGTTCCGAACATCTTGAGAGCCTACCAACATTACTTGCCGCTGCAGCGACAGGCGGCATTACCGCATTGGCCTGTTTGCCAAACACGAGCCCGGTGATTGATGAAGCCACCACGATCGACTCGTTATGTCTTCGTGCCTCGCGCATTGGCGGGCCACGCCTCTATGCCTATGGGGCCGCCACGAAGGCGTTAGCTGGCAATGAAATGGCAGAATTAGGCCTAATGGCAGAAGCAGGTGCAGTTGGCTTTACCAATTGCACATCATCAATCCATGACAGTCTTGTAATGCGTCGACTTCTTGCCTATAGCCATATGTTGAACAAGCCGTTTATCCAGCATTGCGAGGACCGCGCGCTGACCCACGAAGGTGAAATGAATGAAGGTGAGACATCTACACGGCTCGGTCTGATTGGCAGCCCGAGCGAGGCCGAAGTGATAATCATTGACCGCGATCTTCATCTACTACGGAGAACGAAAGCACGCTATCATGTCGCGCATATTTCGACCCGTGCTGGCATTGATGCGGTTCGAAAAGCTAAAAATGAGGGGCTGACCGTTACAGCCGATACATCACCACCGTATTTTTTGTTGAATGAGCTGGCCGTTAGCACCTACAATACAGCCTTCAAATTGTCACCGCCACTAAGAAGCGAAGATGACCGTAAAGCGGTAATCGAAGGGCTTGCTGATGGGACGATTGATGCCATCTCATCAGACCATATGCCGGTTGATCGTGATGCCAAAATGCAGCCCTTTGGTCCAGCGCAACCGGGCGCATCGGCAGTTGATACTTTGCTTGCGCTTTGCTTGACACTTGTCCATCAGGGGCAAATTAGCATGACCCGCATGATTGAATCATTAAGCATGGCCCCAGCGTCAATCCTCGACATTGAAGGTGGCACATTACGCCCGGGCGGTGCCGCTGATTTCATTTTATTCCGTCCTCAGAGCAGCTGGATTATCGCCGGTGCCAATTTCATTTCGGACTCGCGAATAACTCCTTTTGAATCACATCCAGTTCAAGGGCTTGTTGACGCAACCTATGTAAATGGCCTGGCTGTTTTCACACGCGATTGATCTTTTTTGAACCATTAATCAGGAACGACAAAGATTATGTTTGATGATTTTGGATCCTTATTCCTGGTTATTTGTTTTGCTTATGGGCTTGGCAGCATTCCATTTGGGCTAATTTTGACAAGATTAGCTGGTGCTGGAGATATTAGGCAGGTTGGCAGTGGAAATATTGGTGCAACCAACGTGCTGCGAACGGGCAATAAAAAATTGGCAATTGCGACCCTTTTTTTTGATGCTGGCAAGGGCGCTACCGTAGTTCTATTGGCCCATCATCTCACCAGTACTGCATTGACCGCGCTTGCTGCTGTTCTTGTAGTTCTGGGCCATTGCTTCCCGGTATGGTTGAAGTTTAGGGGAGGCAAAGGTGTTGCCACCAGCCTTGCCGCGCTTGCGGCACTTGATATTTACATGGGTGTTCTTTTTGTTTCTGTGTGGCTAATCACTGCACTTGTTTCACACTATTCATCGCTATCAGCCCTGCTATCAATGTTGGCATGCGCTATAGCAGGATTTATCGTGCTTGATGATATCATGATGCAAGTTGCTATCCTTTCATTAGGCGCCCTTGTCTTTAGCCGTCACCACGCAAATATCGGCAGGCTCCTAGCCGGTAAAGAGACCAAAATAGGAACCAAAGACATCTAAGAGGTACAATGTTTTTGGCGGTTACCACCCTATTAATACGCTATGTTTGAAATTGACACATGGGTATTTGCAAAAAGCCAACAGGTAAAAGTCGAATAATAATGCTCGTCATTTTGGGCCAATGGCCTCAAAAATCTCGGCTCACAGCCATGGCTCTGTTTAAAATGTTACCTGGTGCTGCATTTTATCTTTCGAAATGCGATCGCCGCATTTTTTGTTTGCTTGTCTAACCAAGGCCAATCCCATAATCGCTGTAAAAAGCGATTTTAGGGGCTAACCCTCTCCAAGATCCCAGAACTTTCTGTGGTGCTTGGTGTTCGCAAACATAATAAAACCAGCTTAATTTTGAAAAAAAACATCAGAAATTTTGACAAAAGCTATTTTTGCCTTTATCGGAGGCCTTTCACAATATAGTAGGGACAAGTGATGAAAGTCGTCGTTGTCGAATCTCCAGCAAAGGCCAAAACCATTAACCGTTACCTCGGTGATGGGTATAAGGTATTAGCTTCATATGGTCATGTTTGCGATCTGCCAAGCAAAGACGGTTCCGTGTTGCCCGACACTGACTTTGAGATGAAATGGCAAATCTCATCAGGATCAGAAAAACATTTAAAAGACATTACCTCAGCCCTAAAAGGTGCTGAGAAGCTGATCCTTGCTACTGACCCCGATCGCGAGGGTGAGGCAATTAGCTGGCACGTCCTCGAACAGTTCAAAAACACCAAGCTTTTAGACGGTATTGTTGTTGAACGCGTGGTGTTTAATGAAGTGACAAAAACAGCGATCCTTGCAGCGATGGATAATCCGCGGCAATTGGATGCGGAACTGATTGATGCATATCGGGCACGCCGCGCCCTTGATTATCTTGTTGGCTTTTCGATCTCACCGGTTCTATGGCGTAAGTTACCTGGTTCCCGATCAGCGGGCCGTGTTCAATCAGTCGCGCTACGGCTGATATGTGAACGCGAAGCCGAAATTGAAACTTTTATTTCAGAAGAATACTGGAGTATTGAAACCGTCCTCGGGCTTCTCGCAGGCGAAAAGTTTAAAGCCCGACTAACTCACCTTGATGGTATCAAGCTTGGCAAACTGGATGTTAAAACCGAAACAAAAGCAAATTCAGCCGTTGCCGCAATTTCTGCTGCCAGTCTTGCTGTTCAAACAGTCGAGACAAAGCGCGTGCGCCGCAACCCGCAGCCACCTTTCACAACATCAACCCTACAGCAAGAGGCGTCACGTAAACTTGGATTTTCCGCAAACAGAACAATGCAAATTGCCCAAAAACTCTATGAAGGCATTAATATCGGCAGTGAAACCACGGGCTTAATCACCTACATGCGAACCGACGGTGTGCAGCTAGGCGGTGAGGCGATTACCTCGATCAGGCAGAATATTGACCAGCAGTTTGGGAAACGCTATTTGCCGGGAACTCCCCGCGCCTACAAAACAAAAGCAGCAAATGCTCAAGAAGCTCACGAGGCCATACGGCCAACCGAAATTACCCGCCACCCCAATGATATGGGAGCGTTTCTAGATCACGATCAATCGCGATTATATGAATTGATCTGGAAGCGCACCATTGCCAGCCAGATGCAATCTGCCGAGTTGGACCAAACCAGCATCAATATTGGTGATACTGCCCGCAGCGTGACTTTGAGGGCTAGTGGACAGATTATGGTGTTTGACGGGTTTCTATTAGTCTACCGCGAGAGCAAAGACGCCACTCAGGATAATGGCAATAGCCCACAAGCCCAAGGTGACAGTGATGATAGCACTGCGTTGCTGCCGAATATGGCAAAAGGTGACCAACTAGATACGCACACCATTACCCCCGAGCAACATTTTACGCAGCCACCGCCGCGCTTTACCGATGCAAGTCTTGTAAAACGCATGGAAGAACTGGGCATCGGCCGGCCATCTACTTATGCATCGATCATTCAAGTTCTGCAAAATCGCGATTATGTTGTGAAGGATAAAGGCCGGTTTATCCCCGAAGATAGGGGCCGGCTTGTTTCAACATTTCTTGGCAATTTCTTTGAACGTTACGTCCAATACGATTTTACTGCACAGCTTGAAACGCAACTTGACGAGGTTTCAGCGGGCACATTGGATTGGAAAGCACTGCTGACGCATTTCTGGAATGATTTCAAGACTACAATTGATAGCACCAAAGATCTAACGATCACCAATGTCCTTGACGTGATTGATGAAGAATTGGGACCGCATTTCTTTCAGGCGGATAAAGATGGCATATTAAAGCGGTCTTGTCCAAATTGTGACAATGGACGACTTGGACTGAAACTTGGCAAATTCGGTGCCTTTGTTGGATGCTCAAATTATCCTGAATGTAAATTTACCCGCCAACTCACAAACCGTAGTAACAATGTCGATGGCGAGCCTCCTTTGACCGATAAAGAGCTTGGTTCAGATCCGGTGAGTGGTGTGCCTATTTATCTGCGTAATGGCCCCTATGGTCCTTACGTTCAGATCGGCGACCCCGAAACAAAAAAACCAAAGCGTGCATCATTACCAAAGGGAACCAGTGCTGCAAGCCTCGACCTTGAAGCCGCGTTGGGGCTGTTATCGCTGCCGCGTGACATTGAACCACATCCAGAAAGTGGGGATATGATTCAAGCTGGTATTGGCCGGTTTGGCCCCTATTTAAAGTATCAGGGCAAGTTTACAAGCCTACCGCCCGAAGATGATGTTCTTGAAATTGGTATAAACCGTGCCGTGGACCTGCTAGCTGAAGCAGCCAAAAAGGCTGGGCGGATTCTTGGCGAGCATCCAAGTGGTGGCGAGGTACATGTCAAAAAAGGTAGGTTTGGACCCTATGTCGAACACAATAAACTGCGCGCCACCTTGGGCAAGGCGCATGATATAGCCGATATTACCCTTGAGACGGCGCTGAAGTTGCTGGCTACCAAGGCGGCAAAAGCACCAGCAAAAAAAGCGGCTGCAAAAAAGAAAACTGCCCCAAAAAAGACAACGGCCAAAAAAGCGGCTGCAAAACAGAAAGCGGGTTAGATGGCACAACCTCCTGCTGAACACAGCCTGGATAAACAAAGCCCTGTCACCGACCCGCTGATGCCTGATGAAGACAGACTGCTTGAATATATTAATGGCTGCCCCACCCCACCCAGTCTTCGCGAAATTGCCAAGGCATTTAAAATAGGCCAAGACCGCCGCGCATCACTGCGACGCCTTCTGCGCGACATGGCGGATCGCAGCCTGCTTGCCGGAACCCACCGTGCCATCGCCGCCCCTGATACATTACCGGAAGTCACCATTCTGGAACTTACCGATTTTGATGATAATGGTGATGGCACGGCCAGGCTTTCTGGCAATGATAATCGAAAACAGGCAGAAATACGAGTTGTTCTAAGCCGCCATGCTGGACGTGCGCCAGCGGTTGGTCAGCAAATTCTGGCCCGGCTTACCCAAGTTGGCCCGGCGCTTTATGAAGCTCGCATCATCCGCATCCTAGACCGTCAGCAAAAGCAGCTTTTTGGTGTAATCATCGCCACCGGAAGAGGATTTCGCCTTCAACCTTCTGAACGCGGAAAGCGGGACAGCCTGGACATTCAGTTACCCGATGATATGACCATTGAAGCTGGCGATCTTGTCGAAGCTAGGCTACTGCCATCGCGCGGCTATGTTGTTAAAACAGCCCGCATCATAGTTAATCTTGGGAATGCGTCATCGCCGGGTGCCTTTAGCGCGCTTACTCTTGCCGAATTTAGCATACGACATCAATTTTCAGACTCATCAATCAGCGAGTCAAAAGGATTGAAAGTTCCGCCGGCAAAAGGTCGGCGTGATCTCCGCGACTATCCGCTCGTAACCATCGACGGAGTTGATGCACGTGATTTTGATGATGCGGTGTATGCCGAACCGGCAGATCATGGAGGCTGGCGGCTAATTATCGCAATTGCTGATGTCTCGCATTACGTTCGGCCAGGCAGTGCACTTGATCTTGAAGCTCGCAAACGTGGCAATTCTGTTTACCTACCAGACCGCGTTGTGCCCATGCTCCCCGAGGCCATTTCAAACGATCTTTGTTCATTGCGGCCAGATGAAGACCGCGCGGCTATGATTGCCGAAATTAACATTGATAAGGATGGCAAACGCCTATCACATCGAATCGAACGGGCTTTAATCCGGTCGCATGCACGGCTGACTTATGAACAAGTGCAGGCCGTATTTGATGGCACGATGGACGAGGCTGACTACAAAGTGCCACATGGTATTCTACTTTCACTTTTTGGCGCATGGCGCGCCCTTGATGAAGATAGGAAAGAGCGTGAGCCACTGGCGTTGAGCCTCAAGGAGCGTAGGGTGATTTTAGATGATTTCGGCAATGCCATTGAAATTTCCCAGCGTTTCCAGACAGAGTCGCAACGGCTGATTGAAGATTTTATGATCGCGGCCAATGTTGCCGCTGCCGACACGTTAATTGCACGTGGCCTTCCTTGCGTGTTCCGAGTGCATGACACGCCCGATCCTAAAAAAGCTGCCACACTAACCAAACTGGCCGAAACACTGGGTACTAGTTTTACCACCGGACAGGTTCTGCGCCCGCATCACTTCAACAAGATACTAGCCCTTGCCAATGACACGCCTGAAGCGTTAACGGTCAGTGAAGCAGTATTGAGAAGCCAAGCAAAAGCAATTTATAGCACTGAAAACATTGGTCATTTTGGGCTTTCACTTCGTAATTATGCGCATTTCACATCACCTATCCGACGATATGCTGATCTTCTTGTTCACCGCGCCCTTGTGGATGCCTCCGCCAGCCGTAAAAAAGGCTCAAAAGACGGACTGTGTGGGATGTCAATAAGTCAGATCGCCGAAATTTGCGCGCATGTTTCCGAAACTGAAGCCACTACTGCGGCAGCTGAAAGGCGCACCATTGACCGATTTGCCGCTGCCCTGTTTCAAACAAGGACTGGCCATGTTGTTAATGGCATAATTTTATCCCTTACTCGCTTTGGGGCCTTTGTTCGGCTGGAAGATGGCGCCGCAGATGGGCTGATGCCGCTAAATGCCTTACCCGATGATTTCTATGATTATGATGAAAAAGTCCAAAGGCTAGAGGGGCGGCATAATGGCTGGCAATTTAATGTTGGCATGCATGTCCGCGTTAAAGTTACCGAGGTCACGCCAGTATCTGGCGGAATTCTTGTTGAGTGGGTTGAGGGAGGTCTGCAAAAAAGCCACCAAAGGCGGAAAGACCAAAATCATGCTAAAAACCGTTTTGGGGAAACAGCATTGGATGGACGGGGTCGAGGTACCAGCAAAGGCAAGCCACGCAATGCAAAGGGAAAAGGCAGCAAACAAAAAAGACGCTGATCATGCTTGACATTCGCCAAGATTTACCGCAGTTTTCGCGCACACATAAATTATGAGCTGCGACCCGCAGTGCACAAATTAGGAGCATGTGTCATGGCGAAGCCAGCGACCCTACAAATTAAACTCGTAAGCACCGCTGACACCGGCTATTTTTACGTCACCAAAAAGAACCCGCGCACCAAACCAGAAAAACTAGAACTGAAGAAGTATGACCCACGCGCTCGCAAGCACGTCATCTTTCGCGAATCAAAAATTAAATAGGCAACGTTTCAGGCCAACAGGCCAAATATGGATTTGGGACTATCTTTTCAAAATATTTTAATTACCGCCGCCATCGACACAAACGACAGCGATTT
>QBYK01000062.1 GCA_003282865.1 SAR116 cluster bacterium AG-325-I21 | reverse complement strand
TGCCTAAATCAATGCAAAAAAGTTTAGAAAAGAATTTCAAAAATGTGGAAAGCATTTTTGAACTGAAAAATGAAATTATATCGGCAAAGGAACAAATGACTGCTGCGTCTGTAACGTATAAACCAATACATACAGAGGTTCGGACAATAGAGCGTAAAATCCGACAAAATCAGAATCAAATAAAGGCCTTGAAACTTGAGTTTCGTGCAATTGATGACCCAATTAAAAAAGCTGCGATAAAAGAGGATATCATTGCGTTTGACAAAAAGATTACTGACCAGCAATCATTGATCCCGCAAACATGGAAAAAGATAAACAAAGATTTTAAAGTAATTACAACCAGACTTAACCGAGCCAGAATGCAGTTTAGGCGCAAATCTGATCAGGCATATTCCGAAGTAAAGATGGTTATTCAGGCTGTAGAAGCAGAACCAGCGCTCTCTAAAGTTGCTGAGGATCTCCTTTTAATTAGTTCCAAAATGAAAGATAACTCACCAGAAAAAAGTGTATTGGAGATAAAAAACGCATACAGCCAATTGAATAAAATTCCCGGTGCAAACAAGGCAGCGAAGTCACTATCAAAAGCACGTCGCGCAATTGATGGTAAGAAACGTGATTTTGACCAAGCACTAAAAAACATTGATGACACCCTTGCTACAATTAAGTTTGAGGCAGACTGGCGAAAGAAAATAAAGTTAGGCCCCTACAAGGAATTAGTATCTTTTCAAAAATATACTCAAAACAATTTAGGATTAAGAGAACAGGAAAGGTTAACCCCGGAACAGGTTGACATCATTACGCCCTGTTTGGCGAAGCACAGGAACATCTTCCTACAGTTCTAGAAAACTTCTCGGGTCACTAAAATAATGAACAACCCAAAAAAAGGCAGTATCAACACACAGGATGTGCTTGCGATGCGAGGTGAAGGTTATTACTCCGAACGCACGGCTGGAGCAAGGAATGTAATTAATGACGCCGGTGCTATGGTTTTTGATGCACTCCGCGATTTACCGCCAGCTAGCACTTTAAGGCTTGCTGACTACGGAGCGGCCGACGGCGGCACCAGTCAACAAATGTGGGACATGGTTATTCGGAACTGCCGTAATAATGGAGACGAACGCCAAATCGAAATCATGTATACGGATCTTGCAAGCAATGATTTTTCCACCTTGTTTCGGATAATGCAAGGAATGCAGGGAGACGCCACTTATGCTTATCAAAATCATTTCAAGAATGTTTTTGTCCACGCATGCGGAACTGGATTTCACGAGCAGCTTCTGACTAGCTCATCACTTCATCTGGGCTTTAGCGCAACGGCGATGCATTATGTTTCGATAAAGCCTATGGAAATTTCAAACCATGTTCATGCCGCATGTGGGGATATTAGCTCAAAGACCGCGTTTGCCAACCAGGCAGCAGTCGATTGGCAAAATATCCTGCTAGCACGAGCTGCGGAGCTGGTTCCAGGTGGACGGTTTATCTGTCTTAATTTTGGTATTGATGCTGAGGGTCGTTATCTTGGTAATACAGGTGGAAAGCATATGTTTGACCACTTTCACAAATTTTGGAAAGAGCTTTACGATAAAAGAAGCATCACAAAAAGTGAATATGAAGGTGCAACCTTTGTTCAATATTACCGAACAATGGAAGAGTTTTGTGCCCCCTTTTCAGACCCCAATAGCGATGTAAGTCGGGCTGGGTTGGTACTAAAATCGAGCTCCACTAAACTAACAAAGTGCCCATATGAAGCGGCATTCCACGATGCTGGTGGAGAGATGTCAAGCAGGGAATATGCTGAAAGTCTTATTCCAACAATGCGATCGTGGTCAGAGACTGTTTTCAAAACCGCCCTCAAAGGGCGAGACAGTTCTGAAATCAACAAAATTGTCGATGACTTTTATCAGGCTTATTCGGATGAAGTAGCAGCTAGCCCAGAAGGGCACGCAATGGATTACGTGCACATTATCCTAGATATCGAAAAAACAACTGCCTCAATATCAAGCTAACAAAATCAGTAGCCAATTGCACATCCGTCTTTTCTTGG
Organism: SAR116 cluster bacterium AG-325-I21; assembly: GCA_003282865.1. Taxonomy (GTDB): domain Bacteria; phylum Pseudomonadota; class Alphaproteobacteria; order Puniceispirillales; family Puniceispirillaceae; genus UBA3439. Next base: position 7,541 of record QBYK01000062.1, on the reverse strand, counting down.
ATCAGATCCAGCGATTAACAGGCCCGTTTTCCAATCAATAAAAATTGCTTGCGAACCACCAATAGGTTTTGAGGCGGGTTGAATATTATGGCCAAGAGCTCGCAAACCATCACGTAATTCATTACTGATTGGCTCTTCAACTTCAACAACATCACTGAAGGGATCAGGCATAAAACGCGGCGTGTCCTGAGCCTCTTGAATATCCATACCATAGTCAAATAGGCGTGTTAAAAACTGCATATGACCGAAGGCCTGATATTGACCACCCATTACACCAAACGACATGACAGTTTTACCATCTTTTGTAGCCATGCCTGGGATAATCGTATGAAGCGGGCGTTTGCCGGGCCCAATACAGTTTGGATGACCTGGCTCAACAACAAATCCCTGACCACGGTTTTGTAAAATAACGCCCGATTGAGGCGCAAGAATACCGGCACCAAAATTTTGAAATACCGTGTTTATAAAACTACATGCGTTACGATCCTTATCAATGACACTAATATAAACCGTGCTTTTATGTTTTGGCAGGGTGCTCTCAGGAAGTTTATCAAGAGCCTTATTAGGATTAATCCGCTCCCGAATAAAATCAGCATATTCAGAACTCAGCATGGTGGTAACTGGTACATCAGAGAATTCAGGATCAGCTAGATATAAATTTCGATCACGATATGCGAGACGACCTGCTTCAATCTCATGATGAATACGTTCAATAGAAATAGGGTGATCACCAAACTTGTCTACACCAGAGACAATATTTAACAACATCAATGCAATTACACCCTGTCCATTCGGAGGACATTCCCAGATATCAAAACCCCGGAAATTAGTCTTGATCGGGGTGACATAATTTGCCGTTGCTGCGTCGAGATCATCTTGCGTATGCACGCCGCCAAGTATATTTAGCTTCGTGAGAATATCATCCGCTATCCATCCCTCATAAAATCCAGCACGGCCATCTTTTGCAATCGCTTCCATTGCCATAGCAAGATTCTTGTTGATAAAACGGTCGCCCATCTTGTAGTCATCACCATTCTTAAGATATAGAGAGCTTAAATCAGCATCGCCTAGAATTAACTCACGGCTTGCAGCAAAATCTGCCTCAACGCGCTGGCCAATTGGGAAACCATCTCTTGCATAACCAATTGCTGGTTGCAAAAGATCACCCAGTGATTTTTTTCCATAGTCACGGTTCAATTGTACCCATGCATCAATCGCTGTTGGCACTGTTACAGCATGAGGCGACTGTTGTGGAATCTCAGAAACTCCCTGCTCAAGCAACCATTCTGCGGTAAGTCCTAATGGCGCTCGACCAGACCCATTTAACGCAATGACCTTCTCACCGCCAGCTTTGGAATAAAGACAAAAGCAATCGCCACCAATGCCAGTGGACTCCGGCTCAACAACTGCTTGAACTGCGCTCGCTGCTATAGCAGCGTCCATCGCATTACCACCGTTCTGGAGGACTGTAACCGCGGCTTGAGTTGATAAGGTATTAGATGTACTGGCCATTCCATGAGGAGCCAAAACTGGTGATCGTCCTGGCCGTTGTAAACTCCGCATTTTGATCCCCTCTAAAATAAACCCACAAAATTACTTGAGCTCAAAGCCATACCGCACATAGGCTACTGGGAGCAACAGAATATCATTATTCAGCGTAATGTTAGAGTATGGCAATCAGGAGAAAAAAATGAAAATTGGGTTCATTGGACTTGGTAACATGGGCGCGCCAATGGCGCAAAGACTTGCGGAAGCCGGACATGAAATTACAGGCTATGATTTAATGGAAAGCGCCATTGCTGCCTTGCCAAAAGACATGATCACACTTGCCAGTGATGCTCCTGATGCGGCTCGCGGTAAGGATATTGTCATAACAATGCTGCCAAACGGCGAATCGTTAGATTCAGTTGCCGCAGCGATCATTCCAGTTATGCGGCAGGGGTCTTGCCTAATTGATTGTTCAACGGTGGATGTAAATACAGCAAGAACCGTGGCGATCCAGTGCAAAGGAGCCAATATCCGATGGCTTGATGCGCCAGTATCAGGTGGCGTTGTTGGTGCGGTTGGTGGAACACTTACATTTATGGTTGGTGGCAGCCCAGCTAGTTTTGCGATTGGCGGCCAGCTTTTTGAAATCATGGGTCAACGCACAATACATTGTGGTGAAGCAGGCGCCGGGCAGGCAGCTAAAATTTGTAATAACATGATTCTTGGCGTTTGCATGATTGCAACCTGTGAAGCGTTCGCCCTGGCCGATGCTTTAGCACTCGACCGGCAGAAGCTGTTTGATGTTGTCAGCACTTCATCAGGAAATAGCTGGTCCATGAGCACATATTGTCCGGCGCCCGGAGTTGGCCCTCAAAGCCCGTCTGATAATCATTATGCGCCAGGCTTTTCAGCCGCCTTGATGCTCAAAGATTTACGTCTGTCGCAACAAGCTGCAGACCTTAATGGCACTCCAACCAGAGCTGGAAAACTTGCTTTAGACATCTATAGGGATTTTGTTGACTCAAGAGATGGCGCAAAATTCGATTTCTCAGCAATCCTTAACGAACTAACGACTGGTCAGACAAACAGGGGCCAACAAAAACCTTAGAGCGACGGCTTACTAAGAATCATATCAGCGCCTTTTTCTGCAATCATCATAACTGCAGCATTTAAATTTGCTGATGGCATAGATGGCATTATAGACGCATCAATCACCCGTATATTCTGTAAGCCATGAATTCGCAACTGATCATCAACAACCGCTGTCGAATCAGTCTCTGTCGCCATTCGGCAGGTGCCCATCAAGTGATAAAGTGTAGTGCTGCGCTGACGCGCGACGTCAAGTAATTCATCATCTTTCTGCACATGTGCTCCCGGATAGCCCTCATAGTCAAAATACGGTGCCAAAGCTTCAGTATTCATCAAACGCCGACTTACCTTTATACCAGCAAGAAGAACACGCCGGTCTTCTTCGTGAGAGAGATAATTTGGCTGAATCTCAGGTTTTTCAAAGGGATCTTTATTTCTTGCTCTCACATATCCGAGGCTCTCTGGACGCTGTTGCCAAGCTGCTAAGGAAAAACCCGGCTCCTTGTCAAGCTTCGCTTGCTTGCCTTCGTCATAACTCGCAGGAGTGAAGCTGATTTGAAGATCTGCGTTACGAACCATTTCATCTGAGTGCCAAAAGCAGTAAACAAGAGTCGGGCCTAATTCAAGAATTGAACGTCTCCCGAGGAAATATTTGACAATCTCCCCAACCAATTTAGGTCCGTGCGCTAACTCATTTATGGTATCAACATTTTTAGCGCGAGCAGTAAGACGAGCGCCATAATGGTCACGTAAATTTTCTCCAACACCAACCAAGTCATGCACAACCTCAATCCCAAGGTTATTGAGCAGGTTGGCTGGGCCAATGCCAGATAGTTGCAGTAATTGCGGTGAATTGATTGTACCACCAGCTATAATGATTTCTCGAGCCGCATGAACCTCATCCGAACGACCTGAAACACCACCACGTTTATAAGCAACGCCAGTTGCTCGCTTTCCATCAAACAAAATCTTTGTTGCATGCGCATTAGTAATCACACGAAGGTTCTGCCGTTTTCGAGCCGGCTTTAAAAAAGCTCGCGCTGCGCTCATCCGCAATTTTCCAGTTGATGTGCGCTGGACATAAGAAGTTCCCTCTTGATGTGCGCCATTATAATCGGGATTTCTTGGGATACCGATACTCTCTGCTCCTTTTATGAACGCCTCACAAAGAGGATCACGCCATTTAAGGTCGGTAATGGTCATTTCACCACTTTTACCCCTAAAGTTATTATCCACACTATTTTCATGTGACTCGTAACGGCAAAAATATGGAAGCACATCATCGAAGGACCAGCCTCGATTACCCTTCTGTGCCCAAACATCAAAATCCATTTTTTGACCACGGCTAAAAATCAAACCATTTATAGAACTAGAGCCCCCAATAACCTTACCTCGCGGCATTGGGATCGTACGTCCATTTGTACCCGGACATGGCTCACTCTGATACAACCAATTAACAGACGGGTTTGCTATCGTTTTCATAAAACCAGCTGGAATATGGATCATTGGGTTCCAATCCGAGGGCCCCGCCTCCAAAAGACAGACAGTGTATTTACCACATGCAGTTAATCGATTTGCCAAAACGCAACCTGCGGTTCCCGCGCCCACAATCACATAATCATACTGTTCTGCCATTTTTTATTTTCACGCTTCTAAAACAATTCCGCCCATAATATAATATTGGCGAAGCATTGATAAACTGACAAGCCTTGTGTTTACAGCCTTTACAATTGTGATTTACGGCGCGAAGTGCCACCATAAAAAAACAATTGAAACAATTTTTTACTTACGCCGTTGTTCAGCCTCCAAGTTCACCAAAATTGCCACCAAAATAACACCGGCGCCAATAAGTATTGGCAATTCCAAAGCCTCACCATAGGCTAAGAAACCAATTACGCTGATCAATGGAAGCCTCATAAAGTCTAAAGGAATAACGACAATAGCTGGGGCAATTGACAGGGCGTTGGCGATACAAAAGTGCGCCATCAGACCCCCAATCCCTACAGTCATAATCCACATTACACCGAAACCTTCAGGGACGGCGATCGGCCCAAAAAATAGAGCTGCAGCTAGGCCCATGATAAGCTGCATAGTGGTTAGCCAAAAAAGAATACACGTGATGGATTGATCCCTGGTCAATTTTTTTGTTGCCATCAAAGAAAGTGCAAAACAGATAGCGCATGAAACTGCCGCCATAATGGCCGGATCAAGCTGAGTAAAGTCTGGTCTGGCAACAATCAAAACCCCGGTGAATCCCAGTAAAACTGCTAGCAAGCGCTCCCGCGTCAAAGCTTCACCCAAAAATAATGGAGCCAACAAAGCAACCCAGATGGGTGTTGAAAATTCAAGCGCAAACAATTGTGAAAACGGGATAAAAGCGACCGCCAAAAACCACAAATTCTGTCCTGAGAAATGAGCCATGTTTCGAACTAAGTGTAGCCCAAGTCGGTTTGCCTTAATCTGGTAAAGTGTACCCGCTGAGGCTCCAACCAGCACAACGATCACCAGGCCAATAATTGATCGATAAAGCATAATCTCAAAAGTATTTAAACTATCTGCAAGTTCACGTCCTGCAATTGCCATCAGACTGAATGAAACCATCGCTCCAATCATCCAAAGGGTTGCTTTTAACGGTTTTGATTTTGTGCCCACTATGACATCTTTCAAAGCTGGGAAAGGCTGAAAAATTGTCAGTTTATTTATTCTTTAATTTAAGTTTACATGTTAATCGTGTTTTTGGATTTACACCATGCAAAAATAATGGGGTCAAAACGTTTAAATAGAATTCGATCTGGATCTAATAACCGTTTTATAATTTAGCAGGGTTTGTGGTTAAATGGTATCTGATGGGTAAAATAACTTTACTTGATTGTTATGAAAAAAATCGCGGTCTGGCTTATATAACCGGAATGCAGGCACTGGTGCGGTTGCTTGTTGAGCAAGCAAGGCTTGATCGTGAAAGCGGCATTAACAGCCGCGGTCTTGTCAGCGGTTATCCCGGCTCACCACTTGGTGGGCTTGATCTCGAGCTAACCCGCAATAGCGAGCTTCTTGAAGCAGAGGGCATAACATTTCAGCCAGCAATTAATGAGGAGCTTGCAGCAACTGCGATCTGGGGAAGCCAACATATCCACCTTTATGACAAGCCAGAAATTGACGGGGTGTTTGGACTTTGGTACGGCAAGGGACCGGGCCTTGATCGGGCACTTGATGCTATCCGCCATGCTAATATGGGTGGGGTATCAAAACAAGGCGGCATGGTTCTAGCCGTTGGCGATGATGCTACCGGTAAATCATCAACAGTCGCCTATCAGTCTGAACAAACATTCATTGCTGCTGGAGTACCATTCTTCTACCCACGCTCGACGCATGACATTATTTTAATGGGATTAAAGGCCTTTGCATTGTCACGCATGGCGGGATGTTGTGTCGGGATGAAAATTGTTGTTGATACCGCAGACACAAGCAGTGTTATTGATCTCGATACCATTCGACCACCACATTTCAATGATGGCCATAGCGTCATCAACGAAAATATTGGCCCTGTTCATATTGGCCGCCATGACCCCGCATTAACACGTGAATATCGGCTATATAATTTGCGCCTTCCCGCGGTTCTAAAATTTCAACAAACACACAATATAAACACACCAATTTACCCTAATCCATCCAAAGCTAAACTTGGCATCATGGCAGTGGGAAAAACTCTTTATGAAGTAAGCGACGCATTACGAAGTCTTGGCATTAATGATCCAGCAAAATCTGGTATTGGGCTCTTCTCAATTGTAATGCCATGGCCGATCGACCCACAGTCACTTTGCGATTTTGCCTCCAGTTATGATGAAATATTGGTGATTGAAGAAAAGCGCCCCGTTGTTGAATACCAGATGGCACGCGCTGTGGTTAATATGACTGACCGTGGGGTCATCACCGGTAAATTTTCCCCAGACGGCAAGCCACTTTTACCTGAAACGGGTGAATTGACCCACGCAATTTTAATGGCCGCTATTCACAACCGTGCCACCGCTCATGGCATTACAACTGATTTGCCGTACTCAGAAGATGCCGGCGCATCTGTTCTTCCCTCAATTGCTACAAGAACGCCATGGTATTGCGCAGGCTGTCCTCATAACTCTAGTACTAAACTGCCCGATGGTGAAGTTGTGGGTATGGGAATTGGCTGTCATTCAATTAGCGGGTTTTTAACGCCGGACGACATTACTAATTTCACCCAGATGGGCGGCGAGGGTGCCTTCTGGATTGGTCGCTCACCTTTTTCCAGCCATAACCATAGTTTTCAGAATATTGGTGATGGCACCTATGCACATTCAGGCTATCTTGGGATCCGTGCCGCGGTAGCTTCTGGGGTAAATATGACTTTTAAAATTTTGTTCAACGGTGCGGTTGCCATGACCGGTGGACAGGCGGTTGAAGGCGGTCAAACACCTTGGGTTATGTCTCGCCAACTATCTGCCGAAGGAATCGTAAAAATTGCCATCGTTACGGACGCACTGGATGATCTGTCAAAGGGTGCTAAATGGGCTAGCAATAGCCAAATTTATCATCGTCGTGACATTATAAAGGTTCAGCGAGAGCTGAAATTAATCCCCGGCGTTACCGCAATTATCTATGTACAAAATTGTGCAACTGAACTGCGGCGCAAACGCAAACGTGGCATCATCGCCGACAAGCGTGAAACCTTGGTTATTAATGAAAAAATTTGTGAAGGCTGTGGAGATTGTGCGGTCCAGTCTAATTGTGTTGCAGTAAAGCCAGTCATGCGCCCAGAGGGTGAGAAACGCCAGATTGACCAAAGTCTGTGTAATAAGGATATGTCTTGCCTGACTGGATTTTGCCCCAGCTTTGTTACTGTTCGCAGCAAGGCTGATACAAGTACTCAGCTTCTAAACCCACGCCCGGTCTTTCCCAAAAATATTAAGTTACCAACCCCGACTTCCAGGCAT
>QBYK01000061.1 GCA_003282865.1 SAR116 cluster bacterium AG-325-I21 | reverse complement strand
TTTAGAAACTAGCGATGCAGAAAATGCAGCGCTTTGATGTGTTTTAAACAATGGACAACTAAAGAAACCACGGTACTGTCATCTATCCATGGGGGAAGTAATAAATGGAACTGCGTTTTTTTGAGTTATATCGCTCTTCAGAATATATTTATTTGTTGCTTGAAGGAGCGGCTGTTTCCTTCTCAATCACCGCTGTAGCTGGTTTTCTGGGTTTTCTTTTTGCTTTTTTCCTCGCTGGACTCCGCTACTTTGAAGTTCCAATAGCTCGGTCCGTCGCGGCTATCTACGTGGACTTTATTCGCAATACGCCATTGATCGTCCAGTTGTTTTTTATCGCTTTTGGTTTACCCTTGTTGTTTGGGTATGTGTGGCCATTTTGGTGTCATGCCTTACTTGCTTTATCAATAAATTTTTCTGGATATTTTGCAGAAATTCTTCGTAGTGGGTTTTCTTCAACACATAAAGGACAACTGGAAGCTGCGGCTGCGCTAAATTTGAGTCAGGCAACAATATTCAAGTCACTAATTGTCCCTCAGACCCTAATCAAAATGTACCCCTCACTTTCAAGCCAATTTATTTTTTTGTTCCTGACAACAGGCATCATATCAGAAATTGGTGTTGTTGATTTAACGCATGCAGGCTTATTTATTGATAGCCGCACATTCCGCTCATTTGAAGTCTTCATCATATTGACTGTAATGTATGGCCTCATCGCGCTAACCTTTAAAACAATATTACAGGTCATTTTTCAAAGAACCTTCGGCGGGAGGGTTGTTTGATGAGTGAACTACTCATCGATATATTCGGTAAGCCACACGGGATAATCATTTTTCAGTTAGTTGCGGCGGCAAGGTTCACAATATATTTGTCATTGGTAGCGTTCAGCGGTGGTGGTGTTGTCGCTTCAATGATTACTTTTTTGGCTGTTTCCCCCCAGCCTGGGCTGAGAAAAATTGCCCAAACCTATATCTGGTTTTTTCAATCTATTCCTCTTCTTATGCTTTTATTTTTGACTGGATTAGGTGTGCCACGTTTGATAGGCGTTGATGTAAATCCCTGGACTGCCGCGACGATTTCACTGGTGCTTTTCACATCTGCCTATCTTGCCGAAGTCTGGCGGGGCGCCATTGCAGCAGTTTTGCCTGGACAATGGGAAGCTGGTTTTGCGCTCAACATTAGTTTTGTTTCTACACTCAAAAAGGTAATTCTACCGCAGGCTATCAGATATGGATTGGCTCCAACAGTTGGTTTCATGGTGCAAATTATTAAAGGCACATCTTTGGCCTACATAATAGGCTTTAGCGATCTCATGTTAACTGGAAAACGGTGGGCTAATGCACCCGTCTTGGGATCTGAACCATTTATTATATTCCCAATAATGGCAGTCATATATTTTTGTATTTGTTATCCGCTTGCGGTCCTTGCACGCAAGTTGGAGGCAGAGGATCTAGCAAAGAGCTAGGAGTTTTGATAATTATTTTGAAAGGGAAAATAATGAAAAAGATATTTAATTTTATGAAGTATGGGTTAATAGCAATCGGCTTAAGTAGCACGGCAAATGCTGCGGACTTATCTGAAATTTTATCTTCAGGCACAGTCAAGATTGCTGTTCCAGAAGCATTTGCTCCATTTGGTTCAGTGGGCGCTTCTGGCGAGCATGAGGGATATGACGTAGATGTTGCAAAGTTGATTGCTAAAGACCTTGGCGTAAAGCTTGAGTTGGTTCCAGTTGTATCCAAGCAAAGAATTCCTTTTCTTGAGACCGATCGTGTTGATCTTGTAATTTCAACTATGGGTGCAAATCCAAAACGTGCTAAGTCGATCAACTTCTCCAGCGCTTATGCGCCGTTTTATTCTGGAGTTTTTGCTCCTTCTACTTTGGATATTGGGTCCCCCAATGATCTTTCTGGAATGACCGTTGGCGTAACCGGTGGAAGCCTTGAGGATCTTGAGATTACCGAAGCGGCCCCTTCAGACGCAAATATCGTCAGGTTTGGAGATAACGCGGCAACGCTAAGCGCTTTCACCTCTGGCCAAGTGCAAGTTTTGGTAACGGGCAACACAGCTGCCGCATCGTTGACTGAAGCTGATCCAAAGCTTGACCTTGAGAGAAAGTACATAGTCAAAGACAGCCCATGTTTTATTGGCATCAAAAAGGGTAACGAAGATCTCTTGCGATGGGTTAACGTTTTCATCCTTCATAAAAAGTTGGGCGGAAACCTAAACGCAATTTCGCAGAAATGGCTCGGGCAGGATTTACCACCTCTGCCATCGTTGTAATCAATCTTTAGATAGGTTGACTGCTACCCGTTCCTGCGCAAAAATTGTTTTTGTGGGATCAGTGTAAAAAATAAAAACGAGGTTTGGAGTCATGCACAAGACAGACGAAAACCTCGTTGTAAATATGAAAAAGGTTAATAAATGGTTTGGGGAATTTCATGCGCTAAAAGATGTTAATCTTTCAATCTATGAGGGCGAAAGAATTGTTGTTTGCGGACCTTCAGGTTCAGGCAAATCTACCCTCATTAGGTGCTTGAACGGTCTTGAAAAACATCAAAACGGCACCATTGAGGTTCATGGCACCGTGCTCAACGATAATACCGAGGCTGTCAAAAAAATCCGCAAAAATGTCGGCATGGTTTTCCAGCAGTTTAATTTGTTTCCTCATCTAACAGTGATGGAAAACTGTATTTTAGCTCCAGTGGAGAATCTGCATTTAAGTGAAGCTGAAGCCTCAAAGCTAGCGATGAGTTTTCTCGAGAGAGTGCAGATCCCTGATCAAGCCAACAAGCTGCCCGGACAATTGTCTGGGGGTCAACAGCAACGGGTGGCTATTGCTAGAGCCTTGTGTATGCAGCCTCGCCTTATGCTGTTTGATGAACCTACCTCATCCCTTGATCCAGAAATGATTAAAGAAGTGTTAGACACAATGGTAGCGCTCGCGAATGATGGGATGAGCATGATTTGCGTCACCCATGAGTTGAATTTTGCAAGGCGTGTCGCGCATCGCGTCATCTTTATGGACGAAGGAAAAATTGTAGAAGATCAGTCACCAAAAGATTTTTTTGAAAACCCACAAACCGACAGGGCAAGGTTGTTTTTAAGTCAGATTCTTAACCATTAGATATATGCGTGACTCTGGTTAACAGTTTGGCTCACTCTTCCTGGCTAATCAAACATAAATATCTAAAAATCAATAGCTTGAACGACGGTACATGGATCTAGGAACTTGGAAAGTGGTGCCCGGGGGCGGACAAATTGCCTTTATACAGGACCAATGCACATCCCACTGTTCGTACTTTCAATAGGCTACGTATTGGCGGGTCACTGTCAATAGGCACGATATGCACATCAGTACGGGTGGGCATGATCCACCCCCCTGCCACACGTATTTATGCAGAGGCAATTACACAGATCAGAGACGAATGTTCGGACACTGATTTCATGATTATCGGAAGTGTGGCTGATTAAAACTCACGCCTAAATCTCCCTCATCCACTTAGCCAGTATGTTCACGGTATAGCCTTTTCCATACGCATGACCGATGACTTTTGTCGTCAATCCACAGAAAACGCCAATGATGTCCTCTGGACTTGGATTTGGTCGTTATAGCATTTCCCAAAAAAAGGTGTCCTAACAGCCGCAAATCAGAAATAACGAGCACAGCGTCAAAAATAAGTTTTCAGCCCAAATTTAAAGAGGCTGTTTTGAGCGAAACGAATGTAATTGCATTGCTATCTGAAGAGAAAACTCCTGTGTCTGTTCAAAACTATTTTGGTGGATTATAGAATGCCTGGAAAATCAAAATTTCACGTTTATATTTTGTTAAATACCAATGCCACTTCGTTTCTTTTTCTAAGTTAAATCTTCTTATCTATCGCGAAGAACTTTTTGTGTTTTTCTAAAGTTATTATTTCTTTTTTCAATCTTTGTTTCCCAATGAGTAAAGTGGTCTTTGTAGTCTCCATTTAGGACACCCTTAAGGAATAGGTCTAGAATCATCCCTTTATCATGCTTACCAATATGGAAGCCATTTTCCTCAGGGTTCTCAGCGGTTCCAAAGAAGGCTACATTTGACGGAGTTGGTTTGAATTGGTCTTCATCATTAAACCAACTCTTAATAGGAACCATCATTGGTTTGCCCATTGGGTCCCTTTTAACCATACCATTCTCTCTTATGGTAGTCTTTGGAACATCACTACCACCCTTATTCAATTTTATTTGTTGTTGGATCTCTTTAACTAATGTTTCCATAAGGGTTAGTTGTTGTTTGTTGGAAGATCTGACAGTCTTAACCAATGGACCCAATAGATTGCCTAATTCACCCAAACTCATCTTTGACTCTAATCATAGTTATACTTAAAATCCATAAAACCTTAGACATATTTAAGTTGGGTAATCAAATATTTCTTTCCAACCGTTCCCTGCTTCATTGTTTGATTTATTCGATTGTCTGTTGAGCCAACTATAATACCCTTCTTAGCGACCGGTTTGGTGCTGACATACAATGTAATCAATAGTTTATCAAAGTCAGTGAATAAGTTAAATGCTCTATATTGGCTAACACTTTGGTAAACATTCAAGGTCAGAGGACCTCGTACGGGGATCGTCAAAACTTTCCTATTTCAGATTAAATTTTTTGAGAAGAAGACCCAAGGCGTGGGCGATCGCGCCCAGCACGAGCAACTCCGGCTACTGGTCAGCTCGTATCACGTTATTACTCCCGCATGGGGCGCTAATTGTCCATGGCGTCCCATCTGCCGCAACCGCAACAAATTGAGCATAATGGGTGCCCTTGCGGTGAACCTTTTTGAACCGTTTTCTATCCGCTTGATAGATAGCTAATTCGCATTCTATGTTAGATAGTGGACTCACAACAACGCCATTGCCAGGCTCATTTGGGCCACTCTTCTGGGTCTTGGTAGTAGCATAAACAATACCCTCAACTGAGATATCTATATCTTGAATCTTGAATTTTCCAGGGTTTGGCCGTTTTTCCTTACGACCACCGATCCATTCAAATGCCTGGTCTCGGGCATCAACAGCCCAAAGACTGCCAGCAGGCCCGCTTGATACCCTTACATATGGCCCACCCCCACGCGTGTACGGCTTGAAACGCCGCTTATTGAACTCCCACTTGTAAATTTCTCCGGCGGCAACGAAAACTGTACCATCGGCGTCAATGGTTATGTCGGTGATGTTACCGGTACCCCTAACAGAGGGTAATTTAACTTTTTTAAATCGGCCATTGCGTCTTTCCTGGTAATAGATATAGGTGGAGTTGTTGCGAGCTGCCCAAATTTTGCCTTCGTGGTCGGTTGTAATGCTTGAGATAGCCACAGCTGGCGGTAACCCCAAAAATTTTTGTTCGCGTCGACCAAAATTTATGGAGTCATAGCGTTTAAATTGTTGTGTTTTCTCGTGAAACTGAAAAACATCGCTAGCTGAAACAGCCCACAGACGGCCATCCCTCCCCATGTTAAAATCTAGGAAATAAACACTGTTGGTTATACGACGTTGTTTATAATCGCGTTTAAAGCGAAAGCCCCCATTAGGGGCATAAGCGCTCTTTTTTATTTTATTTGGCTTGAATTTCTTGCCATATAAAAGCATCTCACCACCAACACGCATCACGTTTGGTGTGAATTTTACTTTTTCAAAACCACTTGCAAAACCAGCCTTTATAGGTTTTCCAATAGTAAATTTTTTAGTGGCATAAAGCTGACTTGAATCATTTAATACCAATAGATTTTTCGTGCTAATGGCAATTACTTCCCGAAAACTTTTTACATTCAAAAGCACTCTTTCAAACTTATTTTGATCTAGTCGGTGTAAATTTTGTTTATCGTCAACAACAAAAATTGTTCCATCACCAGCGATTGAAATATTTTTGGCCTTTATAGCAATCCGATTGCATTTGGCGCCCTTTGTACATCTGAATAAACTGCCTTTCTCTCTGATTATCCAGAATGTTGACTGATTTTGAACAGCTATTTTGTCTCCGCCTTTAAGTCCAGCAGATTTGAACTTTTTACTTTTCCAAGAATAAAATTGGACTTGATTCTTGTCATCCACAATGATCACATTCCGACCCCGAGCCGATATTGATTTTGCTAGCCCCCTGATCTTGTTCCATTTTCCCTTATCAAAAAAGAAAATTTGACCTGTATGGTTAACCGCCCATAGTTGCCCAATTGCAGAATTTGACATTTGTGCGACGCGGCCAGGTATCGACGACAAACTCCCTTTGGGGCCAACAAACATCAAGCTACCCACTTCAGAAACCAAAAACAGACCGTCAGGACCAAAAAACGCTCGTGAAGCGGTAAGTTTAGTATCGGCTAGCATATATCTTTTAGGAAGGTCACGCGGAGCTTTTACACCCAAGATGGCATCCAAAGTTTCGGGAGATGTAAACATACGTTTACCGTCGATTACTGTCATCTCATCACGACCATTCACGACGATGCTTTTTACATTGCGCGAATTTTTGAACCTGATCTCTTTGACCCGCTTATTTTGAGTTATGAAAAACGTAACATCACGTGACCTTGACTTAGCAGCAATAAATCGCTGGTCAGAATAAAGAATGTGGTCAATATTATTGGCTATAATTCTAACTTCTTTTTGATCAGCGATTGTAAGATTGTCATTCATATCCAAAAAAGCGAATTGACTCGGTCCAGATTTCGTAATTTGCTTCATTAAAACGCCTTCAAGGCGCGCTAAAACCGCACCATCGCCAACGCTACTGAAGCCTTTTTTAGTTCCAGTATTCATGTTTATCTTTTTATTGGCTGCGCGGTCAGACTTGTTGCCCAGATAGTATTTATTTAGTTTGTTTTCGTCTAATGAGAATAGGTAATTATATCCGAGAGAAAAATTTCTGCCCTTGATATCTGTTAAAATCTTTTTCCACCGCTTCCCTTCAAGTTTAAAGATGTTGCCTTGCCGGGAGATTGCTAGCGTTCCAGCCTCGCGGTTTGCCAATATAGAATAAAAGCTACCAGGTAGCCGCGACACTGACCTTGTATCCATATCCAATTTAAATGTTCGGCCATTATCGGTAAGGCCAATAATTTCTTGCTGCTGGTTTACTACAATGTCTTTGGCCTTTAAGCGGAAGGAGTCCCACTCTTTGAGATCTAAGGCATTGAGATTTGATGCGACCATACAAAGGCAGATCGTTATCAATATTGCCAATTTGTGCGCCAAAGATGATGTCACTTTTAAGCCTAGAGTTGCGCCATTCGTTCAATCAACATCTCAGCCAGCCCAATGATTTCATGTTTTGGTGAACGAACAACCACGTCAGCATCGCTGAAATATCTACGAGCAAACTGTTGGGTTGGCAGTTGACCCGCCATCTGCGTTGACGATTGCATATTTAGATGCCTGTCAAACATAGCATGCAACATTAGATTGTCGGGGCTGTCTGGTGCATCTGGAAAAGCAGCTTCAGCTGGCTTAGCTTCTTCACTGCTTACTGCCAAACGAGGAGTAAGCAATACTGTTACAGTCTTTTTGTAGCGCCGCTCCTCCTCACTAGAAAAAAGATTTTTTATTACAGGTAAGCGGCGCAGCCCTGGCACACCGTCAAGCGAGTCACTGTCTTGTTGCTCTGTGAGCCCCCCAAGGACTAAGGTCTCTCCAATGTTCATAACAACATTAGCATTCACAGTTGTTTTGGACGTGTCCATCCTAAATTCATAAATCACATTTGACGCTGGATCCATCAAGAAGGTTCGTTCAGCATCGACAGTCAACATAACTCGATTGTCTGCCAAAAACTGGGGTGTCACTGATAATGTGACACCAATTTCACGCTCGATTGAAATGCTATCACCAGTGCCCGACGTTGCAGCACCATTTATTGACACGCCCGAAAAGAAGGATGATGTCTCACCCGAAAGTGCGATCAAGCTTGGTTTGGCTAAAATTGTATTATTGCTGTCAGCTGAGTTCATGATGTTCAAAGAATACTGAATGGCTGGAACTGTTAACGCTCGGACGATAGTACGTGTCTGCTCGTCGTCGTCAGTAGAATAATTATCATTTGCAATTGACCTACTTTGGCTGAACGCTGGGGTGCCATCTGCAGTATTGCCAAACTGGATGGCAAGGCCGTTTAAAATATTTAAACCAGACACGTTTCGAACATCTTCAGTGCTTCCAATAATGACCACGTCCACCACAACCATTCTTTCTTCGGCAAGAATATCGGGTTCACCGGTTTCATTGACTTTCTGAAAGGCATCCAGGCTCCGTTCAGATCGCTTCACAAAATTAATGGCCCGTAAAACGCTCAGTCGCTTTTTCAATGTCGCTTTACGCGCGTCTGATGTTTCTAACGAGAGATAGTCTTGCAAACATGTTGAACTTGCCAGCTCATTACGAACCGCCATTTGAATTATGGCACAGGCCCGATCAACCTCAAGTTTAAGATCCATCTCAAGTGATCGCGCCTGTAATACGCCTAATGCCTTTAGCGCTAATTCAAAATCGACATCATAATAAGCAGCTGCCATAAGATTAAACATAGCTCGGTCATTTTCCCAATCGCGCGTCACCGACTTGGCAAAATTAAGTTTTGCGGCCCGGTATCGTTTTTGGCTCAGCTTTGCCAATCCATTTAAATAGAATGGCGTCCAATCAGACGGATCAAACTTTGTTGCCAGTTGATAGCCCTGTTCAGCCAAATTTATCTTATCTGCATCATTTTCTAGGGCGTCTAAATGATAGGCGATACCATTTAATGTTTGGAAAGTAGCATTGCTGATATTTCCCCGAAGGACTTCGTTAAATTTTAATGAGGCTGCAGCATAATCGCCAACTTTCAAGTTACCCGTGCCTTCTTCAAGAATAATCATTTTTTTAGACGGAGGCTCTGACAATGCCGCCGATGAAAATGATTGCTTGTGATCGCTATTTGAATAGCTTGAGCAGCCAGATAAAAGCAATGTGAACAGAACGATGGTGAATTTTTTCATAACAAGTTTCTCTCACAATTATCAAAGGTTAGATCAGCAAAAAGTATTTGTAGATTGAGTGATTTGGACAATGGGCCAAGGCTAGTGCCCATTAGTGCCGGCCGTTAAATACAAAATTATAAAAAATGATAGACCAGTGAAAACTGGAGACGCTAGCTCCGCGTAGTTTTCAAGCTTGCAAGATTGTTGAATCTTCCCGTTGACGGCTAAGCTCAGAGACCCGATAGCTATTACAAGGTTAAATGCAACAACCATTGTTGCTAATATAAATAAGCCATCAGTGAGATTAAGATAGTGTGTCGAAGGCATCTCTGATGCTAGAGAAAATTTCAGCGCAGGAATGACAAGAAACAAGGTAATTTGAGCACCGAGATTAATTCCGTAATCAGAACTAAGTTCTCGGATTTGACTGCTCGATAAAGAGGTTGTGCTAACAAAATGGTTAAGCAACAATGACAAAAGAATAATTGAACTGAGTGGCAATAGCACTTTTTGTATAGAGGTTACGGCATCATGGGCGACATTCACATGTGAAATGAGATAAGAGAACTTTTCCTTACCTCCATGGTTTAAACTTGATCTTGTGGTCTCCTCAAGAACA